>JALVGO010000045.1 GCA_027029065.1 Sulfurovum sp.
GGAGGTGCGGGCAGATATCGCCGACAAGTACGGCATCGCATGGTTCAAGCGGGGCTTCTTCTTCCTCCTTCGCCATAGAAAGATCATGGATCTCGTGATGAAGTTTGGCTTTATGTTCAAGACCTGCACACTTGCCGAAGATGAAAAAGGGCGTGGACTGCGTGCCCGTTTCTCACTGCCGATGATGAAAAAGGGCAGACTCATCCCTTCGATGATGAAGACCAGCTTCCTCAACAAATATCCGGAGCACCTTCCTGCTCCCAAACCGGAGAAGAAGAAACAGAGAGTTGCCATCTTCATCGGATGCCTTGCCAACTACAACTACGGCGGTATCGGCGACAGCCTTGTTGAGATCCTTGAGAAACTCAATATCGAAGTCTTCATCCCCAAAAAGCAGCTCTGCTGCGGCGCACCCGCCTACTTCACGGGCGATGTGGGCTCAGTCGAGTATATGACCAAGAAAAACATCGAGTACTTCGAGACCTTTATGGACGACTACGATGCGATGCTCATCCCCGAAGCGACCTGCTCGGCGATGGTGACACATGACTGGCAAGTCTTTTTTGCCAACCATGATATGCCCGAGTGGGAGGCACGCGCCAAAAAACTCAGCGAGAAGATCCACATGGCAACTGCCTGGCTGCATGACAACACCGATCTCAAAACACTTTTAGAACAAAAAGGCAAAAAGTTCGATGAGATGGTCACATACCATGATCCATGCCACGCCCGAAAGGTTCAGGGCATCTGGCAGGAGCCGCGAAACCTGCTGAGTCCAAACTACCCGATGGTAGAGATGAGTGACCCCAACCGCTGCTGCGGTTTTGGCGGTGTGACCATGCAGACTGAGAAGTTTCACCTTGCCGAAGCGGCGGGCAAACCCAAAGCGGCAATGATCAAAGAGACCAAAGCCCACTATGTAAGCGCCGAGTGCTCTGCCTGTCGCGTCCAGATGAGTGAGTCGATGAACCGTGCAGGGGTAGAGACGATCTTCAAAAATCCGCTGGAGTTGATTGCGGAAGCATTGAAAGAGGATTGAGGGCTAAGGGCTAAGGGCTAAGGGCTAAGGGCTAAGGGCTAAGGGCTAAGGGCTAAGTATAATATTTACTTATGCTGTATTAAACCTTAAACCTTAAACCTTAAACCTTAAACCTTAAACCTTAAACCTTAAACCTTAAACCTTAAACCTTAAACCTTAAACCTACTTCTCCGGCACCAACATAAAAATATTCACCCCATCCTCATGCCGATAGCCAAGCCTGTAACCGATCTTTTGCAGAATACTGTCAACAATATAGAGTCCCAGCCCAAAACCGGAGCTTCGCTTCTCTGCTTGGGAAAAGGGTTCTGTATAGTACGACAGAGGGTGTTCCAGCGGATCCCCTTTTGAGAGGACTTCAAGTATGCCATTTCGTGTGCGTACCTTTACACATTTGTCTTTCCCATACTTCATACCGTTATCCATCAGGTTCTTAAGTACTAGAACCATAAGCTTTTTATCGGTTGTGATCCCTCTTTCAGAGACTTCTGTTTCAATACAGCTACCTTCTGACATAAGAAGTTCCCTGCTCTCATTGACAATCTCACTCAACATCACATACTCGAAATTTGGTTCAAAACTCCGGGTTGTAACACGCTCGATCTCCGCAAGTTCCGAAATCAGTTCATTCATACGTTCAAAGGCACGTACGAGTACCTTTTTCGTCGATTCGTCATCCAGCATCTCGACAACGATACGCCCTTTGGTGATCGGTGTTTTGAGTTCATGCATCAGGTTGCGCATAAAGAGGTTTTTGGAGGTACTCAGCTGATTGATATGTTTGATGGCATCACCGAAACTCTTGGCAATCTTACCTATCTCATCATCATGTTCATAGGTGATTTCAACACTCATATCCCCCTGTGCAAAGCGCTGTATCTGACGGTGCAGCTTTTTGAGCGGATAAAGTTTTTTAAGTACAGCAAAGTAGATCAGCAGCAGCAGCATGATCAACACAATCCCAAGCGTGACTGCAATCTCAAAAAAGAAGTTTTTTGGTACATCATCCTTAAGCAGCAGGTTATAGGACATACGCTGTACATAGATGTAGTTCTCTCCATCTACCCGGAAGACCCTTACCCTTCCAAGCTGTCTTGAACCCCCACTGAAGATTGTTTCACCTTTTTCCATAATCTTTTTTTCAAGCACTTTCACCTCCGAAGGCGGTATCGGCCTGACATGCAGCTCCTCATAGAGCTTTTTAAGCTCTTCTTGGCTTGGGTAAAGACGCAGGTTGGAGAGAAAGGTGATCGATATCAGCTGATAGCGTTTAAATTCATCGATTTTTTGGCGATCCTTGTCCCAGTAGTGAAAAAGAGTAAATGTCGCCAGAAGAATAATGATCGCAAAGGAGAACAGTATATGGATAAATGTGGTAACAGAGAGATTTCTCATACGCGGTCTGTCAACAGGTATCCCACACCGCGAATCGGTTTGATATAGATATGATCCGGGTCTATCTTGGCGATCTTCGCACGAATACGGGAGATGATCACATCGATATTTTTAATAGAGCTGCCATCATCAATATGCTCACTCTCATAGAGCAGCTGTTCACGGGAAACTGAACCATTCTTATGCTGTAGAAGCATAGAGAGGATGTCGTACTCTGCAGCCGTCAACTCCAAGAAGTGTCCCTTAAAAAGAATGGTGCGTGCTGACGGATCGGCAACGAATACCTCCTCTTTTTTCTCCTTTTTATTCTCACTGCTGTGGGTACGGCGCAAAATAGTTTTGATACGGGTTACCAGTTCACGCGGATCGTACGGTTTTGGCATGTAGTCATCCGCCCCGCGTTCCAGTCCGATCACCTTGTCGGTAATGTCATCACGTGCAGAAGAGATGATAATAGGGATATTGGTGATCTCCCGTATCTTCTCGATCACTTCAAGACCATCCATGCCCGGCAGCGTCAGATCGAGGATGATCAGATCGAAATCGTGCTGTGTCAGCAGAGAAAGTCCTATGTAGGGATCTTCCGCACCGATCACCTCCATATCGTGTTTGGTAAGATAGTTGGTCAGGATGAGTGCCAGTTCCGAATCATCCTCTATAATCAGTATTTTGATAATCTCATATCCTTTTGACTGTAGTAGTTATATTTTAAACAAAGAACTTTAACGAAGGATTAATTCGTATCCGAATAGTCCAGATAAACCTTCGTTATGGCGATCAGGAACGAAGTGATCGCCGGTCCGAGAATCATACCCCAGAAACCATAGGTACTCATCCCCGCGAGAATAGAGAAGAAGATCAGAATCGAATTGATCTGAAGCGTACTTTTCAAAAAATCACGTTTGATGATCTCGATGATAATAGGCTTGATAAATGTATCCGCGATAATAGATATCACAATGATAGAATAGGATACAATTATCAGTGCGGTCTGCGCATCGATCTTTGTCCAGACATAGAGTGCTACCGGTGCCCACACGATCACACCCCCGATAATAGGGATCAGAGATGCAAACCCGTATATCACGCCAAAAAACACACCGTTGAAGCCAAAAAACTCCATCATGATCCCAAAAAGGAACCCTTCAAAGATCGCAGTTACAATAATGGAATAAAAGACAATCTCCATCGTAGCGGAAACCTCTTTCATCATCCGTTCGCCTTTTTGGGGAGAGACAGGAAGAAGTTCCAGTATCGTATCGAAAAATCTGTTGCCGTAATAGTTGATGAAGAAATAGAAAAAGACCACAAACAACATATTTTTCATAAAGCCAAGCCCTGTACTGCCTGCTACTGTCAGGTACGTGGTAGACTCTTTGATGTACTCTGTAATACGTTCATCACTCATATACTGATGTGTCAATTCCTTCAGGAAAGGAACTTCTTCGACAATAGCACGAAATGCCGACAGCGTCTCTTTGACCCCTTGTTGATCGATCTGAGAGATATAACTGACCCCGATCGTTGCCAGATAGATGATCGGCGCAAAAAGCAGCAGTGTCAGCAACAGTGTTGATATTCCTGCCGATATCTTTGCAGAACCGGTAAAGTCAACCAGATGCTTGGTTAGGTTGAATGTTGCCATAGAAAGCAGTATTGCCACCGTCAAAGAGAGCAAAAACGGCTGATAGACACTGTACGCCCCCATCAGCCCCAGTACAAACAGGGCGGTGATCATCAACTGTGGTTTAGTCATCAAACAATCCCTCTTTTATACCGCCAAGCTTGAAGTGTTCATAACTCTTCTGTGTCGCAATACGTCCGCGTGCCGTACGCTCAATATATCCATTGGCAATCAGATAGGGTTCCAGTACGTCTTCGATTGTTCCCTCATCTTCACTGAGTGCAGCGGCAATAGTACTTAACCCCATCGGTCTGCTTTTTGCGCTTACTAAAAGTTCAAGCAACTGGATATCCTGTTCGTCAAACCCAAGCATATTGACGCCCAGTTCATCAAGTGCATATTTCGCCCGTGCAAGTGTGATCTCCGACTCATTGGCAACTTCAGAGAAGTCCCGTACCCGCCGAAGCAGACGCAGGGCAATACGCGGCGTGCCGCGGCTTCGTCTGGCAATCTCCAGTGCCGCATCAGGTTGTGCCGGTTTTTCCAGTTTCAGTGCTGCCTGCTCCACAATCTTGGCAAGCTCCTCAGGTGTATAGAACTGCATACGAAAGTGCATTCCGAAACGCTCTCTGAGCGGATTGCTCAGCATCCCCGCCCTTGTGGTTGCCCCAATGAGCGTAAAGCGCGGCAGGTCGATCTTGACTGTCTGCGCCGCAGGACCGCTGCCAATAATGATATCGAGCCTAAAGTCCTCCATAGCAGGATAGAGTATCTCTTCTATCGCAGGACTCATACGGTGGATCTCATCAATAAAGAGGATATCCCCCTCTTCAATATTGGTTAAAAGCGCAGCAAGGTCTCCCGACTTTTCAATCATCGGTGCTGCAGTGGTTTTGATGTTTGCCTGCATCTCAGAAGAGATAATATTTGCCAGTGTTGTCTTTCCCAGCCCCGGAGGACCAAAGAAGAGAATATGGTCAAGTGCCTCTTCCCGGCGTCTACTTGCCTCAATAAATACCCTGAGATTCTTCTTGATCTTCTCCTGACCGATATACTCATCCCAACTGCTTGGACGCAGTGTCACCTCGTAAGAGGCTTCCCCCTCGAAACGCTCGATCTCGACCATCCGTTCCATCAAAAGTTCCTTTTGATGGGAGTGAAGAGTGAAGAGTGAAGAGTGAAGAGTTTTGGTTTGCATTGCAGAGCAATGCTTCTTTTGAATAAAGGCTTTTTGAAAAAAAGCTTACCACAATTCCTAATTCTTAATTCCTCATTCCTCATTCTCACCCCTTTTCAAACAAAAGCTTTTCGTCAGAAAAGCATACCGCATCTCATCACTCTTCACTCTTCTCTCATCGCTAATAAGAGTGTTTTTCATCGGGAAACTCCCGTGCCTTGACATCGTTGCGGTACGATTCGATCCCTTCACGTATCATCTTGGCACCATCAAGGTACTGCTTGACAAACTTGGGCTTAAAGGCTTCAAAAAAGCCGAACATATCGCTCCACACCAGCACCTGTCCGTCTGTGACATTGCCTGCACCGATGCCTATGGTAGGTACACATACAGCTTCAGTAACCGCTTTTGCCGCTTCAGCTTTAACCCCTTCAACCAGTATGATCGCTGCACCTGCTGCTTCAAGTGCGAGTGCATCTTCCACCAGTCTCTGAATATCTTCCGCATCCTTCCCGCGTACTTTGTAGCCACCCTCACTTCTGACATGCTGCGGCATCAGTCCAATGTGCGCCACTACGGCAATGCCGTTATCAGAGAGTGCCTTGACAATTCCTGCTTTCTCTTTTCCACCCTCTATCTTGACCGCTTCGGCACAGGTTTCACGGTAGACACGGGAAGCATTTTCAAGCGCGATTTCTGGTGTCAGGTAGGAGCCAAAAGGCATATCAAAAACTATACAGGGCAGCGTTGCACCGTTACAGACCGCCTGTGTATGGTAGATCATCTGATCCATCGTTGCCGAAAGGGTATCAGACTTGCCGTAAAAGCTCATATTGAGGCTGTCTCCCACAAGGATCATCTCCACCTCTCCGTCAAAGAGCTTGGCAAAGAGTGCATCATATGCCGTTACCATCGTGATCGGTTCAATACCTTTCATGCCGGCAATTGTGCTCAGTGTCACTTTTTTCTCTATCTTTGGTGTATGGATACTCATAAACAACTCCTTTGGAGTTTGATTGATGGTTGATAATTGATGATTGATAATTGGTGCATTTTGGATTGCTGCCTTGTTCTCTGTTTTATATAATGAGATAATTTTACTCATTTTATCATATAATGTTAAAAATTTATGACATAAAGAAGCGATATTGAAAAAATTAGTTGCCTATATCACAACCGGATTTCCTTCACTTGATTTTACTGTAGATGCTGCACTTGCACTGGCTGAGGCGGGTGTCGATACGTTAGAGCTCGGTATGCCGTTTTCAGACCCTGTTGCCGACGGTCCTGTCATTGAAGCCGCCAACCTTAAAGCCCTTCAAAACGGCTTCAGACTGGAACACCTTTTTGAAGCCTCATCCAGAATCGCTCCGCATGTCGATACGCTTTGGATGGGCTACTTCAACCCTTTTTACCACAAGGGGCTCGACCATTTCATCTCACAGGCCAAAACAGCAGGGGTAAACGGATTCATCATCCCCGATCTTCCTTTTGAGGAGGCACAGCCCTACAAACCCGCTATCGAAAATGCCAACCTGCACCTAATTGACTTCATCGCCCCTACAGACCCCAGGGAGCGTATTGAAACCATTGCACCCGGTGCTAAAAAGTTCATCTACCTTGTCGCCTATGCAGGCATTACCGGTGCAGGGAAAAGCGAAGATCTTCAGGAAGTTGTTTCCCAGATCAAAGCATGCAGCGACACACCTGTCTATGTCGGATTCGGTGTTGACCAGAACACTGCCAAAGAGAAAGCCAAAGGGGTCGATGGTGTCATTGTCGGATCAGCCTTTGTCAAAGTATTGCTTGACAAACATCTCTCCAACAGCCAAAAGATTGATAAAATTGCAGCGATCGCCAAAGAGATCAAAGAGAAGATCAACCTTTGAACACACCCTATATAGTCTGGAACATTGACCCGGTACTGCTGCATCTTGGAGCACTTCAGCTCCGCTGGTACGGCATCTTTTTTGTCGGCTCCTTTTTCATAGGATTTCAATTCATGCAGTGGATATACAAACGTGAAGGCAGAGACCCTTCACTTCTTGATACACTGCTTATCTACCTGCTTGTCGGTACCGTCATCGGTGCACGCCTTATGCACTGTTTTGCCTATGAACCGGACTTTTATCTGGCACACCCTGTAGAAATTTTGAAGGTCTGGAAAGGCGGATTGGCAAGCCATGGTGGGCTGCTTGGTGTACTGATTGCCATGTATCTCTTTACCAAAAAATACCATGAATCCTTTTTCTGGCTCATCTCACGTGTTGCCATTCCCGGGGCATTGACCGCTGCGAGTATCCGCCTTGGCAACTTTTTCAATTCGGAGATCATTGGCATACCGACAGACAAACCGTGGGCAATCATCTTTGCAAGGATCGACCAGTTGCCCCGCCATCCGGTACAACTCTATGAATCTTTTGCATACCTTTTGCTCTTTTTTCTTCTTTGGGGACTCTACCTTAAACGCAAACCCTACTTTGTCACACGTCTTTTCCCCGGACTCTTTTTTCTGCTTGTCTTCACCATACGTTTCTTCCTTGAGTTTTTCAAAACAAAACAGGCTGACTATCAGTGGAATATCCCCTTGAGTACAGGACAGGTACTCAGTATTCCCTTTATCCTTCTGGGACTTGTATGGGTTATCTGGGCACTGAAAGGGAGAAAAGTTTAACACTTTTTTGCCAAAACATGAATGTAGCGCCCCATATTGCGGTAGGTCGGTTTGCGGCAGTAGCGGTACTCCAGTGCCATCAGCTCTTCCATGTCGGTCTCTGCAAGTGCCGATTTGCTCATGTAATCGTGAAAGACACGGATTCCTGTCTGCACCTTCACCTCAAAACCGTGAGATGCAAGCCATCCGTTGATCGTTTCCGGTGATTGGGGGTGGGGAGGTGTGAGCCGTTTGCCTCTGCCGTACCAGCGGTTTTCCAGTATGGTACCAAGCCGCCAGCTTCCCTGCATCACATTGCGATAGACAAGTGCATATTCATTGAAAAAAAGCAAAGAGAGATAGCCACCCGGCTTGATCCTTCCGGCAACAATCTCCAGCGTTTCCAATGGTTTTGCCGTCCATTCAATGACCGCATGGTAGAGTACTAGATCCTGAAGCGGCAGTGACACAGCTACTTCCTGCGCAGGAGCTTTACGGGTCGCTACTTCCACACCTGCCTTTGCGAAAGCCTCCTTTGCTTTCTCCAGCATCTTAAAGGAGATATCGTTGGCGCTCACTCGGTGTCCGGCTTTGGCAAACCAGAGTGACATCTGCCCTAGACCACACCCGGCATCCCACACATCAAGTGCAGAGGCATCGTGCAGATGCTGCAGATCTTCTTTCAGCAGCTTCAAGCGCCACTCGCCCTTGAAAGAGCCATAAATTGAGCATTCAAACTTCTCAACGAAGCCGTCAAAATTATAGTCGTATTTTCCGCGTTCTTTTGCCATGATGCTTACATTCCTATGCTATTTTACTTAACTCTAGAACCGATGGCTTTAGCCTCGTCCACTACGGGACTAAAGTCTCCGATGCCAAAATCTTTTGTCAACATACTGTTTTTGTTATTGATACAAATCCTCCAGCATTGAAAGCGGATACTCCACTACCTGTCCGTTTTCGACAAACCAGAGCCGTGTTGCCATCTGTTTGGCTTCATTGACATCATGGCTTACCATCAGTGTTGTCATTTCAAAACGTTCATGCAGCATCTTGATCTGTCCTGTCAACTTTCTTCGCATTCTTGGATCGAGCGCCGAGAGCGGTTCATCCATCAGCAGCAGTTTCGGACGGCGCATGAGTGCACGTGAGAGTGCGACACGCTGTTTCTGCCCACCGCTTAGCTGCCGCACATTACGATGTGCGATCGGTACGATCTCCATCATCTCCAGCAGTGTTTGGGCAAAATCGTTGTCAGGATTGACAAAGAGCAGGTTCTCCTTGACACTCATATTGTCAAAAAGTGCATAGTCCTGAAAGACAAACCCGACATTGCGCTGCTGTACTGCCAGCTTCTTTTTCTCTCCAAGCCATACTTCATCTTCAAATCTAATGCTTCCTTTGGCATCTTCAAGTCCGGCAAGGGTACGCAGAAGCGTACTCTTCCCTGCACCGCTTTCACCCATGATGACAACAAAATCACCTTTGTTGACATCCATATTGACATGAAGTGTCATTTTCCCGCTGCTGCCGCACAATTGCCGCTCAAACGCCATCTTCAGCATACTACACCATCCCTACACGCATCTTCTGCCGATGGTTGAACCAGTAGACCATCAGCAGTACACTAAAGCTGAATACCAGCAACAGCCCTGCATAGATATTCGCCTTCTCATAGTCCATCACCTCAACCAGATCATAGATCGCCACTGATGCCACCCGTGTCTCGTGGGGAATATTCCCCCCTACCATCAATACCACACCAAACTCTCCAACCGTATGGGCAAATGTGACAATAAGTGCTGTCAAGAGAGAAGGTTTGATGTTCGGAAGCGCTACCTTCCAAAGGGTTTTTGCACTGCTTTTGCCTGCAAGGTAACTCGCTTCGATCATATGCGGATTGAGTGATTCAAAACCGCTTTGCAGCGGCTGCACCATAAATGGGAAAGAGTAAAAACAGCTGGCTATCACCAGTCCTGTAAAGCTGAATGCCAGTTTGATATCGAATGTCTCTTCAAGAAAGTGCCCTATCGGGGAGTTATGTGAAAGCAGCAGCAGCATATAAAACCCCAATACCGAAGGAGGCAGCACAATAGGCAGTGCAGTAAAGGCTTCAAGAAACGGTTTGCTGCGTGAACGTGTCTGTGAGAGGAACCATGCAAACGGCAGTGCTATAAAAAACAGAATGGCAGCAGTCAATCCTGCCAGTTTGAAAGAGAGCACAAACGGCGCCCACTCAATTGCATGAAACCACTCCATAATGACTACCTTTCACTATTGGGAACACTAAACCCGTACTGTTTCATAATCTGCTGTGCCTTGTCTGTCTGAAAAAAGTCATAAAAGGCACGCGCAAGCGGATTGGAAGCGCCATATTTGGTAATGCCGTAGCCCTGTCTGAGCGGCTGATGGAGTTTGTCGTCTATGAGATAATAGGCAGCATGTTCACTTTTGGCTACCGTAGGTGCAAGTACCAGTGAAAGTGCAATGATCCCGACATCAGCTGCTTTTACCTTAATGAAGTTCGCTGTCTGGGAGATATTCTCCCCCAGTACGATCTTGGACTTCAGCTTTGGGTAAAGGTGTCTGCTTTCCAAAGCCTGTTTTGCCTTTTCTCCGTAAGGTGCATGTGAAGGGTTGGCAATGGCAACCTTCTCAACCCATGGTGCGGTCAGGTTGTCAAACCCTCTGTTCGCATTAAACTGCTCATGCATACTCCAGATCACCAGCCGGCCTATGGCATAGAGTTTAGGCTTGGTGACAATATTGCCGTTACGGTAGAGCTGCTCCACATAATCCATGTTGGCAGAGAAGTAGAGGTCATACGGCGCACCGTTTGCCACCTGCACTCTCCCCTTGCCTGAAGAGCCGTAGATCATACGTATCGTGTCGTTTGGGTGTGTTTTAAGAAATGATGCCTTGATCGTATCGAGCGCGAACTTCAGATCACTTGCGGCAAAAACAGTCATCTCCCCTGCCTGAAGCATACTCCATACCAATATCATGATAATCACTGTTCTTTTTAACATCTTCGCTCCTTAAAAGAGATAGTCCACTTCAAAACGGAATTCATCGTAGGAGGGATCCAGTTTATATATATCCGGTTTACCAGGCAACAGCGTATGGGTATCACCCCGCACATGGGCATACCGTGCCTTCCAGTAAAACTGCTGTTTCTCACCAAAACGCTGCATCATCTCAAATGTTGCCACATTGTTGTCCGCAGGCACTGCCGCTTTCGTATCATCAAAATCCTGGTATCCGCAACTCCCGACTATTTTGAGATTGTACCGGTGCCACTCATACCCTACTTTTCCGACATAGGCTTTGGTATTGGCATCCCAGTTATACTGTCCCATCAAACGGGTAAATCCACCGGTTGGAAAACCGCGCCACGGAGCGATAATATCTGCCTTGTCCGCTACACGCGTGTAGCCAAGGTGCAGTTTCCATACGTCATATTTTGCATCAAGCCGCACACCAAGCAGCCAACTCTCCAGACTTTTGGGGTCTTTGTATCCTGTCACAAGCAGTTTTTTACTTGCCCCGCCAATCTCTCCCGCGCCATTGTCAAACTGCTGCATATATCGGATGCCGGGTCTCCATATCCATCCTCCGCTTTTGAGTGTGTAGTCTGCCTGAAGCATTGCTGAAGAGAGCAGTTTGGGCACAACTGTATAGTTGGCTCTCAAAGTCAGGTTGTCAATACTGTGGTTTTCAACCTCCGCAATCCACAGTCTGTCATCAATACCTCTCTCTTGCAGTTTCTCCAGTGTCAATCCGCGGTGCATTCCCGTATCATCATTCTCAGTATAGTACGAATAGGGCACATCCTTCACATAACCGTTTGCAAGCAGATGATGAAACTCGCTGTGGTCACGCAGTTTCTGCCGTGTCAGATAGGCGGCTTTGAAGGTTGTGTGCAAAAAATCACTGCTGCTCAGGATAATCCCTTCGAATGTATTGGGGATCATCTTCCCATCATTGCTTCCGGTAAGAAAACTTTCAAAAACCTGCCGACCTGCTTTGAGATCGGTATGGCTGTAGCGGTACTCAAGGTAAGCTTCCGCAAAAGTAGCAATGTAGCTTTTTCCCTCTGTCAAACGGTCATACCGGCTGAAGGTATCTTTTCCTGCTTTATAGAGATAGGCTTTGTCTCTCCCAAGGCTGCCTACCCCCTCGGTAAAATAAAATCCTGCCGTTGCACCAAATCCGTTCCAGTATGCTGTCTTGTAGGTTAGGCTTCCACCAAACCCCACAACAGTATTGTCCTTACGCACATCCTTTCCATTGATCTGCAGTTCATCCCTCCACTGATATGCAAAAAGATGCGTACGTGCTCTTCCATACCATATACCTTTGGTAAAAAATGTCTCAATACTGGATGCGCTCCCCGGCTCTATATTGTAAAGATGGAGCATATTGGGACGCAGTGTATGTTTAAACGGTGCCGTACTTTGCGCCTGTGCCCCCGTAAGCAATACTATGGCAATCAGCCAACCGCATTGTCGTTTCATGGTTACCTTCCTATCATGATATCTCTGGGTTTAATGCCAAGATACACCTTATCCCCGGTTTGTAATGTCGTACTGTATGTTGAAAGCGGTGAAACAGAGACGATCGTATCATGCCCGCCAATGTCTACCGTCAGTTTGATATGCTTTGTATCTTTCTCAAGCGCAGTGATCACTCCTTCAAGCAGGTTGACCGGTGCTGCTTCGTCCGGATGAATCACAAACACATTGGAGGATTTGCATACCGCTACCACACTGCTGCCTGCTTCAATCTGCAAATCCTCTACTGCTTCGGCAGTGATATGAGAGAGCAACTGCTGGGTACCTTTCAAGCGCAGAGTAACTGCCGCATTGACACCCTCTTGCTGCACCTGCGTTACCACTGCCTGTATCTGGTTACGCGCAGAGAGTTGGAGTCCAAGTCGTCCGATCGTACCAAACGTACCCTCTTCCCCATCCACCAAGGATGCCAGCCGTGCGATGAAACGATTATGCTCTTCTTCCAACAGTGCATAATGCTTCAAAAGCCGCTTCCCGTATGCGGTCAAGACAGTACCGCCTCCCTCTCTCCCCCCAGTTTCCCGGTTTACAATAGGCTCAGGAGAGAGCGCATTCATCGCATCGACCGCTTCCCATGCACTCTTGTAGCTCATCGGCACCGCCTTTGCCGCTTTGGAGATGGAACCGTGCTCTTCTATGGCATGCAGCAGCCGTATCCGCTTCTCAAGTAAAAAGGGTTTACCAAACATTTCCAACGAGAGTGTCGAAGCAAGCTCCATAGGTTTCCTTATATACCATACTACATAGCGGTAAAATCCTACCATTATATAGCTTATTACTCCCCCATCAAATAACCCGAAAGTTTGAGAGAACGAGACGAGGTAACATGTGCGTGAAAAAAACTGAAGGACTACCCGTAGGTAATTCGAAGATTTTTTTGCGTGCAGGTTGTCTCGTATCGTTCTCCCCAAAGGGTGTAGCACTTTCGCCCATACTCGACGTTAAATTTTCTTGAATTCACTTTGGCGAGTCCTGCGAAAATCTGCCTTGATTATGAACGAAATTGCTGCATCAAACATTCGGGTTATTTAATGGGGGAGTAATAAAATACAACGCCCTTGACAAAGTCACCCAAACGTGATATTATCCGCCCAGTTGAGTGAACAAAAGCATTGCACAGCAATGCCTACCAAAACTATTCACTCTTCACTATTCATTATTCACTCCAAAATGCAAAGCATTTTGAAATGGGGGTGACTTGGTTTCGACTGGAGCAGTCGGGGCTATGTGCATGTCGGACTGGGCAATTCCGTTACGCGGCCCAACGCGAATAAACGCAAACAACACAGATTATCGTCCAGCTTACGCTGTAGCGTAAGTTAACCAACTTTTGGACTGCCCTGCCGGTGAGTGTCATCTTAGCCGGACTTCTGGGTATCATATCTGATGACTATATCTTGCAGAAGCCATACTGCAAGACGAACCTTCTGGCTGGCTCGGCGTAGTTTTGGGTGTGGTACGAAGCCAAGTGAGATCAAACAACACCGACTAAGCATGTAGAGTCATAGTCCTAGCTGTTTCAGGACAGGGGTTCGATTCCCCTCACCTCCACCATTGGCTACCAAAAGTAACACTTCATAAAAAATCATTAAAAATCACTATCCTTTGCAAATACCGGTAAAACCGTGCTTTCAGGCATATCATAATACATCATTACTCATCATAAAAAATCATTGAAGCGCAATTCAAGTGGTACACCGAGTGGTACATCTTTGCTATACTTTTTAAAAGAGAAAAAATTAGGATGTACCACTTATGTTTTTGACGGATCGAAAAATCAAACTTGAAAAACCTGCAACTAAATCAAAGTTTCTTAATGACGGTGGTGGTCTGCAATTAGAGATAAAACCACACGGAATTAAGCTCTGGCGTTATCGATGCACAATCAATGGCAAACGCACCCGCCTAAGCCTCGGCGAATACCCTGCCGTAAGCCTTAAAGCGGCAAGAGAAAAAAGGGATGCTCTCAAATCCCTCATCGCCCAGAGCATCGATCCACGGAGTGTAAAAGAGATCCCCAACGAAGAGAAACAAAATTTTGTCAGCTTTGGCGATATGGTCAAAAGGTACCTGGAGCATTATAGAGCGGATCGCAATGAAAAGTATTGGCAAGGGATAGAGAGCCTTTTTAGGCGTGATGTGCTGCCGATCATCGGCAACCTGCCTATTGAGGAGATCAACTCCAAACAGATCGTTACCATCGTGCAAGCCGTCCAGGGGCGTGGAGCGGTAGAGTCTGCAAAACGGCTATTCACTCAAATAAGCAAAGTATTCAAGTTTGCCATTGCCCACGGAGAATGCACCCGTAACCCCTGCGGCGACATAGAGCGGTCAATGGTGCTGCAAAAGCCAACCGGCAGGAACTACCCTACCATTACCGATCCCAAAGAGATCGGCAAGCTAATGTATGACATCGATCACTATACAGGTTGGTATATGGTACGCTTCGGACTTCTCTTTTTGGCGTACAGTGCCATCCGTCCTGGAAATGTGCGGTTAGCGGAATGGAGTGAGATAGACTGGGATAAGAAACAATGGATCATACCGGCAGAAAAAA
>JALVGO010000046.1 GCA_027029065.1 Sulfurovum sp.
CAATCCTGTAGACCTTTCCATTCGCTTCTACATCTACATAAGGCATGCCTTTGACAATTTCAACAGTCTCTGCATGAAGAGCAAAACTGCCGACTGCCAAGGCACACAGCATTTTCAATTTCATTGGAATACCCCTTTTATAATAATGTGTTTTTTTACGAGATTCAGGCTGTATATGCCTTACAAGGTGAGTACACCTATACTCGATTGGCAAATCT
Source organism: Sulfurovum sp. (assembly GCA_027029065.1). The sequence continues at coordinate 219 of JALVGO010000046.1, forward strand.
GTCATCTTCCATCCAAAAGGAGAAAGATGCAGATCTTTCCACCCCCGCTTCACAACGGGTTAGGCTTTTTCAATACAGTATAACTGTATAGGACAATTCTATTCCTACTTTCCTTAGGTATTTATTAGTTTTGTTATATTTCAAAGATAAATTTTTATGAAGTTAACCAATAATAATATTTAATATTATTAAGTCTTATTTAAAGAAGATTTCAGGAGAGTTCGACTGTTTCAAAAGAGAGTTCTCTGCCCAGTACCATGTGTACAATAGTCTCATCAATATTTCCGGTAGCAAAAAGTGAAAGCTTCAATAGACCTTCATTATGATGTCCACGCTCTTTGGCAAGAATCAAGAGCCTTTTGGCAATGGCGTCTCCTGTGTGTATCATTTGCAGCCTGTTTTCCATGATGTGCTCTATCATCTCGGATACCAGCGGGTAGTGTGTACACCCCAGCACGATCGTATCGACCCCTGCATCTTTCATGGGATGCAGCCATCTCTCAAGCATTTTTCGTGTTTTTGGATGTGCTATTTTGCCCTGTTCAATCTGATCAACAAGTCCCGGACATGCCTGTTCATACAGCACAATGTCTCTACCCTTTGCATATGTCTCAACAAGCTGCTGGTACTTTTCGCCCTGAAGTGTGGCAGGTGTAGCAAGTACACCGACCTTTCCGCTTTGCGTCTGTTCAACAGCGGGTTTGACTCCAGGCTCGGTACCAATGACAATAAGCTGTGGGTATTTGCTGCGTATGGTCGAAACTGCAGCAGAGGTTGCCGTATTGCAGGCAATGATCAGTGCATCGATATGGTGCTTCCGAATAAAATAGTCGGTAATCTCAAGAGCGTATTGGAGAATCTCCTCGCGGGTCTTTTCCCCATAAGGAGCATGTTTGGTATCGGCAATATAGAAAAGCTCAGCACCCTTGAGCCGGTCAAGAATGGAACGGACAACAGTCAACCCGCCCAAACCGGAGTCAAATACTCCGACACGGAGTGTTTGGATGGATGATGGATGATGGATGATAGATGATGGCTTCATGCGGGTTTACACTTCAATTTTCCATCATCAATCCGCGAAGCGCTACGCGCCTTCATTCATCATAGAGAGGAACTCTTCGTTGCTTTTGGTTTTCATCATTTTGGAGTAGAGGAACTTGAGCCCTTCAACCTCTTCCATATTCTGCATCGCATTACGCAGTGCCCAGACCTTTTGAAGGGTTTCAGGAGAGACCATCAGTTCCTCTTTACGGGTACCGGACTTGGTCACATCGATCGCAGGGTAGATGCGGCGTTCTGCAACATGGCGGCTGAGTACCACTTCGGAGTTACCTGTTCCTTTGAACTCTTCAAAGATCACCTCATCCATACGTGAACCTGTATCGATCAGCGCGGTGGCGATGATGGTCAGGCTTCCACCCTCTTCAATGTTACGTGCCGCACCGAAAAAGCGTTTTGGCTTGTGCAGCGCATTGGCATCTACA
>JALVGO010000047.1 GCA_027029065.1 Sulfurovum sp.
TCTCGTAATGCTTTATATGAACAGGTATTCCAGTCTTCCGGTCTCCTACGATGTGCAGGGGGGAGCGGTTGGAATCGGTCCCGATTTCTCCAGAATCATCATGCTGGGAGCGGGATACGGAGCTTACGATGGGAATCCCATGCGTCATTACACTGTCGGTGGAACCTATATGGTGGGGAGGGTTCGGATGAGGGCATCCATGGAGATGTACGAGATTTCGGATACCACTATCAGTAGAATGTTAATAGCGAATATCGGAGCCACTGTCAGATTCAAAACGGGTTTCTATGTGAGCGCCTTCTACCAGAGGAACGAGTCCTTTACTACCGGAACATTCCCGGGAGAAGAGCTTCAGATGGTGATCGGGTACGAGTGGGGCGGAAGGAGCAGGCTGTACTTAATCGTGCATCCGTACAGGGTGGGTGATGTGAAATACAACAACGAATTTTTCAAGGTTGCCTATAGCTTTTACTTCTGAAGGGTTGAGGAGGATTAAAATTAGGGGTATTATGCGTGTGGTGGAAGTGGAAAATCTCCGGAAGGTCTTCGGGGATACCGTGGCGGTGGATGGCATATCCTTCGGAGTCGAAGGGGGTGAAATAGTGGCTCTCCTGGGTCCCAACGGTGCGGGTAAGACCACCACCATAAAGAGCATCCTCAATCTGATAGTGCCGGATTCCGGTCGGATAGTGGTGGCGGGCAGGGATGTCCGTCCCGGGGATTACTGGCTCTACGATTTCATTTCAGGGGTTCTGGAGGGGAACAGGAACATCTACTGGAGATTGACCGTTGAGCAGAATATCAGATTCTTCGCGGGTCTCAACGGCAGGAAGATTTCGAAAGGGGAAATCGATGGGATTCTGGAGAGGTTTGGACTCGGGGAGAAGAGGAAGACGGAGGCGAGGAATCTCTCCCGTGGAATGCAGCAGAAACTGGCAATTGCGAGCGTATTGGCAAGGAAGACCCCCATCCTCATACTGGATGAGCCCACCCTGGGGCTGGATGTGGATACCACGTATCAACTGATGGAAATCGTGAGGTCCCTCAGGGAGGATATGGGCAGGACCATCATCGTCAGTTCCCACAATATGAGGTTCGTCGAAAACACCGCCGACAGGGTCATATTCATAAACAGGGGGAGAATCGTTGCAGAGGGAAGCGTTGAACAGTTGAAGAGGATGTTCTCTTACGAGACCTATATGTTCAGAGCGTCCGGGGGAAATATCTCCCCGCAGGGAATCTTCCCGGATGGGAAGGTGGAAAGGGTGGGGGATGAGTGGAGAATTTACGTATCTCTCAATCAGTCGGAAATATACGATGTTGTGGATGCCCTTCGAAACAATGGGTTTCTTCTGAAGGAGATTCGCCTTCAGGAGCCGGACCTGGAGAGCATATACATGAGGGTGATGAAGGAGGAGAGGAGCGATGAAACTGCTCGAAGCGATGGTAATGCGTGAGATACAGATGATAAAGTCCTATATGTTCAACTTCCTGTCCGGTCTCATAACCGTGGTCATCATCTTCTCCATACTGCTCTTCGGTGCCCGATTTGCAATGGGTAATTCCACCAACCTGGGGAATACGACGGAGGCTCTGGTGGTGGGATTCTTCCTGTGGTCCTGGCTCCTGGGCGGGATGAATACCCTTACGTGGGGCATAACCACGGAAGCAGAACAGGGAACCCTGGAGCAACTCTATA
>JALVGO010000048.1 GCA_027029065.1 Sulfurovum sp.
CTGTCGATCCAGAGGATATGCCCGTACTCATGCCCTATGGTGGAGATGTCGTAGATCTTGTGCCAAAGTTCAGGCTGCTCTTTGGCAAGGGTACGCTGCGTACGTATAAAGTCTTCTCCCATCACCTCTACAGAGAGTTTCATAATCGGCTTGGCGATCTTGCTTTGAAGCACAAAGTCCGCGTAGGCAAAGATCTTCTTGCCAAGCTCGGTACTGACCTGCTCATCGTTAGGTACGACCTGTGCAGAGAAGAGTCCGTTAAACTCTGCTGCGTAGTAGAGCATCGGCTGCCCAATGTAAAGCTGTATTCTATCCACCTGCAGCAGGTTTTTGGCAATGGTCTGCTCTGCTGTTTTGCCAAACTTCTGTGCCATCTCATAGGCAAAGCGTTTGATGTTCTCACGCGTATGCGACCCCTCCTGCAATCTGGGGTTGACAATACGCAAGTCCCACTCCAACGCCACCGCTTTACGGTAGTGATCTTCATAATACTCCAGCGGATGCCCCACCTGAATAGGAGTGGTAACCGCCATCCAGCGTCTGTCCACCTCTGCCCACATTTTGATGAGTTCATCGGTTTGCTTGTGTGCAAACGCCTCTTTAAGTGCCGTAAAGTAGGCGATCCACTCCTGCTTCTGTCCAAAAACCTCATCTTCATGCTGTCCAAGCAGTGCAATTAGCTGCTCAAGCGCAATGACAACTGCTTCTACCTCTTTTTCAAAGGCTTCCGCATACGCTACTGACTTGTATTGCGGCAATGGGGTCAGACCTGCAGACGATTCATCGCTTCGCGACAAATCATCTGAGGTCAGACCCCTATGTTCTTTGACAAGAACAGAGTAACACCTATCACCCACACACCCTTCTTCTGTCACATCAAGCAGTGCCTGAGACTGAAGCATCTCAAAGACTTTGGCATCATCGCCGTTGAACATTTGTGAAAGTTCAGGGTTGATGGTATTGATAATGTGGTGTGTCCAGTGGCTCTGCCACTCACTCATACGAAGCCCTACAAAGTGCACCCCAAAGATCAGGCTTCTGTAAAATGGGATTAGCAGTTTTTGCTGCTCTATCCACCCAATCAAACTCTCATGGCGTGTAATGTGCAGCATACTGACAAACCCGTAGGCAAGCTCCTTTTTAATACGCTGCTCCTCTTCGCTTAGCTCCATACGTCCAAGCACCTGATCAAGCGCATCTTCACGCAGATTAATGATGCGTGTCAGCGCTGCCATCTCACTCTCTTTGTTTCGCTCTATCTCAAGCAGTTTCAAAAAAGCATCAACCACCTCATCGGCTTTGGCATGGGTTTTTCCCTCTTCAAGCAGATCATAGTATCCGTTAAGCTCTGCTTGTCTGTCCTGCAGCTCCAGATAGACCGCCTGCAGATCATTCATGAATTGTTGTTTTGTCACGCTTTATCCTTTAACATCGCAATAATCGGTTTTGCCAACGCTAAAGCCTTCGAGCGATGCGACATATCAGCCTTTACATCATCATCCAGTTCACCCAGCGTCTTGTCAAATCCAGCAGGGATAAACATCGGGTCATACCCAAACCCCTTCTCTCCTCTTGCTTCGTCTATCACTTTTCCGTGCATCCATCCGTGCACAACGTACTCCCCGTATTTGCTCACAATGGCAATGGCAGCAGTATAGTACGCAGGGGTCTCTTTGAGTCCTTTGGCTTTCACGGCATCAATAAGTTTGTAGAGGTTCTCTTTGTCACTTGCACCCTCTCCGGCATACCGTGCAGAGTAGATACCTGGTGCACCCTCCAACACAGGCAGAGAGATACCGCTGTCATCTGATATGACAAGATACGCATCCCCTACCTTCTCAAAAATTGTACGCGCTTTGATGAGTGCATTTTGAGCAAACGTCTCTCCATCTTCTACAATCTCCAGTGCCCCTGTCAGCGATGAAAACGGGATGATTTCAGCGTCACACATCTGCTGAAACTCACGCAGTTTTCCTTTGTTGCCGGTTGCCAAAACAATCTTCATATCGATTAACCTTCATTTTACTTAATAGGACTATAATTAGGACAAATTTTACCCTATTGGAGATATCAAGATGATTAAAAAGGTGCTTCCCTTAAGCCTGATTGTTGCATTACGCTTTTTTGGACTCTTTATTGTCCTTTCGGTACTCTCAAGCTATGCCAAGGAGCTTCCGGGCGGCACGGCATTTTTGGCAGGTATCGCACTGGGTGGATACGCCCTGACACAAGCCGTACTGCAAGTACCGTTTGGGGTCATGAGTGACAAGTTCGGACGCAAAAAAACCCTCCTGTTCGGACTGCTGCTCTTTGCCTTCGGTTCAGCTGTCGCTGCTGTGGCAGACAACATCTATGTACTGCTGCTTGGGCGTTTCCTGCAGGGTGCCGGAGCGATTGGAAGTGTTGTTACTGCAATGATCGCTGATCAGGTACGCGAAGATGAGCGTAGCCATGCTATGGCAATTATGGGGATGGTTATTGCAATGAGTTTTGCCGCGGCAATGATTATTGGGCCGGTGATTGCCGGAGCATGGAGTGTAAGCGCCCTCTTCTGGCTTACTGCCGCACTGGCACTGACAGCACTGCTTATTCTCTTTACTGCCGTACCCGAACCACCACATATCGAACACCATTATTCCGAAGAGGAAGCCAAGATCAAAGAGGTCTTTAAAGACAAAGACCTTGTACGTATGTACATCACGTTCCTCTTTCACAGCTCTACCATGGCGATCGCTTTTTTCATCATCCCTATCCTGATGAACAGCAAGTTCGATATGACACGTATGGACTACTGGAAAGTCTATCTGCCTGCTGTCATCTTCGGTATCATCGCTATGGGACCAGCTGCGGTACTGGGTGAAAAGTACGGCAAAGGCAAAGAGGTCTTTGTTGCATCAGTACTCTTTATCATCGCCTCCTTTGCCATGATGGGCTTTAGCAGCAACTTCTGGATCTTTGCCATTGGTGCCACCTTCTTCTTCATAGGGTTCAACATGTTTGAACCGCTTTTGCAAAGCTTCGTTGCCAAGTTTGCCAAAGTTCACCAAAAAGGTGCAGCACTGGGAGTTGCCAACACCTTTGCCTATGTAGGCATCTTCCTTGGAGGAGCGATCGGCGGATGGCTCTACGGTCACTATCAGGAGCAAGGGGTTGCCATTGCGGTGATCGTACTGAGCGGTTTCTGGATCATGTGGATTTTGGGTATGCGAAACCCAGCACTGCGAAAAAACCTCTTCCTCTCAACAGATATCTTCGACGAGTCCAAACTCTCAACACTGAAAAATGTGGAAGGGATCAACGATTTCTATACCAATAAAACAGAAAAAACCATGGTGATCAAGTATGAAGACGGTGTGATCGACGAAGATACGATCAGAGGGATGCTGATCAAAGCATAAGCTAACTTATTCGCATGCTCCCGCGTGGGAGCATGAAGGGAAGTGCTAACCTTTCATGGAAGCGATAATCTCCTCCGCTTCCTCCTCCTCCATGTCCCCAGACTCAATGTCTATGAGCATCTCCAGACACTCTCCGTGCATCATCTGAAGCTCTTCAAGCTCTTCTCGCTCACCTATGGACATCATCCCTTCACGTTCTGCTTCTCTAAAACGCTGACCGATCTCTTTTTCCAGATCAGGCATGACAACGATTTCAAGAAACTGTTTGAGTTTTGCTATGTTGGTCATTTGTGTATTTCCTTGTTGTATCATCTATGGTATTGTAGCAGAAATATGTATGGATCTGTAGGGTGCATAATCATGCACCTTCAAACTATTTCTCAAAATAATCGTTGCTATCACCACGAATGTTTTATTACTCCCCCAACGAATAAGCTGAATTTTTGAGAGAGCGAGACGAGGCGATATGTACGTGAAAAAATCTGCAGGACTACCCGTAGGTAATTCAAAGTTTTTTTTGCGTGCAGATCGTTTCGTATCGCTCTCCCCGAAGGGTGCTGCACTTTCGTCCATACTCGGCGTTAGATTTTTTCGAATTCGCTACGGCGAGTCCTTCAAAAATCTGCCTTGATTATGAACGAAATTGCAGCATCAAAAATTCAGCTTATTCGTTGGGGGAGTAATAATGGTGCGTGATTACGCACCCTTGTAGGATGGGCGTATGAATTGAATAGATAATATAAGCGTTAGCATTAAATGAAAAAATGTTGAAGATTTTTACTGACAAATCCGCTGACAGTTCAGCATGAACCCCGTGTATACGGGCTTTACATGGTCGGAGTGACAGGACTTGAACCTGCGACGCATTTTTAGCAGATCCGATAACTTTACGGTAGTACCGTACTTTGTGGATTTTTAGTCCCAATTAAAAATAATGAATGTCAGCAGATAATGGGCGTTTCTTACTGACAGTTCTACTGACAGTTTATTCTTATTTTTTAGTTAATTTATTTACGATACAATATAATATATAAACGAACTGGAGATAAACAATATGGTTCAAAAAATAGATATTGATATAGAAAAAATATTTTCCGATATAGATGGTATTGAGGCAGATGATAATACTATTGAACTTCTCCAAAATGGAATACCTGCATATATTAAAGAACTCAATATGCCACAAGGTATCATGATTAAACTGTATCCTAACGGTACTAAAGAAACTGTAAAGATTGATGAACATTTTCAAGAAAGTATTGTTTTTGCATAATGGCTAAAAAACTTCTTGTTTTTGCGGGACCAAATGGTTCGGGTAAATCGACACTTTATCGTAAACTACAATCTAAATATGCATCCTTAGCAAACTTACCCTTTATTAATCCGGATAATATTGCAAAAGAGCTTTTTGGTGATTTTTTATCTGATGGCTCAAAAGAGAGTAATCGTCAAATGCTTATAGCAGGAAAAGAAGCTCTAGAACAAAGAAAAAACCTACTCTCTCAAAATGAAAGTTTTGCTTTTGAAACCACCCTTTCAGGCAATAGTGAAAAGCGTACAATTTATGAAGCTTTAAAAAAAGAGTATCAACTCTATATCATTTATGTAGCACTTGATGATCCTTTTTTGAATGTTCAGCGTGTTAAAGCCAGAGTAGAAAATAAAGGTCATTTTGTAGAACCCACTATTGTAGTCAGACGCTATCATAAAAGTATGCAAAACTTGAATGAGATTATTCCACTTGCTACAGGGATTTACCTTTTTGATAATACCTTTGCCAAATTTCGACTTATTGCTTCATTGCGAGAGTCAGGAGCGAGAAAAGAAAAAAGTGTCATTGTAAAATCTAATCTGCCTCAATGGTCTGATATCCCTATT
>JALVGO010000049.1 GCA_027029065.1 Sulfurovum sp.
GTTGGTATCGATCTCGACAATACGGGCTTTGACATACACCTGTACTTTCGGAATATCGATCTTGCTGACCGTTTCACGTATGTTGCGTATCTGCTCCCCTGTTGCCAGAATGATCAACGCATTACGCTCCACATCGGAAACTACCATCGCTTTGCTTGGCGGCTTGCCCCCTTTTTTTCGTACCTGTGCAGCCATATTGTTCATCTGCGATACCAGTTTGCTCAATATCTTCTCCATCTCTTCAACATTGGAGTTTTTCAGACGGATCACATACATCTTCTGTGTCTGGTCATCCCCCTTGATATCCAACTGCTTGATGTAGCGTATCATCCGTCTGTTGTTTGCTTCTTTCCCCACCAGAATAATAGAGTTGGTAGCATCATCCTTAAAGACATCCACCTTCTCACTCTCAATCGTCTGCGGGAAAAGTTTTTTTGCCATATTTTGGGCATTGCTATACACATCTTTGACACTGGAGTTTTTCAACCGAATCACTGTCGAACGCTTGACCCCCTTTTTCTCAATGGCATTGATCAGCTTGGAGATTGACTGCAGTGTGCGGGGGGTGGAGGTGACTGCAAGTACATTGTTCTCTTTGAAAGAGATCACTTTATCATTTCTATGCAACAGTGGTTTGATTTTTGCACGTATCACTGCAGCATTGGAGTTTTTCAATGGAAACATAACCGTCTTCATGGTCTCTCCCCTAACATTGCTGCTGACATCCAGTCCCTCTCCAGCCGCGGTAGCACTTTTTGTTACTTTGAAAAAATCTCCTTGATCTATAATCGTAAGCCCTTTGCTTCCCAAAATAGAATTCGCAAGCGGAATCAGAGAGGACTTTTTGATTGGTTCCTGAGAAACAAAGTTGATTTTACCTTTCAAGTCTGCATCTATCAAAATATTTTTATGCGTGACTTTAGAGATCATCTCAATGAAATTCTTGACACTGAGGTTTCTAAAGTTTACATTGACTTTCTCTTCTTCTGCATGAAGCATACCGCCCCACAACAGACTCACGACCAGCAACAGTTTAATCAATTTCATATTCTAACTCCATCTCTTTGTTTCCTCTTTGAATCGTCAGAGTGATATTGGAAATATCATCCATCTGTTTGTAAATATCAAATGCCGCACCGTAACTTGTCAACACCTGTCCATTTACTGCCTTGAGGATATCTCCTCTTCTTAGTCCAAGCTTTGCAAACGGACTGCCACGTTTGACAAATGTTACTTTGAACCCTTCAAGCCTATTGTCTTTTCTGTAGTCCTGTATACCGATATTCCTGTATACCTCATCGATATGGGTTGTATAGTGTGTCAGCAGATCCTTCTCAATGATACGTCTGCCGCCGGCTTCTATAATCTCACCATCTCCGGATTTCTTCTCTACATCGGGAGAAGAAATCTGCTTTACAACAGGGGTAATACTGCTTAAAGGACTGTTTTTCTTGGGATCGTAAAGTGCCAACCTGTAATCTTTCCCGTCTTTGGAAAAGAGTGCATAGTCATTACCGGCATCTTCCAGAACATACCCGTTGATGGCTTCCTCTTTTCCAAGTACTTTCGTTTTTCCCTTATACTGTACTGTGACAACAACGCTTTGGGCATCCCGGTAGACTGCAAGCAGTTTAATATCCCGGATAGTAGCGGCATTTTTGGGTTTTGGTTTGGGTATAACTGCCGTGTCC
>JALVGO010000050.1 GCA_027029065.1 Sulfurovum sp.
AAAGTATCCTAACCCGTGAAGGTACCCACTACAAGAGTGTTTATTGATCTCATAACTATTTGTTCCAATAAAGCTCTTAATTTATTTTCATTATATTTTTGGTAAAATTGGGGTTATACAAAAGAGGGTTTTCGTGAAAAAATATATTTTACCGTTTCTGCTTGTTATGTCGTTTTTTATTGGCTGTTCAGAGAGCAAAACACACCACTCCCATACTGCACCGTTAACAATCTCTACCAACGCATGGATAGGGTATACACCGCTTTACTATGCGAAAGAGAAAGGCTACCTCAAACCGCTCAATATGCAGCTGATTGTCAACGTCTCACTGGCGGAAGCTGCAGATGTCTACCTGATGGGCAATGCCGATATTGTATCAACCACCCAGCATGAGTACCATGCTATTCAAAAGTCAGTACCGGACACGGTACCCTTCATTCTTCTTGACAGATCAGACGGTGGAGATATGATCCTTTCGAACAAATCTCTTGAGGCGATCAAACAGGCAAAGCATATTTACGCCTATTTGGAGATCGACTCCATCAATGCAGACCTGCTTCAGGATTTCATCCGTTTTCACCATCTTGATACTGACCGTTTTACATTTATCAACAAAGATCAGGCACAGATACAGAATCTGCATCCCGATCCATCCAAAACCATACTCATCGTCACCTATTCACCCTATGACAGTACATTGAAAAAAGCAGGATTCAAGGTTCTTTGTTCAACGCGTTCGACACAGGAGCTGGTTGTCATCGATGCACTCTGCACCCACAAACCGATGCTGCAAACCCAAAAGCAGCGCCTTAACGCACTCAAAAAGGTCATCGACCGTGCTGTCAGTGAGATCGAAACAGACCCCAAAGGCTCTTATGTACTGGTCAAAGGCTATCTGGGAAACCTCTCCTATGCTGACTATCTCGATGCCTTTTCAGGTATCAAGTGGATCAACCACCCCTCTGAGAAACTGTTGCATCGCATTGAGTCCATAGGGTACAGCCGGGAGTATATTATCCCATGAGACTAATTACCATCAAACAGTTTGTCATCGGTATGCTGATATTCCTTTTTGCCAGTGAAGCCGCCATCTTTTACAGTTTTTACAAAGATGCCAGAGATACGACACTCAATCTGCTCCAAGAGAACATCAAAGTCAATGTCTTTAACCTGAAACATTTTCTCGACAAAAACTTTCAGCCCAAAGGCATAGGCAACATCGCTTCTTTTCTGGACAACAAGATCAATACCAATCCGCTGATCAAAGATCTCATCATTATATCACGGGACAAACAGATTCTTTACAGTACAGAAAGAGCCCGGAAACTGCAAATTCCAAAAACGGCATGTCTACCCATCAGGGCCATAGAAAAGGCAGATATTTATCATGAGAAGTGCTTTACCTTCAAGATCAAACAGTTTGACAGACTTACTCCCTATTATCTTACCGGATATGTCTATCTTGACACTGCCTACATAGATCACCTCATCGATGAAAAAGGCAGGAAATTTCTCCTTTATGCTGTCGGATACATTCTCTTCTTTTCCCTCTTTATCTGGCTGATCGTTCGTTTTATCCTCATCCACCCCCTTGAAAAGCTCAGACAGTATGCCTACTACTCTGTCAAAGCTCCCGGGCAGTTTCTTATTTCTGAACTTGAAAGCATACGCTATTCATTGAAATTAACATTTAAACGGCTAAGAAAAGAGCAGCAGGAGCTTTACACCCTCTCTACCACTGACCCCTTGAGCGGTCTTTACAACCGCCTGAGCATGATAGAAAAGATCAATTGGCTTATCAGCTCACACAGCCGTTCACATGCCCAATTTGCACTGCTTTTTCTTGATCTTGACAATTTTAAAACATTCAATGATATTCACGGGCATGAATTCGGAGACAAAATACTCGTAGAGGTATCGCAACGTCTACTGGATGCCATACGGAATAACGACATTGTATCAAGGCTTGGGGGAGACGAGTTTGTCGTCATCCTTACCGAGATCAAAAACAATGAACACATCCTTGAAGTGATCCAGCGTATCCAGTCAGAAATGAACAAGCCTATTGTACTTGATGAGACCAAATACCATATTACCTGCAGTATCGGTGTCACCATCTACCCCAAAGACGGCGAAGATGTTTCGACACTGCTGAAAAATGCCGATATTGCTATGTACAAAGCCAAAGAACTTGGCAAAAACAACTTCTACTTCTTTACCGAACATCTCAATGAGATGATCCAGCGCAAAATGTATATGCAGCGTACCATACGCCGTGCGTTGGAGAAGGGACATTTCAAACTTCACTATCAGCCAAAAATAGACATGCACACAAGCAGGATTGTCGGCTGCGAAGCACTTGTCCGGCTCGATGATCCCAATGACGGGATGATCTTCCCCAATGACTTCATTCCTGTTGCTGAAGAGAACGGATTGATCATCCCGCTTGGCAGATGGATCATCGATGAGGCTGTACGGCAGCTGCAGGCGTGGCAGGAGACACCGCTGGCAGACCTGAAACTCTCCATCAATATCTCAGGTATTCAGCTTAATGACGACAACTTCCTGCCCTACCTGAAAAATGCTGTTAGCAAGATCGACCCCTCCAAACTGGATATTGAACTGACCGAATCTGTCCTTATGGAACACTTTGAGGAGAAACTGGTAATCCTCGAACAGATCAAGGCGATGGGCATCACCCTGTCTCTTGATGATTTCGGTACGGGATACTCATCGCTCTCCTATCTCAAGCAGATCCCCTTCGATACACTCAAGATAGACAAGAGTTTTATCGATGATCTGACAACAGAGCAGGACCAGTCATTCGTCAAAATGATCATCAGTATCGCAAAAGAACTGCACCTTGCTGTTGTGGCAGAAGGGGTGGAAAACGAAAAACAGATAGCGTATCTAAAACAGATGAAATGTGAACAGTATCAGGGGTACTTCTGTGCCAAACCCCTTACAGCCGAAACCTTTGAAAGCCTCTTCTCCTCTTCTCTCTGCAGCCAGTAAACAACACTTTCGTCTCAGTATCTATTAGGGTACTGGCACACTGACATGATAGGTATCTATAATAGCATTTACATCACCAAAATCACTTCCAAAGAGTACCTTTGTCCCGTCAGGACTTACCCCTGCCTGTACAGCCCAGGCTCTTGCTGTCGTATTGTGTGTCTGTGCAAAACGTTCAACGGTTTGGGTATTGTCTAATTTGATCGCAAACACTTCTCTGACCCCTTTTGGATGATCCTCATCACGCGTATCAAGGTAGCGGGTATTGGCATAGCACCATCCCGGACGTTTGTAGTTTCTGCAACTGATATGTCCTCCGTTGTATTTGTCAGGAAGCAGACGAACACGCGGAGAACCGTCAAGCGGATACATCCAGATGCCTATGTTCGATGCACCGTTCAAGGTTCCAAATCCAAACTGCACATAAACCTCTTTCCCTTCACTGGTCAACCCAAGGTCACCATGTGCCGCAGACTCCGCCAGTCTGCGAATATGGTTGAGAGAACGGTCGTATTGCTCTATGGTATATTCCTGTTCGGGATCACCTTTTTTGCTGCGGTAATTGACGATCACATAATTGTGCAATGCAGAGATGGATGCCCAGTCAAACATCTGATTGGACTCGGCAGAGCTTGTGCTAAAATTGCCGTCAGCATCTTCTACATACCACTTCATATCGCTAAAAGTCTTTTGTGCCTCAATTTCATTGTAGGTTGTACCGTAGTTGTTTTGCAGATGATAGACAATCAGCGTCACCCGGTTGGTATCTTTCTTTCTGCCTGCAAAGACCACATAGTTGTCCTGATAGTCGAGATTTCCCTCATACTTTCCAAGCTTCAGTTCATCATACTCGCTCTTCATAAAGGTTGCATTTGGCATCTCTTCATAAGCAATAGTATTGTTAGCCTTGTCAATCGTCGCTTTCATAAAAACAAACCTGTCTGTGCGTACATCGATACCGTAAAAAACATCCGGATCGTATCCGGACCACTTCATTTCAGTCAGGGAACCTCTTAGGTGCTGATTTTTGGTTAGGCTGCTTTCCAAAAAATCATCTGCATGATAAAGCCGGTACCCCAGACGGATCAGCGTCATATCGGCATTCCAGCTCTGCGTTTTGGGGTAGTTGTGTGCATTGGCATTCTGGTTGGCTCTGTCAGTGATACGGGTTACGGTATTGCCAAATACCGGATCGGTATAACTTGCAAGATAGTCCGGCTTGCTGACATTGGCTTCCTCTTTGTCATCAAAAACGGTATCAGGCGGATAGACCTTTCCGCCAAGATACTGGTTACAGTAGTCAATGTCCATCACTTCGGAACGGTTAACGTGTGAGTCACACCGGTAGTCATATCGCCATTTGGGACGTACTGTCTCTACCCCGTCGGTATACGGGTGGTCACTGCCGTTTTCAAGGGCAGTGTCGTGTGCTGACTGATCCCCCTCAAAAGTATAGGAGAGCAGTGCATCCAACGGACGCAGAAGTCCCTGCATCTGATCGACACTCCGGTTTCCGTCCGGATAGCTGTGTGTGGCAGGGGTAAAGACCTGATAGTCTTTATGTGCATCAGGTATGGAGGTCATCAGAGCATACTCACTTAGAGGAATACGCGCATCGGTATGGTTTCCGGTACGGTCATTATTGTCATACCGCTGGATAAGTACATTGGTATTGGATGGAAGCCCCTGCATAGATGTAGCGGTCATCCCAAAAGCAAACCATGGATCGAGTGCCATCAGGAATCTGCCGTTTTCACCATACCCTTTTTTAGAAAAGTAGTCGAGTACTTTAAAGGTATCTCCTCCGCCTGATGAGTGTCCAACCACACCGATACGGGTTGTATCCATATACGGATAGACATCATTGTTGTCATCGAGCATCTTCTCAAAACGGGCAATAAGCGTATCGGGATCACCGTAGGAATCTTTACTGTATATGACTGAATAGCCGTGACTGGCAATAAAGCTCAGTACTGTTTCATAGTCAGCCGAATTGTGGGAATTCCATCCCGGACAGAAAAAAACCAGGGGTGTTTTGTGAGCCATTGAAATGTCTGAGGGATAGTAAACGGTACTCATACCCTCATCTTTTTCTGTATAGGTTGAGACATTATGATCCCCCATCGCACCAAACATTGCAACGACCGAAAAGGCAGCATGCGCCTCTTCTACTTCCGAGTTGTGAAAAAAGAGCCTTGCTTCATATTCTCCCGGAGACATCTCTTTAGTGTCTTGGGACATTA
>JALVGO010000051.1 GCA_027029065.1 Sulfurovum sp.
TCAAAAAACGAAGAAACTGATAATAAAATCTTATGGGTAACTCTATGAAATGCACAAATCAATCCACTCCTTTGGAGAAGTGGGGTTATTCAGAGGGTTCAATTCCTAATTCCTAATTCCTAATTCCCCATCTTTCCACTTCTCCCACGAAGCCGGTTCCGTGATATGCGGGAATCCGTCCAGGATCTCCTGTGGCTGGAACTTTGGTTTGTAGGCAAATGCTTTGCACCCATTTACCCAGTATCCGAGGTAGATGTAGGGCAGTTCAAGTATCTTTGCCAGTTTGATCTGGTAGAGCAGGGAGTATGTACCCAGTGAGAGTCTGCCGTAATCGGGGTCGTAGTAGAAGTAGATGGCGCTGATGCCGTCATCGAGAATATCGATGAGATCGACACCTACCAGTTTGCCGTCAACAATGTAGAGTACCTCTTTGCCAAAGTCGTGTGCACCGTCGACGAAGTTTTCATGGTACTCACGCTGGGAGATGTTGCGGTGGCTCCATCCGTCTTTTTGGTGCTTGTAGGCGTGGTATTTGTTGTAAAGATCAAGATGTGACTGGGTCAGGCTTGGTTTTTGCACAATGATCTGCGTATGTTCGTTGCGTCTGATAGTACGGCGCTGGGATTTGCTGAAGGTGTAGTTTGCCGCATCGATACGCACACTTTTACACGCATTGCAGCCGTTGCAGGTAGGGTGAAAAAAGTATTTGCCAAAACGGCGCCAGCCTCTCTGTATGACGGCGGTGGCAAATGTTTTGGAGGCATTTTCGACATATTTGTAGTGCATCCGTACACTGCGGCCAGGCAGGTAGGCACACTCATAGTCGAGCATGGAAAAATCAGTAGAGGGAGGGTTGAGCAGATCGAGTTCTTCGTTCATGGTGCCTCTCCTTTACTGTAATATCATCGCGATTATACAGAAATTATTGTAAAATCACCATACATTGGAATTTCAGGAGTGCATGTGTTTCTCTATCAGCCGACAAGCGGATACTGCTACAACAGTGATTCGATTTTTCTGTACGATTTTATCTGCCGTTTCTCCCCCAAAGGGAAACTGCTTGATGTCGGCTGTGGTGTAGGGATTATCTCACTGCTGCTGGCACGGGACTTTAACCTTGAGACGCATATCATCGACAAGCAGGAGAAGATGCTCTCCTATGCGATACACAACTTTAGGCTCAATAGTCTTGATGTAACGCCGCATCTTGGAGATTTTACCGAATTTCAGAGTGAGGAGCGGTTTGACTACATCGTCTCAAACCCGCCCTTTTATGATCCAAACGTAACACAAAGTGAAGATACACACCTGAATATCGCCCGTTATGCGCACCATTTGCCTGTTGAACGGTTTATCAGACGTGTAAAGACCTTTTTGCGTCCCAAAGGGTGGTTCATTTTCTGTTATGATGCCAAACAGATCGACCTGCTTATGCAGTGGCTCAAACACTACGGTATCAACCCGGAAAAGATACAATTTGTCCACTCCAAGATCGACCGTGAGTCCAAACTGGTAATGATCGCAGCACGCAACAACTCTAAGTCGATGACACAGATACTGCCGCCTCTGATCGTCTTTGATGAACAGAGCAACTACCTTCCTGCGGCACAGCAGGCATTTGAGAGGGCAGGGACGCACAGTATCAAAGCGGAACGCTTGGATAGTGAGGAATTAGGAATTAGGAATT
>JALVGO010000052.1 GCA_027029065.1 Sulfurovum sp.
ACCATTGTCGGCGCAGGCGCAAGTGAAGGGAGCATGGATGCCGCCAATATCCTCAAACCGGCACTTGCCAGAGGAGAGTTGCACACCATCGGTGCGACCACGCTTAAAGAGTACAGAAAGTACTTTGAGAAAGATGCAGCACTCCAGCGTCGTTTCCAGCCGGTCAAAGTCGATGAGCCGAGCATCAACGAGGCGCTGCAGATCCTCAGGGGGATCAAAGAGCGTCTTGAGACACACCACAATGTGATGATCACAGACGGTGCACTGGTCGCAGCGGCGAAGCTCTCCGACCGCTACATTACCGACAGATTCCTGCCGGACAAGGCGATCGATCTTATTGACGAGGCGGCTGCGGAGCTGAAGATGCAGATAGAGAGTGAGCCGACAGAGCTTGCGCGTGTCAAGCGTGAGATCTCTACGCTTCAGGTAGAAAAAGAGGCGCTCAGGATGGAAGAGGGCGACAAGAACGCTTCGCGTCTTGAAGAGATCGAAAAAGAGCTTGCAGACTTCGAAGAGAAGCGCATGAGACTACAAAGCCAGTTTGAGAATGAGAAGCAGGTCTTCAGTCAGATCGCAGAAGTCAAGCAGGCGATCGAGTCACTCAAGCATCAGGCAGAGACCGTCAAACGCGAAGGTGACTTCAACAAAGCTGCCGAGATCGAGTATGGTCAGATTCCTGCCAAAGAAGCAGAGCTCAAAGCGCTCGAAGAGAAGTGGAACAGTATGCAAAAAGAGGGTACACTGCTCAAAAACTCGGTCGATGAAGAGATGATCGCGAGTATCATTAGCCGATGGACAGGTATCCCGGTCAACAAGATGCTGCAGAGTGAAAAAGACAAGATCCTGCACATCGAAGATGTCCTCAAAGAGGAGGTCGTCGGTCAGGAGGAGGCGCTCAAAGCCGTTGCCCGTGCTATCAAACGGAACAAAGCAGGGCTCAGCGATGTCAACAGACCGATCGGAAGCTTCATGTTCCTTGGGCCAACAGGGGTTGGTAAGACACAGGTCGCCAAGACACTGGCGAAGTTCCTCTTTGACAGCGAGAAGTCACTCATCCGTATCGATATGAGTGAGTACATGGAGAAACACGCAGCCAGCAGACTGGTTGGTGCGCCTCCGGGATATGTCGGGTACGAAGAGGGCGGTCAGCTGACCGAAGCGGTCAGAAGAAAGCCGTACTCTGTCGTACTCTTCGATGAGATCGAGAAGGCGCATCCGGATGTCTTCAATACGCTGCTTCAGGTGCTCGATGACGGTCGTCTGACAGACAACAAAGGGGTAACGGTGGACTTCAAGAACACCATTATCATCATGACCTCCAACATCGCGTCAGACAAGATCATGGAGTTCAAAGACCCTGAAGACAGACGCAAGGCGGTCAACGATGAGTTGAAACTCCACTTCAAACCGGAGTTCCTCAATCGTCTCGATGATATCGTGATCTTCAATCCGCTCGATCTGGATGCGATCACGAGTATTGTGGATATTCTCTTTAGAAGTATCCAGAAAAAACTCTCAGAGCGTGACATTGCCATCATGCTCACACCAGCTGCCAAAGCCTACATCGCTGAAGCAGGGTTTGATCCGGTCTACGGTGCAAGACCGCTCAAAAGAGCGCTCTACGAAGTGGTCGAGGACAGACTTGCCGAGCTTATCCTCGAAGACAAAGTCGTCGA
>JALVGO010000053.1 GCA_027029065.1 Sulfurovum sp.
AAGTAGGACACTTCATGCAAGGCTTTGAGCCGGCAATTTTGGCGCGGGAGATACTCATACGCCTGAAAGTGGTCAAATCAAGCCGCATTTGGCTTAACTATATTGTGCTCAGTATTGTTTTGGCATTCTCTGCATTCTATGAGCTCATAGAGTGGTGGGTGGCACTGGCAAGCGGCGAAGGTGCCGAAGCCTTTTTGGGTACCCAAGGGTATGTGTGGGATACCCAGTCAGATATGATGTTCGCCCTTGTTGGAGGCATCGCCGCCCTGCTTCTGCTTGGCAGATGGCACGACAGGCAGATCAAGGCGTTATCGCGATAATGAACTGTTTTTGATCTCAGCGACAATCACACCTCTGAGGCTTCCCTCTTTGAAACCTGTTGCTCTGTCGTTGGGGTAGGCACTCTTGATCGCTTCGGCAATTTTGGGTGAGAGATCGCTTCCGTGACACTTGAGGCAGACCTTTTTTGTCACAAGCGGTTTGTAGATGCGTGTTGTGTCCCCAACTTTGACAACCTCTATGCTCTTCTCATTCAACTGATGCTCTGCAATCGCTTTTTCAAATTTTTCCATCACCTTCACATCGGTCTCATCGGGGGTATTTACTTTGTCATTTCTGACTTTGAGTGAGGTACGCCGTACCTTTGCATGAGAAGGCAGTTTGGCATTGACCTCTTTGGTAATGGTATCGGCACTGCCTGAACAGAATGCCAATGCTTCCAGCCCGCTTGGGTCTTTTTTCATGTGTGCTTTCAGTTCTGTTTTGAGTGCTTTGCCCAGCATCTTGATGTAGCCGATGCCCTCTTTTGTGACCGGCATAGGCTTGGAAGGCTGTGCCATAAGTGCAGTAGCACCAAGCAGCATGGCAGTTGCTGTAAGTGAAAGATGTTTCATCGTGTCGTACTCCTTGAATCTGTTTTCGTGTATTATAAACAAAAAGTATTAATATCAAAAGAGAGGGTTATTGTTTATTACTCCCCCAACGAATAAGCTGAATTTTTGAGAGAGCGAGACGAGGCGATATGTACGTGAAAAAATCTGCAGGACTACCCGTAGGTAATTCAAAGTTTTTTTTGCGTGCAGATCGTTTCGTATCGCTCTCCCCGAAGGGTGCTGCACTTTCGTCCATACTCGGCGTTAGATTTTTTCGAATTCGCTACGGCGAGTCCTTCAAAAATCTGCCTTGATTATGAACGAAATTGCAGCATCAAAAATTCAGATTATTCATTGGGGGAGTAATAAGTCCTTTCAAATCGCTGCGGAGTGTCTCAAACCCTTCACGTATCTCCTCTTCACCGGGTTTGTGGTCAAGGTCGATGTAGTAGCTGTAGAGCAGCTTGAAGCCTTTTCTCAGCTCAAGATTCATGTAACTGTTGGGCATCTTGCCGAGTGCTTTTGTCTGTGCATTGTAGTGGCTGTTGCAGACAATGCCGCTTTTGTAGCTTAACGTCAGGGTGAAGGGGCACGCTTTGGAAAAGGGGTAAAGTGCTCTGAGTGTCTGCTCCATCTGTTTGTCAGGAGGTGTGACTGCCAGTTTCATGCACTCAATGGTCTGGCTGGTGATGTTTTTGTCATAAAAGGTACGCTCCGCTTTCTGGGTGCAGCCGGTGAGTATGAGCAGGAAGGTTGCTAAAAGTGCTATCTTTATGATGGTAGTCATTTCGTGTATTCC
>JALVGO010000054.1 GCA_027029065.1 Sulfurovum sp.
TGTAAAATAACACAAGAGAAACACGGTAAAATCATGTTACGCAAAAGGTGGAAAATCATAAAATACTTAGAAATAGGCTATTTGGATGTGTGCAATATCCAAGATGGAATTTGCTGGGAGCCTTTTTGAGAGATGGAATGTGTATTGGTCAGAAAAATATAAATCTTATAGGATAAAAATAGAAAATGAGTATATGTTCGATTAAAGAGGGTGCACTCTTTGTTGCCGATTCCCACTATCCCCATCACGGCGATGCCTTCTTAAAACTTTTGCAAAAGCTTGACAGCGGTGAAGTACAAACACCCCAGCTCTTTTTGATGGGGGATAACTTCGATCTGCTCTTTGGGTACAACGAGTACATTCAGACCTTCTCCCAGGATGCTATAGCACTGCTTCAGAAACTCTCCAAAAAGATGGAGATTCATTACTTCGAAGGTAACCATGACTTCTGCCTCTCTCCGATCTTCCCAAATATTCATGTGTACAGCAGACAGGTGCAACCGGTCTTTTTCCAGATGCAGGGAAAACGTGTGGGTATCTCTCATGGTGACCGTTTTGTGACAGGAATGGGTTACAACCTCTACAGTACCATACTGCGAAACAAGACAACACTGCGTATTTTGAAGCCGTTTGAGAAGCTTATCATCGACCATCGTATGCAGAAGCTCTCACAAAAGCAGATCTGCCGTGAGTATGTGGGATTTGAGAAGCGTGTGGAGGCGATATTGGCACACTATCAGGAAGCTGACCTTGTCATTGAAGGGCATTTTCATCAGGCAAAAATCATAGGACGATATGTCTCTCTTCCCTCACTCGCCTGTCAAAGCCAGATCGGTATTGCCAAAAATGGTGAGATTCTTTTTCAGCCGTTTGCATGATCTATCTTACCCTCTTTTTTGTCGCTTTTGTCTCTGCCACACTGCTGCCGCTTGGCAGTGAAGCGTTACTGCTGTATGATACTTCACAAGAAGCGTCTATCTTGCTGCTTTGGCTGGTGGCTACAGCAGGCAATACCCTTGGTGCACTGCTGAACTACTGGTTGGGGCTGAAAGGAGAAACCTACCTTGAGCATAAAGGCTATCTTGACAAAGAGAAGATGCAGCGCGCCCATGCTCATTTTGAAAAGTGGGGCGGTTGGGTACTGCTGCTGAGCTGGATGCCAGTGGTCGGCGATCCTCTTACCTTTGCAGCAGGGATTCTAAAATATAATATGTACAGTTTCTTCATCATTGTAGCTGTGGCAAAAGGTCTGCGTTATGCGGCTTTGATACTAACATTCAGTTAAGTTTTTTACGATAGAATCATCCAGCTTTAATGATCCAAGGAGTGGTTTTGAACATTAAAAAGTTTCTATTGGAATATGGTGAACATGTTCCCGGTTATGATATTACCGTGATTAATGAAAGAGAAGCGAGGGCAGCAGCGGGTATATTGTTCATGCTCGGTATGATCGTGATTTTTGTAGGTATTGGCTACAACCATGTGATTGTTGCAAGGGTCTATCTTGCCTTTTTGTTCCTTGACTTTACCGCACGCATGATCAGCCCCAAATACTCTCCGTCCCTCTTGCTTGGAAAACTGGTGGTTCAGCACCAAAAACCTGAATATACCGGTGGACTGCAGAAACGTTTTGCGTGGACGCTGGGGTGGCTGATTTCCATTCCTATGATGGATTGGTTCGTACTGCACTGGGATATTACCTTTTACAAAGTATTGATTTGTATTTTGTGTCTGACACTTATGTTTCTTGAGGCAGCTTTTTCTGTCTGTGTTGGATGTATGATCTATAAAATGATTATCAGAGAAAAGGCACAGCACTGTCCGGGAGGGGTATGTGAGGTACGGACAAAAGAGCCTATACAGATGTTCAACCCTGCTCAAAAAGCTATTACTGCATTGACCATTGTGGGACTGTTGACAGGGATCTATCTTTTCCTTGCCAAAACAAATTCGCAGACATTCTTTGGTGAGTTTTTACATGAACTGGTCTTGACCAAGCAGCAGCTTAAAATAGAAGAGGAGAAGAAGTTTGAAGAGGAGAATGCAGATTTTGAGAATGATGATGATGACTTTTAGGTCATAGCTGTTTTACTCTCCTATTAGTGCACTACACAGATCAAACCTGTTGTGTGTCATCAGATGCACTTTTCCGTGCAGTTTCATCATATCATCAAAGATCGCTTTGGAGAGGGCGAAGCCTACCTCCTGCTCCTTTTGTTCACCATCCATCGCAGCAAGATTCATCTCGTCAATGATCTCTTTGGGTACGGAGATACCGGGTACCTTGTCGTCAATGAAGTTGGCAGTACGTGCACGCACGATGGGGAACTGTCCGAGTACAAGCTGTGCCTCTTTGGCGGTCTCTCTGATGCTCATCGCTTTTGCCTCTTCAAAGAGTGCGAGCAACTCTTTGGCATTTTCTGCGTCATATACCGGCTGGGTGATGATGGCTCTTGCACCGTAGTTGAGCTTTTTAAGCATCCGTTTTTGCAGCTTTTTCATATCTTTGGCATAGGCATTGCTGACGGCAAAAGGGTAGATGGGTTTGGGTGCCGGGTTGAGCGGTTTGTTGGAGTAGTCAACACCGTTGTTCAGGTGGTAGATGATGCTCAACAGCAGGGTAGAGTCACGCTCAAGTACCCCTTTGACCTCCGGCTGGTCGGAGAGCTTTGCCGGGTCGCCTGTAAGGGCAAGGATGCATCGCAGGTCAAAGTCGTTGGCACCAAGCAGTGTAGACTGCAGTGAGAGTTTGTTCTTGTCACGCATACTCATCGTGGCAATGACTGGCTTGTTGAAAGTCTGCTGCAGCCTGATGGCAGAGAGTACACCGCTCATTTTGAGCTTGGCAAGGGGATTGTCGGTACAGGAGAAACCGCTGACCTTTTCGTGCAGGTTGTGTTTCTTGATATCGGCAAGTATACCCTCAAGCGATGCACCGTGAGGAGGATTGACCTCTACGGTAATGAACTGCTTGGTCTGGTTACAGAGAAAATCGCAAAATGTTTCAAACATAAATCGTACTCTTTGTCTTAAATTGGATATAATTCTACCAAAATTAACTATACAAAGAGGTATGTAATGGCGAAGCTGGCCGTATTTGATTTCGATTCGACATTGATGGATGGGGAGACCATCGATTTTTTGGCAAAGCCGTTGGGACTTGAGGCACAGGTGGCTGCCATTACTGAACGGGCGATGGCAGGAGAGCTTGACTTTTTCAAGTCGCTTGTGGCACGTGTGGCACTGCTTGAGGGGCTGGAGAAAGCCAAGGTCGATGCTATCTGTGCCGACCT
The DNA here is from genome assembly GCA_027029065.1 of Sulfurovum sp. The sequence continues at coordinate 3,294 of JALVGO010000054.1, forward strand.
GCCCATGATGCCGGGAGCTTCTGAAACTGTAGCGGGACTCAAAGCCAAAGGCTACACAGTCGTCTGTTTCTCAGGAGGCTTCAGAAACGCCACCAAACCCGCCTGCGAGAAGCTTGGCATCGATGCGGACTTCTCCAACTTCCTGCATGATGAAGAGGGTATTTTGACTGGACGGGTAGGGGGTGAGATGATGTATTCTGATGCCAAAGGCGATATGATCGTGCGTATGCAGAAACTGCTGGGAGTGGGCCAAGAAGATACTCTTGTTGTCGGTGACGGTGCCAACGACCTGAGCATGTTCGCGCACGCCGATACCCGTGTGGCGTTTTGTGCCAAACCGGTACTCAAAGAGGCAGCGACCCACTGTATAGATGTGAAGGATCTGACGGAGATTTTGCAGATCGTCTAAGTGTGATACGACAATCATAAGAGAAAGGACTTCTCATGAAAGATATAGACAGACAGAGTCTTGAAAATGCCTATCGTCTCTTTGAAAGCGGTGACATAGACAACATCGAAACAGGTACAGTCAAAGGACTGCAGCAGATACATCTTTACCTTTTTGACGGGCTCTATGATTTTGCGGGTAAGATAAGAGAACATAACATTTCAAAAGGCAATTTTCGGTTTGCAAACACACTCTATCTTAAAGAGATTTTGCCAAAGATCGAGGCAATGAGTGAAGAGAACTTTGAAAAGATCATTGAGAAGTATGTTGAGATGAATATCGCCCATCCGTTTATGGAAGGAAACGGCAGAAGTATGCGTATATGGCTCGATATGATTCTTAAAAAGAGACTTCAAAAAGTTGTTAACTGGCAGTTTGTAGGTAAAGAATTGTACCTTCAGGCGATGGAAAGAAGTCCTGTGAATGATCTGGAGCTTCGTGTTTTGCTGGGCGATCATTTGACAGATGATATTGACAATAGAGAGATCATCTTTAAAGGTATAGAACAGTCTTACTACTATGAGGGATATGACAAATCTACGCACTAAATGCAGTAATGATCCATTTTGTGAAAGTGTACGATAAATAGATACCTGAAACTAAAAACAGAGCGAGGGGGAAAGCGGATGCTTGATCCAAAGTATCTATCTTCAGAAAATAGATAGTGCATGCACCAAAAACCACCCCAGATACAGCCGTTAACTTTTTGCGATGACTTGCTGCTATTTCTGTTACAACTTCAAACATATGCCAAAATAATTTTATCAGGTTCAAAATAAATTCTATAATGTCCATGCTTTTTTGCTCCAAGATGTGTGTTGGAGTATACAAAAAATGATTTATGATTTTGTATATTTCTTCCTCAGTGCATCAAGTTTTTTATGGTAACTCTCTGCATCTCCGTAGCCAAGATATTTGCTGAAATGCTCCTCTCCGTAGGCGACACGTTTGGCGTGTTTGATAGGGCAGAAGTAGAGTTCGGTTGTCTGTGCGATGGAACCGGCATAGAACATCAGTCCGTTGAAGTAGGAGCAGTAGACACAGTTGAGTTTCTCAAAGAAGTTCAAATAGCCCAGATAGTGCCTGTCAAAGACAATGAAGTCACCGCGTTTTGCAAATTTGAGTTTAAAGACCGGTGCGACGACCCTGACATAAACAAATAAGAATACATCAAGTATCACTGCCGGTATGACCATTCCGTAGATGACTGGTGCGGTTATAAGCTGGATAAGCGGTACCTCTTTGAACCATGCCCAAAGATGCTTCATGTGGGCTCTTTGTTTTTGCAGGTTTTCCCTGTCAAAAATGACAGACCCTCCCTCAATGCGGAAAGAGACCGCTTTTGTCTCCTCTTTTGCGATTTCCTGCTTGAGCTTAGTTTTCATCGCTTCTATCTCTAAGACCATATCGTGTATTTTTTGATTCATCGCTTTTTCCTATT
>JALVGO010000055.1 GCA_027029065.1 Sulfurovum sp.
TTGTACTGCTACAAAGAAAAAAGAAATGAACAACCATCAATACAAACCTACAGTTCCAATATCTTTATATTCGTATTGGTATAGATACAAAGCTCTCCCGCAATCTGCAAAGACTCCTCCACCAGCTTTCGCGGCTCAAGGTCTGCATGCTTGTCCAACGCCCGTGCAGCAGAGATCGCATAGTTCCCTCCGCTTCCGATTGCGGCGATCTTTCCATCTTGGGGCTCAACCACATCTCCCGTTCCTGAGAGAATAAAGATATGCTCACGGTTAAGTACGATCATCATCGCCTCGAGCTGACGCAGATGCTTGTCTTTGCGCCACGCTTTGGAGAAGGCGATCACCGATTTGAAGAGATCACCCTTCTTCTCATTCAAAAACCCTTCGAACATATCAAAGAGATTGAACGCATCCGCCGTCGAACCGGCAAAGCCGCCAAGGATCTCTCCATTATAGAGCGTGCGTATCTTGGTCGCATTGCTTTTGAGTACCGTATCGCCAAAGGTTACCTGCCCATCACCGCCAATAACCGCTTTGCCGTCACTTTTGTAGCCAAGTATCGTGGTCGCTTCAAACATCAGACACCAACCACTTCTACTTTCAGTGCTGCATGAATACCGTGACCAAGCTTGGCATCGATCTCGTGGATACCGGTTGACTTGATCGCTTTTTTGAGATTGATATGTTTTTTGTCTATCTCAATGCCCAACTGCGCTTCAATTGCCTTGGCAATATCGGCGTTCCCTACAGAACCTTTGATGCCCACAGGGGCTGCCTGCTTCTCTATGCGAATGGTTGCCGCTTCGAGTGCTTTTTTCTCATTTTCAAGACGCTCCAGCTCCGCTTTGAGCTCTGCCTCTTTGCGCTCCTGTTCCGCTTTCCAGTTGGCTACTACTTCAGGGGTTGCCAGCTTCGCAAGCCCTTTGTTGATCAGGAAGTTCTGTCCGTAACCGTCTTTGACCTCTTTGATCTCTCCGGCTTTTCCGAGAGATTTGACATCTTTGACCAATAAAACCTTCATTGTTGCTATCCTTGGATATAAATTATCCCTATTTTATCGAAAGTTTGTTAATACTCTTAACACCCTCTGTGCTACAATCACAAATCAATATCATAAATGGATACAAATAACGATGTTTCAAACCTTTCAAATAGACAATTTAGACGATTTTCCTACACAGCTTGAAGCGCTGCTGAACCAACAGCGGCAAAAGATCGATGAGATCACACAGCACGCACCTGCAACCTATCATGATGTACTCAAACCGCTGCAGGACCTTGATGAAGAGCTTGATCTCTTCTTCACACCCCTCTCACACCTCAACTCTGTCATGAACTCCGAAGAGACACAAAAGGCGTATGAGGCATCTTTGCCGATGCTGAGCAAATTTGGCTCAGAGATAGCACAAAATGTACCGCTGTATAAAAAGATCGCTTCTCTCAATGCGGAAGAGAAGGAGCAGATAAAGGTGCTTGAAAACGATATCCGCAACTTCAAACTCTCCGGTATCGACCTGGAAGAGAGCAAAAAGAAGCGGCTTGAAGAGATCAATCTCGAACTCTCCAACCTCTCCAACAGCTTTTCACAAAACCTGCTTGATGCTACCAATGCCTATGAGCTGATCATCGAAGATGCAAAAGATGTAGAGGGTATGCC
>JALVGO010000056.1 GCA_027029065.1 Sulfurovum sp.
ATCTCACAAAGGTAGTCTCTGTAGTCATCACTCTGCGGCGGAGCCTCCCTTTGCACCTCTGCCAGCTTCTCTTCAACATGGATGTAGTAGTACTCACACGCCCAATGGCAAACCACATCAGGTTCGTCCAAAAACTTCTTGCGTCTGTCCCGAATGAGACCGTACTGCCCCTCGTCGTCTATGACGGCTACGAAATCACTGCTGATAAAGAGTGAAGAGAGATCAAGTCTACTCTGCTGTGGTACAAAGACTTGAGTGCCGTCAGTCAAAAGAAAATGTGCTTCATGGTGATGCTCAAAATACCACAACATCTTCAAAGAAGCATTAGCAGTAAACTGCTCTATCTCCTCTTTGGTAAGAGGTGTCAGCCATGCCATCCTCTCTACCAGCAGATGCAAAAGTGCTTTCTCTTCCAGTATAGCATCCAGTGTTACCCTCTCTATACTCACTTGGTTTTGAGGCTTAATCTCATGGGTGTACCACTTTTTAGGGTACCGCTGGCGCAATGTCGCAGCCCTTGCCATTGCCTCCCCATTAGAGAAACAGACATAGCCATACCACTCCTCTGTAGCGTTACAGGCTTTGAGCACATAAAACGGCTGATTTTTTGCTACCTGTGTGTTGTTAGAGAGTTTTTCTCTACAGGCATTTTCGATCCGTTCTTGGTCAAATCCATGCTCACTGCAAGCTACTTGATATATGTCGTAAAAGATGTTGTAGGTCTCAAAGAGGTTTTTTGGGTTCATAATATGTGTCTTGCCTTTCTATTGTGTACGATGTTTTCTTCTATCTATGAATACCACTTTAGCCTTGTCTTCATCCATTGGATACACATGTTGTACCTTTATCTGTTTCGAAAGTTTGTGCTTAGTGATACCAGATATATCTTTGAGCATAATATCAAGAAAATACATGCCGGATTCTTTTTTTTTAGAAATAGCCAACCGTTTTTGAACTCCATTGGGTGTTGTCAGATCAACAAACATAGGTTTTGGGGAAGTTAGCATAATCTTGACGTTATTATTAAAATCCGGGTCAAAGTTTTTTTCAAATTGAAGCGCTATCTTTACCATAGAGCGATACTTATGGTCAAATCGTTTGATGTGATAAGACTCTATTTTCCTCATCCTTTTTTCCAACATTGGAAACACATCTTTTAATGCACTATTTTGGCGCAATTGTAAAAAATACTGTTTAGACAATGATACATTTTCCATCCCCTCTCGAGTGTTCAAAAAAAGTATCTTTTCAAAAACTTCTTTGTCAATAGGAGAAAAGTTACCTATTCTATAATGAATCTTTTTCAAGTTCGGTTTTTTCTCTCCGATATAAACTTTATCTTTTACTCTCTCTTTGGCTCCAATGATATAGCTCCTCTTGATATGTTCCATACGATGACGTTCTTTTTTGCCATACCGCTGACCGGTCTGAGCACAAAACACCCAGCCTTTTTCCATACAGTAACTCTCTTTTTCATAATGATATTCCGTATTGTTCCAATCGACTTCAAAGGTTACGATATATGGATAATTCATACTGTTTTCAATCGCAAAAATAAAGTCATATCCTGTAATATCAACATTGTATCCGCCATTACTCACATACTCTTTTTTAGTATGCGATATAAGGTTCAGTTTTCCATTTACTGTAACGTTTTTATTGACTGTCGTGTAGTATGGATTGGTAACAATTGGTATATAACGTTTTCCTTTGACTACTTTTTTAATATTGGTAATTACCGACAAACCGGCATCTGCCAATCTTTTACGATATATTTCCTCTTTTTCTTTCAGCTGTTTCTTGCGAACTATCTGTCTCTTTGTCAGTTCTTTCTGGTACAACGTAGGATAATATGTTTTCAAAAAGACATCATACGCTTTTCTGTTATTACCAGATATTGTGCTTAATCTATGCAGTATTGTTTTAATACCCTCTATACTGACTACTCTTGGGGACGGGAAATGTTGAAGAAAATCTAAAAAATCATGTGCATTTTGTGAATCTCGAATACGTGCATATATTTTCTTTTCAGCAAGCAATGCTTCTTTGCTCTCAGGATATTTTTGAGCAAATGCGACAAGCTTCGATGTATTATTTTTTAACAATTCAAACAAACGTTTACATGCTAGTGCCCGATACTGTTTTCGTTGTTCTAAAGCAAGATACTCTTCCAGTGTCCCCTCTTCAGAAAGACGGAAAACCTCATTAATATCTTTGATGTTATACTGAATAAAAAAACGAAACAGTTTACTTGGCATATAGCTTTGTGCCCGGATAACAGTATGTATTGTCTTTCCGTCATCAATACTGTCAATACTTTTAATAGTGTTTTCGAATGAGGCATCCCGTGCGATGTGCAAAACATACTTGCCCTCCTCACACCTCTCTTTCCCCTCTATCATCTTTTCGGCAATTACCACCTGCGCTTCACTGTTTTGTTGTGATTTCAGCACCGATGTACAATGATAGGTAGGATAATCAATCCTCACAGACGCTATTTTGGAATCATCTCGAACCGAAAGCTCCATATTGACAGGATATCGTTCATCAGGGTCAAGCACATGTAGTTTAAGAGAATGCGTACCTCCGGGCAACAAATTGCCAGATTCCAAGTTGGCAACAAACAGAACTGTTATAATGATCAGTACTTTAAAATTCATCTGTATGCTGCTGTGTCTTATGGTGCTGATACTGTTTTACGATCTTGTCAATCCCTAAGTCAAGAAACAACAATACCAAAGATACAAACCTGTCGTTTTTTGTCTTAAATGCTTGGGCAATCTCTTTCAGGTCATCCTGAGAATACCATAAAGGAGGAATCCACTCCCCATATGGATTTCCGCTTTTTTCAGGGAATAGGATACCGCCTCTATATTTCCCGTTTGTAGAGGCATCCTCATACAATACCCCATCTCCTTTTTTTAACTTTACAGCAAATCCTTTGGCAACATATTCATCCAAAAGAGCTGCGAAGTCGCTCATATTGCTGTAAATTTCGCTGTCAGTATCTCCTGATACTTTAAAACCTTCTTTACACACACTAAAACTTAGATTGATCTTGCCTTGTCCTGCATAAAAAACTTTTTGATACGGAAGAAAATTTGTTTTCGTGCCGACAGCCTTTCTGCGAAATGAAAGATGATCCATCTTTTCAATGATTTTTGTTTTTATAAGGGCAATGACCGGTTCCATATACTTTTTTCTATACTCATTATATGCCATTTCCAATTTCATTTCAGGAATACCTTTTTTTCTGAAGACTGTTTCCCATGCCCTTATATAACGTTTTGCGGCCCGCTTTCTGCTGTCATATTCTCCTTTTGCAGCCCAGTAATTTTTTCCTTGATTGTTAACAGCATCAAAACTCTCTAAATCTATAGCTCCATATATACTAAAAGATTTATGCTTCCCTCTACGAAACAGCGGCTTGAGGTTTAGATATATCGGAACCTTCCAACATGCTTCCCTCCCCTTTTCCAGCTGAATATTCCGGATAGTACGCTTCTTGGTCTCTTCTACCAAGTTTTCTGAGCTAAAATCATCATCCACATCAAAATAATACCAGGTAAACTTCTTTCCTGAAAATGACTTTTTTAAAAATGTTCCTGTGTTGTTTACTTCATTAAAATATTGTTCGATCTTATCAAGTTCTACAGAGAGATCGTCTGCTGCTCGCTTAATCTGTGAAAAATCTACTTTAGATCGTTTTAACTTTCCCGCTTCTGTACTCACACTCAGCAAAAAAAACAAAGTCAAACATATACCGATTACTGTTTTTATGCTTTTTTTCATTATATTTCCGCCTACCATTTAAGAAAACCTATCTCTAAAAAACTTGCAAAATCCAATAAAACCACTCTACACATTTTCTTCTCCTAATACAAAAACCCAAACAACCATAATGGTATCTTGTTGCCAAAGCCTATCTCTATGTCGTCTGCCGCCACATAGGAATTCTCTACATCTTTTATCTGCTTGAAACTCTTATTTTTACCGCCTATCTCTACAATATACTTGCTATCTACAACAAAATCACCTTTACTTGCCACCTCTATACTTTCCTCTCCCAACATAGACATAAAAAAGACTTCTCTAAGTGTACCTACCTCTATACTATCGCAGTATGCATGATGCAGGTTAGTGTTGGCAAGGTAGAGTTTTTGCGGTTTCACAAAGATGCTGTCTCCTCTGCTTTTTGCCCGTATAAGACTCAGGATTTGCCCTCTGTGCAGATACTCCATGTATCGATAAAGTGTTTGATAGTCTTTTATACCCATCTTATCAGCCAATGCTTTGATATTTATCTTAAAAGGCGGGGATTCACACACCAACCGAACTAGCTTTTTTAAAGAGAGTATCTTCTCGTACTCTATTGGAAAGATAGAGGGTATATCCACCTCTATAACTGTATGAACAGTTTGCTTTAACCTAAGAGCATACCCTTTGGTATCTTCAAAATAGAAAGGATAATACCCAAAGCTCAAATACTCACGCCAAAAAGCAAAAGGCTTGATAGTTTTTAGCAAACTTCGTGCTATCTCTGTATGATTTGTAAAAATCTCATCTTTACTAAAGATAGGAAGGGTAATCCCCTCTTTTATCTCGACAAACTCACGAAAAGACAACCCTTTCATACTATACAGCATAACCCTTCTGCTCAAATCACCTTTTGCATGGTCTAGTTGCAAGGCACAAGAACCGGAAAATATTACTTTAAGTGGCAACATATCGTAGATTCTTTTTAGCTCTTTTTCAAAGTTTTTGTATTTGTGTATCTCATCGATGATAAGTAGTTCTCCACCCTCTTTAGAAAAAGCATAAGCCACATCAAAGAGTGAGTCTATGTCTAAATCATCTGCAGAGAAATAGAGTTTTTTTTCATATGAGAGAGGATTGTCTCGCAAATATTGCAGTAAAAAAGTAGTCTTACCCACACCCCTGGCACCCACGATACCTATAAGTTTAACGGAAAAATCCACCTCTTTATGCAGATACCGTTTATACACGGTATCAAATAGCATCAAATAGTTCTCTTGATACTCTCTAAGTGTTTCTAGCATATTCATATGTTACCTTTTTATGGTTGTATCCATAAAAATTATATCATATTTTATGGTTGCATCCATAA
>JALVGO010000057.1 GCA_027029065.1 Sulfurovum sp.
CCATCTTTTATTCTAATCCAGTGTCCAAGAGCTCCCCTTGGTGCTTCGGTTAAACCGTATCCTTTTAACTCTTTTCCTTTTGTTATTTTTTCAAAATTATACTCTGTCCATGTGCTTAAATCTCCAGCAGCAACATTTTTGGCAAGTTCTGTTAACCATTCTTTCATAACATCAACCATTAAGGCTGTCTCTATAGCCCTTGCTGCTGTTCTTCCAACAGTTGAGAACAATGCTTTAGCAGGAAGATTTCCTGACTTTAATAGCCAGTCAACATAATGTTTTATTCTCTCATCTCCTCTGGCATATCCTACTATCATTCTGGCTAATGGTCCTACTTCAACCCTGTGGTCGTCATAGATTGGAGATTTTATCCATGAGTATTTCCCTTTAGGGTCTAATGTTCCATCAGGTTTGAAGCCTGTGTATTTTGGATTTGTTTGTCCATAAAATGGATGAAGAGGTTTGTCTGTTCCTTTATATTCATACCAGCTATGGGTTACGTCTTCTGTTATTTTTGACTGGTCAACATCATAAACTTTGGTTAAATCCATGTTCAAAACAAGCCCTTGTGGGAATAATGTTTTCCCTTGATACCATGGATTATCATCCATTCGGAAATCGCCGTAAGCCATATAGTTTCCTAATCCTCTTCCTATTCCGGCTAAAGCTTCTTCTGCGTAAACAGTTCCAGCCATTAAAATATCAGGCAGATATGCCCTGTATATGAATTCTCTTGAAAGACCTAATATGTCTCCAAAATGACCAAGTCTTGCTGGGTTTTGAATATCCTGAACACAAGTAACACCACCTACAACCAGTGATTGTGGGTGAGGGTTTTTACCACCGAAAATAGCCATAAGCTTAGCCATTTCCCTTTGTATCTGGAGTGCATCAAGATAATGGGCTACAGCTACAAGGTTTTGCTCTGGAGTAAGTTTATAGGATTTGTTTCCCCAGTAAGCATTAGCAAAAGGTCCCAATCTTCCAGCTTTTACAAATTTTGTAAGTCTATCCTGAACAGCTTTGAACTCTCCTACTCCATCTTTCCATGGTCTTATTGTTTCTCCTGTAATAGGATCTTTTAGCATAGATGCCCATTTTCTTGCTTCTTCAGCTGCTTTTGCAGGGTCAGCTTTTAGGGCAGATACCACATCAACCCAGTCTAAAGCATGGAGATGGTAAAAATGAACAACGTGGTCATGTATATAAAGAGAACCCTGAATAAGATTTCTAACAAGTCTTGCATTTTTTGGAGGAACAACCCCAAGTGCATGCTCAACTGTTTGTGTTGATGTATAGTAGTGGGTTCCTGTGCACACTCCACATATTCTCATAGCAAGGAGAGGCACGTCTCTTGGGTCTCTTCCTTTCATGATTACTTCTATTCCACGCCACATTGTAGAAGAGCTGTATGCATCAACTATTGTGTTGTTATCATCTAAGATGGCTTCTATTCTTAAATGCCCTTCTATTCTTGTGATTGGGTCAACTACCACATGTTTTCCCATATTTTAAACCTCCTATTGTTCTTCATTTGTTTCATCTTTTTTGCCTGCGATGGCACTTGCTACAGCATGAACGCCAATTCCAATTGCTGTAGCTGTAAGGATTCCTAGACCTACTTCATCAACAGCAGCT
>JALVGO010000058.1 GCA_027029065.1 Sulfurovum sp.
TACTCTGAATATGAAAGATTACAAAGATGGTGAGCTTGTCACTGAAAAGTGGAGAGGAAAACCTATTTTTGTACTCAAACAGTCTGCTGAAACAGTAGAAAAACTTAAAAAAGAGAAGCCGGATGATCTAAAAAGACTGATCAAAGTCGGTGATGGGCACTATACAGTATGTGTAGGACTCTGTACACACCTTGGGTGTATTCCCGGATTCCGCCCGGAGAGTAATGATTTCCTCTGTGCATGCCATGGAGGTGTTTATGATATTACTGCAGAGGTAACCAAAGCACCACCGCCACGCGGATTGGATATTCCTCCATTTAAAATCGACGGTGACAAACTTGTGCTTGGCGAAGAGGGACCAGAATACAAAAAGATGCTTGAAGATGGCATCACAATGCCGGTATAAGGGGGAATAGATGGCACATTTTGATGAAAATGCAAAACCGTTCAGCCATAAATGGCTGAACGAAAGACTGGCAATCGACACACTTAAACGTGTACTCTCTACAGAGTATTGGATTCCTAAAAATATCAACTTCCTCTGGGCCATGGGAATGGTACTTGCGGCAACATTTGGTATTTTGCTTATTTCTGGAATATTCCTGCTGATGTATTATCAGCCAAATACACAGCTGGCATTTGACTCTGTCAATTACACTATTATGTCAGAGGTTGGCTATGGATGGCTCTGGAGACATATTCATGGTGTCGGTGCATCTATTGTATTCCTGATCATCTACATCCATATGTTTACAGGGATCTACTATGGCTCTTATAAGCGTGGTAGAGAGCTTATCTGGCTTTCCGGTATGTTGCTGTTCGTACTCTTCTCTGCTGAAGCATTCTCCGGATATATGCTTCCTTGGGGGCAGATGAGTTACTGGGCAGGTATGGTTATTACCAACCTCTTCTCCGGTGGTTCACTGCAGGCAAATGGACTGGTAGAGTGGATCAGAGGGGACTATGTACCTGGACAGGCATTCCTCAACCGATTCTTTATGCTTCATGTACTACTTGTACCGCTGGCGATCATCGGTGTGATTGTGCTTCACTTTGGTACACTGAGAATCCCTCACGTCAATAACCAGGATGGTGAAGAGATCGACTTTGAAGAAGCTGCTGAACTTTACAAAGCAGGAAAAGTAAAAGAGTCCAAAGTGATCCCTTTCAATCCTGTATTCCTGAGTAAGGATGTCTTTGTAATGGGTGTTTACTTTATCCTCTTCTTCTATCTGGTGTTCTACCACTTTGAGTTTGCGATGGATCCGGTAAACTTTGACCCTGCAGATCCGCTGAAAACACCGGCACACATCTACCCTGAGTGGTACTTCCTCTGGAGTTATGAGGTACTTAGACCGTTCCCAACAGATCCAGGTCTGATTGCATTTGCATTTGCACAGGTAATCTTCTTCCTCCTTCCTTTCCTTGACAGAAGCCCGAACGTGGCACCTGCAAGCAGAAGAGGGGCGTTCAAGTTCTGGTTCTGGGCACTGCTTATCGATATGATTATCTTGACATTCATGGGTAAATTGCCACCGGAAGGTATCTGGAGTACAGTAGGGCTGCTTGCTGCCTTGACTTTTATCGGTCTATGGATTGCTCTGCCTATCATCACAGCTAAAGAA
>JALVGO010000059.1 GCA_027029065.1 Sulfurovum sp.
CAAGGATCAAGATAGGATCCCCCTCAAGAAAGTAGTTGAATAGATTGATCCCCTGTACACCACCGTTTACAATATTTACAGTAGGGTCAAAGGTAAAGTTCTGTGATAGATAGCTTGCTGCATAGACACCGAGTCCGTCATCTTTTTGCAGTATGTTTCCGATACCTATAATAGTCATGAAGTTTCCATTGTTTGATTGTTGGATTATAGCCTTTCTTTTCTATAAGATAACCGTAAAATCTCTTTATTTATATTTTTTCCTAAGCAACTTTTTCTTTCCAAATTCCATGACAATCTGACATACTTTTAGCTTCAATCCTCAAAAAATTCTATACTTTCTTTATGTTTCTTCATATAGATATCGATGCCTTTTTTGCTTCTGCAGAGTCTGCTGTAGACAAGTCACTGCGAGGTGTTCCTATGGCGGTAGGCAGCCGGAGCAATCTTGAGATCTTCGAGACAGCACGCAGCAATACACGCCTTATGAACGACAACAGCGGGGCGTTTGTTGCACCGGTGTTTTACAGCGAACGCAGCAAAACCTTTGAAAGTTACTTTGTTGACCACATTGGCGGTGAACGCAAAATACGGGGTATCATCACCTCTGCAAGCTATGAGGCGAGGGCGTGCGGGGTCAAAACAGCAATGCCCGTGGCTCAGGCACTGCAGCTGTGTCCGCAGATGATCGTCATTCCTTCCCATTACAAGCTCTATCATACCATGTCACAGAAGCTGTACCGTTTCATGCAAAAGAAAATTCCCCGTGTAGAGCAGTACAGCATCGATGAGTTTTTTGGCGATCTGCGAGGGTGGGTAGAAGATGAAGAGGTATACCCCTTTGCACTTGCACTCCAAAAAGAGATCATGGCACGTTTTTCCCTGCCGGTCTCCATTGGTATTGCCAAAGCAAAGTGGATCGCCAAACTTGCTACAGAGACAGCCAAGCCTTACGGCATCTACAAAGTCGATGATATCGATGCCTATATCGAACATATCCCCATAGAGGCGTTTCCCGGCATAGGGAAGGGGTTTCAAAAGCGTCTGAAAGAACACCATATCCGTACACTCGGAGAGCTTAAACGCAGCAGAGCACTGCTCTACCGGTGGAAGAAACCGGGTATTCAGCTCTATAAACGGGTAACAGGAACGGATGAAGAGGGCATTAGTCTGCGTCCACCCAGAAAATCCATCGGTATCAGCCGCACCTTTGATGCGATCTACGACACAGAAGAGGTAAGACGCCGCATCATGGTGATGGCACGACATATCAGCTATATGGTACTCTCTATCAATGCCAACCCCACATCATTCTATCTCAGGATCGGTTACGAGTACGGTATCAAGGTCAAGAAACATGAGAGCCATACCCGTATCTTCAGTGAGCATCTCTACAAGCAGATACTCGAAGAGATGTTCGAGAGTATCGTACTGCATGGGGAAGGGGCAATCAAACTCTCACTCAGTATTTCACACTTTACATCACAGCATAAAAGAACCCTTTCGCTTCTTGAATTTGATATCGATATGAGATACAAAAAACTCTCCCAAAATATACAATTACTTAGGGAAAAATTTGGGATAGACATTGTCAAGACCGGTAATGAGTTTTAAAAGCTATGTGAATTCTTAAAAATTTCTGTATAATAGTTTTTATGAATCATATACTGCATATTATAAATATTTTACAAACGACCAATTTGCCAACAAAAGAGAGAATAAGCCGTCTCTACTCACTTTCCCAGAAAAGCCTGTTCGGACTTATTGGATTCACTTTTTTTGTTGTTTTTTTTCTTTATCCTGTAATGGATATCCCCATACTTGTATGGGGTGGAACAGTATTGAGTATTACTCTTTTACGTTTTGTCCTCGCCTTGTATTATAAAATATATCCAAAGCGGTACTCAGAATACCTGTGGTATAGGCTATTTTTAGTTACCAGTCTTACAACAGCAATATTTATTTCTACATTGGGATTCGTTTTTATCTATCAAGTCAGTCTTGCTGCACAGCTATTTATAGTAGCAGCACTTCTTGGTACTACATCAGGCGCAATGAGCTCTTTATATCCTGATGTACGTATTGCACTTGCTTATATTACTATCCTTATTTTTCCATCGGGTATTTCATTTATCCTTATAGGTGACAATACACATATCTTACTTGCAGGTATGTTGGTGCTCTATTATATTATTCAGATCACAATCATATATAATACCCATATACAGAATGTTGAACTAGAGAAGAAACGGCAGGATGTGATGCATGCCCAAGAACAGCTATTAAAGAACAAAGAGACACTTGAATATTTTTATAGACAAGCACCTATAGGGATTTTTTCTTATGATCTTGGGCTGCATATTACTAAATGTAACGATGCCTTCCTTACTCTTTTTCATCTTCAAAGAAATGAAGTTTTAGGGCTTGATCTTCATCTGCTTCCTGATAGAGCTCCCATTGAAGTCATCAAAAAATCATTGATAGATGGAGTACAGCATTATATTGGACCTTACCACTCCACCAAAGGAATTGAATATTGGATAGAAGCAAAAATGTTTCCCATTTGCAATGATCAAAATCATATCGTTGGAGGAACTACTCTCATTGAAGATAAAACAAAAGAGCATCAAGCAACTGAACGTCTAAAATACCTTGCATCCCATGATCCTCTTACACATCTACAGAACAGGCGCGGTTTCAAAGAGTATATGCTAAAGATCACTGATAATGTGAAACATGCACAATACTACTCGATACTCTTCTATCTCGATCTGAACCGTTTCAAATATATCAATGATTCACTGGGACACACATTTGGTGACCGGCTGCTGCAGGCAGTTGCAAAACGTCTTTTGCATTTTGATACGGTAGAACACAACCTAACACGGCTTGGCGGGGACGAGTTCGTCATTGTCATACCTTTTATCTCAAAAGATCCCAAAGAGGCTGAAGAAAAAGCAAAACAGTACAGCTGCCAGATACACTCAGTGTTTGAAGAGCCGTTCATTATCGACAGCATCCGGCTTTATATGAAAACCAGTATCGGTATTGTGGTTATTGAACCCGGGTTTGACAACGTTGAGGAGATTGTGAGACATGCCGATATCTCTATGTATCAGGCGAAAAAACATGGCAATGAACAGATATCTTTCTACAACAACCAACTTGACATAGAGAGAAAAGAGACATTCTCTCTACAGCAGGATCTTATCTATGCGCTTGAACATGATCTCTTTGAACTCTACCTACAGCCAATTTTAAATATCGGTGATGACTCAGTAAAAGCTGCAGAAGCACTGATACGGTGGAACCACCATGAAAAAGGACTTTTACAGCCAGATGAGTTTATACCGCTTGCCATAGAGCTTGGAGTAATCACTGATATAGGGTGGTGGGTACTTAAACAGATATGTAAAACTATCGACAGCTGGAAAAAAGAGGGGATATGGGATATTGAATATATCTCCATCAATATCAACGCTAAACAGCTGATCAAAGACAATTTCATCGAGCACTTTTTTGAAATACTTGAAACATACAAGATCGATACGGAGGATATCAAAGTAGAGATCACAGAAACTTCCCTGATAGACAACTTCGAACTGACACGGCAGGTGATCCATGAATTGCAGGAGAGGGGGATGAAGTGTGCCATTGATGACTTTGGTACTGGCTATTCTTCTCTCTCCTATCTTAAAAAGCTTTCCTTCTCTGTTCTAAAAATTGACAAGGAGTTTATTTTCGATCTTGAAAAAGATGCGGACAATGCGACGCTTATCCGTACCATTGTCAAAATAGCCAAACAGTTCCGCTACAGTGTAGTTGTTGAAGGTATTGAAACGGTGAAACAAAAAGAGATTATTCGCTCTATTGACAAAAATCTAAGTTATCAGGGGTTCCTGACAAGCAAACCCATACCATTGACAGATTTTAGAGAACGGTTTATCAATAAAGGGAAAAAGGAAGAAGAGAAATAGAGAGGAGAGAAACCTTTCTGTAGACGATTAGAATACGATCTGACCGTCCTGCTGCAGACGCATTATGATGCCTTTTGCCTTCTCATGACCCTGATAGGCAGCTTTGCGGCACCACTCAATGGCTTTCTCTTTGTTCTCCTCACACCCCAATCCCATATCGTAGAGTGCACCGAGGTTAAACTGTGCAGAGGCGTTGCCTGCTTCGGCAGCCTTCTTGAAAAGAATAAATGCCTTTTTGTAGTCCTGATAGACCCCGCGCCCCTCTTTATACATGGCACCAAGGTTGTTAAACGCATCGATGTTGCCGCGTTTTGCCGCCTCTTCGTACCAGAAGGCTGCTTCTGAAAAGTTCTGATCACAGCCGTCACCGTTTTCAAGCATCAGTGCCACTTCAAACTGCGCTACCGGTACCTCTCTGGTTGCCGCTTCAAGGTAGTTTGCAAAGGCTTTTTTGTCATCTTTTTCCACACCCAGTCCTCTGAAATAGAGAAACCCGAGGTAGTAGAAACTTGTCGGCTCTTTCTGCTCAGCCAGAGCAGAGTAGAGCACAAAGGCTTTGTCATACTCTTTTGCCAGCAGTGTATTGTAGGCTTCCTGAACTTGTGCTTGCATCTTAGGCACCAAACCCTTTCAGCTCGCTCTCCACCTTCTCAAGTTTCGCCTGCGCCTCTTCAAGCGCTTTTTTGTTCTCTGCAATGACCTTTTCGGGTGCATTGGCAACAAACTTTTCGTTATTCAGCATGCCGCTAAGCTTGCCTATCTCTTTTTCAAGCTTCTCTTTCTGTTTAGTCAGTTTACCAATGATCGCACTCATGTCAATGTCATCAGTCGAGATCATACTCTCAAGCGAGTCAGAGACATCTGTTACACAGTTGGGAAGTTTCTCGTCAACAAAATCAACTGTATCAACCTTCGCCAGTTTTTCGATGAAAGGTTTGAGCAGAGCAGTATCGGCAGGCTTGTTAAACTTCACTGCCGCCTTTTCAATGCGCTGGTTGCCTTTTTCGATGAGTG
>JALVGO010000060.1 GCA_027029065.1 Sulfurovum sp.
CTCACAACACCGTTGTGTTATATGCAAAAACATGTTTAAATATTTGGATGAGCGGTGTTGTCGGGGGACAACACCCTACAGAGAGGTAAGGGATTAAATATCATGGAAACCAAAGCGCGTGTGTTGATCGACTGTTATGATGCCAAGGGGTTGGTCTACAAAATTTCGAAAGTCTTTTACGACCGTGATCTCAATATCGACTCCAACAGGGAGTTTGTCGACAAAGACAGAGAGCGCTTTTTTATGCGCAGTGTGGTTACAGGTACTTTTGACATAGAAGAGCTTGACTGTGCACTCAGAGAGATCGCCCCTGAAAATGCGCATATCAGAGTTATTCCTCCTCGCCAAAAGAAGATCGTCATCCTTGCAACCAAAGAGTCTCATGCACTTGGTGACATCCTTATCCGTTATGCAGCAGGGGAGCTTGGCGCAGAGATAGAGTGTGTTATTGCAAACCACGACACGCTTCGAAGCCTTGTGGAGCGTTTTGACATTCCGTTTATCCACATTTCAGCAGAGGGCTTGAGCAGAGAGGTACATGAAGCCAAAGTAATGGAGGCGATCGGCAAACATACCTTCGATTACATCGTGCTTGCCAAATATATGCGTATCCTCACCCCTGCATTTGTAGCGGCATACCCTGAGAAGATCATCAACATTCACCACTCTTTCCTTCCGGCATTTATCGGTGCAAATCCCTACAAACAAGCTTATGAGCGTGGTGTAAAGATCATCGGTGCGACAGCGCACTTTGTGACGGACGACCTTGATGAAGGACCGATCATCGCGCAGGATGTTATCCCTGTTAACCACCGTTTTGACTGGAGAGATATGCAGCGTGCCGGACGTGATGTGGAAAAAGTGGTACTCTCCCGCGCGCTCAATTTGGTGCTCAATGACCGTGTTTTTGTCAATGGCAATAAGACGATCGTCTTTTAAGTGAAGAGTGAATAGTGAATAGTGAAGAGTTCTGGAAAAGTGTTGCACAGCAACACTCTTTTTTCTTTTTTGAGAGAAGGGAACACTCAAAGAGGATACTTCCTTGTTCAATATAGTATTAGTAGAGCCTCAGATTCCTCAGAATACGGGGACGATCGGGCGGTTGTGTGTTAATCTGGGGGCAACGCTGCATTTAATTAAGCCGCTTGGGTTTGACATTGACGACAAGGCGGTGAAGCGGGCAGGGCTTGACTACTGGAAGCAGCTCGATCTTGTTGTATGGGAGACATTTGCAGATTTTCTTGCTGCCCATCCTATCGATGCGCATACCCACATGGCAACGACAAAGACAGACAACCTTTACTTTGATGCCAATTTTCAAAAGGGGGACTATATCCTCTTTGGTTCCGAAACCAAAGGGATTGATGAACGTGTGCTTCTGGAACATCCCGATCGGTGCATTACCATCCCCATGGGTGGTAAGGGGAGAAGTCTCAACCTTGGTGTGAGTGTCGGCATTGTGACCTATGAGGCACTGCGTCAGAACTATGCGGGCTTTGAAAAGATCACCATTCCAAACAGCCTCAAGGAGTCTTAATGTCATTTGGAGACATCGTCTATATTTTCGCTGCGCTGCTTTTTGCCTATATGACCTTTGCGATCGTACGCAATAATTTCCGTTCAAAATTTGATGACGAGTGGCGACGCAAAGACCTCAAAGAGGACGAAGAGGAACTATAACCCCCTATTTACCAACTTTTGGGTAAAATATCCTCCATTATCTCCTTAGAGGATCTTTTACGATGACACAACCACTACTCATAGAGATCGGTGTGGAAGAACTGCCCGCCATTCCGCTTCTGAAAATTGTTACCAACATTGAAAATGCATGGCGTAAACTGCTTGAAGAGTACAAACTCTCATGTGATTTCCGTTTTGTCTATACGCCAAGACGTCTTGTGCTGATGCATGATGCTATGCCACTGACACAGGAAGACAGCACCATTGAGCTGATGGGACCTCCGGTTGCGGCAGCATTCAAAGACGGCGAGCCTACTCCTGCTGCGCTTGGATTTGCAAGAAAATGCGGTGTGGATGTAGATGCATTGGGCCGGGCACAAAAAGGCAAGAGTGAAGTGCTCTACTTCAAAAAAGAGGAGAAGGGTGAGGAGACCGCCTCTTTGCTTGAAGAGATGATCGGAAAATGGATCGCCTCTATGGCATTTGGCAAGATGATGCGTTGGGGTGACAGAAGCGACGAGTTCATCCGTCCTGTGCGCTGGCTGCAGGTCAGACTGGGAGAGATCTCTGTACCTGTAACACTTTTCGGTGTCACCTCAGGTACCCAAACCTATGTGCACCGTATGGTCAGTTACGATGCGGTTGAGGTACCGAGTATTGAAGCCTATCCGCAAGTGCTTAAAGAGGGGGCAGTGACACTTGAACCATCAGAGCGAGAGGCACGTATTCTTGCAGAATTTGATGTGCTTGAAGCAGAGCACGGTATTGTCATCGAGCGTGACGGGGCGTTGCTGGCAGAAGTGGTTGCCATTACCGAAAACCCCAAAGCGCTGGTAGGGAAGTTTGACGAGATGTTCCTTGAGCTGCCGCCGGAGGTGATCATCACTTCTATGAAAGAGCATCAGCGCTACTTCCCTGTCTTTGAAAACGGCAAGATCACCAACAAGTTCGTGGTGGTCTCCAACGCCTATACCGATGACTACGCCAAAGTGGTTGCAGGAAATGAGCGTGTGCTTAAGCCAAGACTGGCTGATGGGCTTTTCTTCTACCGTAATGACCTGCGAAACGGACTGAGTACAGCAGGGCTTGAGAAGGTACAGTTCATTGACGGACTGGGAACACTTGCGGATAAGATCAAACGGGAAAAAGGCATTGCGCTTAGACTGCTTGCGCTCTATATGGACAAACTTGAAGCACAAACCGGCAAAACACCCGCAGAACTTGAAAAACTGATGGACAGAGCGGTTGAGCTTGCCAAAGCAGACCTGATGAGCGAGATGGTTTACGAGTTTACAGAGCTTCAGGGGCTGATGGGCTACTACTATGCCAAAGCCCTTGGAGAAGATCCTCTGGTTTACAATGCGATCAAAGAGCAGTATATGCCTGTAGGTGAAGGTGCAGAGCTTCCAGGTACACTCTTCTCGGCGATTGTGGCGATGAGCATCAAGCTTGACACACTGCTTGGACTCTTCAGTGTTGGCAAGATCCCTACCGGAAGCAAAGACCCGTTCGCGCTTCGCCGTGCGGTCAACGGTATTGTACGTATTGTTATCGACAACGATATTTCGTTCAACATCGACGATATGCTGGAATTGCTCAAAGATGCATATGACAGTTTTGATATCGCGCAGTTCAAAGCCTTTATCATCGAACGTATCAACAAGAGCCTTGATGCAAACCCGTCTGTTATTGCCGCAGTGCTTGCAAGCGGAGAGGCAGACATCAATGAGATTGCCAAAAAGGTTTCAGCACTCAATGAGATCGTTGCCGAGGAGAGTTTCAAAGAGCAGTTCGCTACCTTTAAACGCGTGGCAAATATCTCCAAAGATGTCGATCTGGACGGCGATCTGAGCATCGATACAAGCCTCTTCAGGGAGGATGCGGAGGTGAGCCTCTACAATGCCTATGAAAAGGTACTCAACCAAGAGTTTGCCGACTACAAAAGCAGATTGGAAGCCCTGTTCGGTCTCAAACGAGAGCTTGATACCTACTTCGATGATGTCTTGGTCAATGCCGAAGAGGAAGAGCTGCGTAAAAACCGCCAGCATATGATCGCTTCGATCTACAAAACTTTCCGGTATATTGCAGATATCAAAGAGATTACGGTTTAGTTTTTTGACTAAACACGCAAAACAATGTATAATAAGCCTCAAGAGATAGAGGAGTTTATCGTGACAACGCTACTTGAAAAAGCATTTGAAAAGATAGCCAGTTTGCCTGAGATTGAACAAAATATTTATGCCAAAAATCTTTTAGATGAGATAGCATCTGAAAAAAGATGGGACAGAGATTTTTCAGAGTCAGAAGATCTGCTCTCCCAGATGGCGGATGATGCGTTGGATGCATTTAAGAAGAATCACACTAAACCGCTTACACAAGACCAGCTTTGATCTCCCATACCAATAGCAGCTTTTGGAAATACTATAGAGCACTGCCCCAAAACATACGCCAGACAGCCAAAAAACAGTATAAGCTTTTTGCCGAAGATCCATATCATGCAAGTTTGCATTTTAAACGTGTACACTCAACACGACCTATCTACTCCGCAAGAATTACGCGAAACTACAGGGCAGTAGGTATTTTGGAAGATAATATTATTGTATGGTTTTGGGTAGGTTCACATGATGATTATGAGAAGTTATTGAAGAGATAATGTCAAAAACATACGATACCGTCATTATAGGCGCAGGTATTGCTGGATGCTGTGCAGCGTTTGCACTGAAACAGCAGGGGCATGATGTCCTGCTTGTGGACAGAAGCGGTATGGCGGCTACGGGCGGTTCCGGAGCAGCTGGCGCCTTTGTCTCTCCCAAGATCGGCAAGGGCGGGTCGCTTCAGGCGTTGACCAATGAAGCTTTCACCTATGCCAAAGATTTTTACCTCACGCACTTTCCCGACTACTTTCACCAAACCGGTGTGATCCGCATCCCCAAAGATGCAGAAGATGCTGACAAATTTTCTCTCTACGAACCCCACAATGAAGCACACTACCGTTGGATAGATGCAGAGGCACTGCACGGACTGGGTATCAGCGAAGATCATGCAGCTTTTCTCTTCGAAGAGGCAGGCGTATGCGATGCCCCCGAACTTTGCAATGCAATCACAAAGCAGCTTCCCTTCCAGCAGTTCGATGTAAAAGAGATCATCCATAGTAACGGCAGTTGGAGACTTCTCAACGCTCAACGCTCAACGCTCAACGCTCATCACTTAATATTGGCAACCGGTCACGAAAGCGCTCTTCTCGATCTGCGCTATATGGGCATACGCGGCACCTGGGGATCGCGGGGAGACTACTACAGTGCTC
>JALVGO010000061.1 GCA_027029065.1 Sulfurovum sp.
ACTCAATGCTACAGCGGACTTTAGAGACCAGGCTATTTATGTCTATGTTGACAGCAAAAACGAAAATATCGAACTTGATGAAAACAACACTTACTCTACTGCCAAATCGTGCGGAGGGAAGCAAGGGCAGGTTGATTTAGGGATATGTTTTGATTACTCCGGAAGCGTTGGGTCATTGGCAAATTTACAAAAAAACGGATTGATTCAAGCATTACGGGATCCGGTTAAGTTCCCTCGTGACGGTTCTATAAGATTAACTATTATGACAGTTCAAAGAACATATTTGGAGCCTACGGTTATTACGAGAGATAATGCCGAAGAGGTAGCGGACAACCTAAGTAATACATATTTTTATGGTTCTAGCTATGTAGACGACTGCCTAAGAGTCATGGCGGATAAACTATATAGTCTTCCAAACCAAAGTGCTTACAAGGCTATAACACTTTCGGGTGATGGGTATTGGGGAAGTAACATAGCATATGATAGAGACTATGCAGTAAGCAAAGGTGTAAATGTTATTGATGCTATCGCTGTAGGAGGAAGGATCCGTTGGTCAACTCTTAATAGTATTGTCTATCCACAACCTGCCGGAGGAGATGCCGGTGTTGTATATAGAGCCATGACTGCAGAAGAGGTTTCAAACTCTTTGGTTAGAACATTCCAAAAACAAACCCAAATCGCCGATATGACTTTGGGGAAACTTGAAATTGTAGATCACGGAACGGATCAAAATATTTCTGTGAAGTTTACTGTCGGTAATGCCGGTGTTGCTACAATTCCTTCGGATATCAATATCTCTGTGTATGAAGGTGATCCTTCGGCAGGCGGTATATTGATAGCAACAACAATTTTGGATGAAAACCTCTCTTTTGGCGAGTCCAAAACTATTGGGATGGATAATATCGCATTACAAGAGGGTGGAGAGATTTATGTGGTTGCAGATTTTCAAAATCGTTTGGTTGAGTGTACAAAAGAGAATAATGTTATCTCCGCTATCGTTAGAGCTACTTCAACACTGGGTAATATAGAGGTACATAGCAACAAACAAACTTATGGTGCAAACCAGTTGGTCGGTTTGTCTGCTGTTGTGACAAATCCGGGGAGACTGAGTTATGATCTCACCGCCCAACTCATCCTCGAAGATATGCAGGGCAATGTCATTGAAGCCTTTGAAAAACAGCCGCTTGGCATCATAGCATCGCAAGAGAGTAAAACGATCTACAATGAGTGGAATACCACCGATACACTGGCAGGTACCTATCGTGTGCGCGGTGTGCTGACCGATCCGCAAGGCGGTGTGGTAGATGAAGCAAATGCCACTTTTGTCATCGTACCTGATACGCCAGGCAATACCGCTGCCACCTTGCAGCTCTCAACCGACAGGGTACGCTACCATACTACAGACAGTATCGACATAAGCAATGTTGTGCAGAGTCTGAGTGCCAACGCCATCATCGGTGATGCAAAGGTTGTTATGGAGATAAGAGACAGCAACGGCAGTACCGTTATGACAAAAACAGTGCTGCTTGGTGACTTGCTGCCTCTTGCTTCGCAGGAGGTCAATACGCAGTACA
>JALVGO010000062.1 GCA_027029065.1 Sulfurovum sp.
GGTGCTGCTGAGATAACTGCCACGCCTACTGCACCGATGGCAAGCGGCAGACCGAACGTCTCCAGCGTATTGCCCATAAAGACAGAGAGCAGCTCGGAGAGTACACCGATCACTACAATAGAGACAACCAGGTTGAAAGCGTGATACCATGCATTGATCTCATGATGTGGTTCACACACCTCCCCTTCAGGACAACTCTCAGTCTGGTTGTACTCAAAAAAGTAGCGGTGTGATTTCAACTGTACACGGGTAAAGATGGTATAGAGCAGCAAAAAGACCGCCACATTGAAGAACATGAACTGCTGATGGTGGGCAGGGTCGATAAACTCCGGCAATACCATCGCGATACCAATGGCAACCAGCAGCATCGAGAGGTAGGAGTTGGTCGAGTCGACATTATAGGGCTGTTCGCCGTACTTCAGCCCGCCGATGATCGCCGCAAGACCAAGCAGTCCGTTGATGTCGAGCATGATCGCAGAGTAGATGGTGTCTCTTGCCAGTACAGGATTTTCTGCATGCATCATCATGATCACAATAATGACGATCTCCACAATAACTGCAGACATAGTCAGAATGAGTGTACCGTAAGGCTCTCCAAACTTCTCGGCAAGCATCTCGGCATGGTGTGAGACCGACATAGCGGCATACATGATCACCACAAACAGTACCCCAAGCCCCAAGAGGTTGCCGGCAGTACTCTGGGTCAACATATGTTCAAAGTGTCCTATCAGCAAAAATGCGGCGATTGCGGCAAAAAGGCTGTACTCCTTGAAAAACTGTTTAAGCAGGTTCATACTATTTCAAAAGCTCCCTGTAGTCACTGTGCATATCCACTCTGAATTTCCCCTCTTTTTTCATTACTCTCGCATCACCCGCTTTCCATGCCTTTTTCACCCGTTTGCGTATCTTCTCCTGCTCCTTCTCTTTCTTGGCATCCAGTGCTTTGAAAAGCTTTTTCAGCCCTACCCAGAGAGGGACACTCTCTTCTGCTTCCGTGACCTCTTCAATGATATCAATGGTTTCAGGGGTGTGCTTGTGCTCAATCTGATGCATGTATAGCGTACGCATCTCATGGAACGCCTCTTTGAGCAGATCGATCTCACCGCGAAGTGTGGTGGTGATCTGCTTATTGGACTTCTTAAGATCCTTTACCGTTCCTTTGAGTACCGCAATGGTTTCATCTTTCGCCGCAAGCAGCGCTTCGTAATCTTTTTGGGGCAGTTCATCGGCTGCCAGGGAGGCTTTCGGTGCCGCAGGCTTTGTCTGCTGCTTTGCAGGTTCGGCAGTTTTCGGCACATCATGCTTTGTCTCGACCTCATCGGTATCGACGACAATGTAGAGCTTGCCTTCCACATCCTTTGCCGTCAAGATACCCCGTTTGATCTTCGCATAGACCGCCTGTCTGGAGATACCAAGCTCTTTGGCATACTCCGCAGGTTTCATCAGCTTTTCCATTCCCTGCTCCCATACATTAGTGTTTGGTAAATCATAGCATAACTTTTATGAATTTGGGGGAGAGAAAATACTACTTTTGTGTACCGTCAAGCACCGGTACAAAGAGGCACGGCTCGATCGCCTCGGAAGTAATACGTCCGTTTTTCTTGTAAAAACGGGTAAGAATGTGATAATTTTCACTCTGCTCAACAGGGGCAAGCAAAATACCCCCCTCTTTGAGCTGATCAAAAAGCACTTGCGGTATCTCTTTTGCCGTTGCAGAGAAGAGAATGCGCTCAAACGGAGCATACTGCTTCCAGCCACGCTGCCCGTCATCAAAGCGGGTAAAAATGTTGTGCATCTCAAGCATACTGAAACGGCGTTTTGCCTCTTTAAGCAGTTCGTCAATGCGTTCAATGGTAAAGACCCGCCGGCATACTCTACTCAAGATCGCCGCCTGGTAACCGCTGCCGCAGCCTATTTCAAGTACCGAGTCCACCCCTTTGAGCTCAAGGTGCTGGGTCATCTTTGCAACGGTCAGAGGGGAGGAGATCCACTGGCTGGCAGCCAGCGGCAGGGCATCGAGTTTGTAGGAGAGGTGTTTGAATTCATTGGGGACAAAGGCTTCCCTGTCCACTTCAAGAAATGCCGCTTTGACATGTGGATGCAAAGGGAAATGCTGCTCTATCTCGGCAACAAGATTCTGCCTGTTTCGTGCCTTGATCATATCGTGGTGATCCCCTGTCTGCTTATCTTTGACGGCATTCTATCGAAACTATGGTTAATCCATCACAATATAGCGGCGTATCTTTTTGATCTCTCTAAAATCGACAGTTCCCTCTATCGCCTCTTTGGTGTCATCCATGACCACATCCCCGTTTGGAGAGATAATGGCAGATGAGGATGCCATGTCGCTGTCACTGCTGTTGGCAACAATCACATAACACTGGTTCATCACCGCGAGTGCCTGAGAGAGAATTTCAAGATGGCGTTTGCGAGGCAGTCCCCAGCGTGCGGGGACAAAGACCACATCAGCACCCTCAATCTGCTTCCATAGATCCTTGAACCGCAGCTCAAAGCAGATAAGCAGCGCATACTTCACCCCGTCTATTTCAAATGGTTTGATGCGCTTTTTCTTGCCTGCTGTCAAATAGATATCTTCATCCCCAAGCTTAAAGAGCTTTACCTTCTCCTGTTTGTGAACGATCTTGTGTCTATGAATCACCACTGCCTGATTGTAAAAGAGCCCCTTCTCTTCAATCAGCAGGGTAAATACAACGATCTGCTCACCGATCTCCTGCTTGAGTACCTTTAGGGCTTTGGCGGAAAATTTTGCAGCTGTTGCAAGATGTTCATAATCGTAAGCGGTCAGAAAAACTTCTGGGGCAACAATAAGCCTCTTGTCACTGTGGCTTCGTACATAGGCAAGCAGTTTCTCAAGGTTGCTCTGGTAGCGTTTTTCAGAAGGGAGCTGCAGCGTTACCGCTGCCATGGGTGCACGTCTATGCAGCATACCGGCACCCTTTAAAAGTCATCCAGATCAAGGCTTCCCTTGGAGTAGTTGGTCACATTCCCCTCAAAGAAGTTGGTCTTTTGGTCATTGAACTTGGAGAAATTGTCCACCCATTTGATAGGATGCTCAACGTTGTAAAGCTTTTCAAGCCCTACCGCATGCAGTCTCTGGTCGGCAAGATACTTGATGTACTGCTCAATGATCTCATCGGTCAGTCCAAGAATCTGCCCCTGCGTGATATAGGCACCCCATTCGCTCTCCAGCTTCACTGCCGAACGGAACATCTCATACACCTCATCAATCAGCTCTTTGGTAAAGAGTTCCGGACGCTCACGTTTGGTGGTGTTGATCATATTCTGGAAAATCAGCAGGTGGGTTACCTCATCACGCTGAATAAAACGGATCATTTGCGCAGAACCGAGCATTTTATCCGCACGTGCCAACGTATAGAGGTAGGTAAAGCCACTGTAGAAGTAGATCCCTTCAAGAATCTGGTTGGCAAACATCGCCTTGACAATATTGGCATCGGTCGGGTCTGCAGCAAGATCCTCATAGACCTTGGCGATGGCATCATTTTTGTGTTTGAGTTTCATATCACGTCGCCATAGTTCGTAAATTTCATCAGTGTTGGTAGAGATAGAGTCAACCATCACCGCATAACTTTGTGAATGCAGCGCCTCTTCGAATGCCTGACGCACCAAAATAAGGTTCACCTCCGGAGCCGTAATGAACGGATTGAGATTGTCGATAATGTTGTTGGTTTGCAGCGAATCCATAAAGATCAGCTGCGCAAGTACCTTGTCATACGCCTGCTTCTCCGCATCGGTAAGGTGCTTGTAGTCGTTGACATCACGTGTCATGTCCACCTCTTTGGGGAACCATGTGTTGTTGAGCATCATCTCCCACAGATTGTACGCCCACTGGTACTTGATGTCGTTGAGTTCGAAAATTCCGGTCGGGTTCCCACCGAAGATCTTACGCTCGTTGGTCTTTTCGTCAGATTCGGGGTTGTATATTTTTTTTCGTATCATTGTGCTACCTTCTGGATGAATTTTTAGCTTGTTTTTGAAATATTATACACATCTAAGCTGATTTTTCGCTACACTCTTGGCTATGAAAAGTATTGAGCAAAAAAGCCTTGAAAAACTGCTGCAGATCATTCCAGACCATCCCGGAATCCAACTGCTCCATTTTGCCGACAGCGGCGAAGAGCTACCACGGATACTTGGGCAGTTTGTCACAGAAAAAGGGTACGAATACCAGATCAACTGCCTTGAGGAGAGCTTTCTGCTTGCCATGAAGCAGACCTTTGAAGAGAACCGGCATGTGCGTCCGGTCAAGTTTGCACTCCAACGCCCCCGATACATGATACAGGGAAAAATATTTGACTATGTCTTTGTCACTGCTTCTGTCCCCACATCTATACGGGAGGCGTTCCTAAAGCGTGTACACCCCATTATGAAAAACGGTGGGAATATTCTGATTTTTCTTCCCAAAGGAGAACGGGAGGTACGCTGGGAGTGGCTTGCGCTGCTTGAGGAACACTACTATGTTGCCTCCAGCACCATCGATGACCTCTTTGCCCACTATGACGTGGTGGTCTCCAAAAAGATGCACGGCTGGGGCGGATGAGGTTCATACACCAAAAGATTCACAACTGGTACAAAGCGCACGGCAGAACAGACCTGCCGTGGCGCAATACGGATGATCCCTACCCTATCTGGCTGAGTGAAGTGATGCTGCAGCAGACACAGGTCAAAACAGTACTGGAGAGGTACTATTTTCCTTTTCTTGAGAAGTTCCCTACACTTGAGGTACTCGGCAGTGCGCCGCTGGATGAGGTGTTGAAGATGTGGGAGGGGCTTGGGTATTATAACCGCGCCAAAAATCTGCATAAGACGGCGCAAATATTGACTCAAGCGCAAGGCACTGCCCCTGCATTACCCTCTAAGATAGAGGAACTTATCAAACTTCCCGGTATCGGCCAAAATACCGCTCATGCCGTTGCCGCCTTTGCTTTCCGCCAGAGCGTACCTGTCATGGAAGCCAATGTACGGCGTATCCTCTGCCGTATCCATGCTATGGAAGATGCCGATGAAAAAGCCCTCTGGCAGATCGCCTATGAGATGGTCGATAGAGAAAACCCCTTTGAGTACAATCAGGCGATGATGGACATCGGGGCAACCCTTTGTACCCCCAAAGCGCCTCAGTGTGAAACATGTCCGTTTGAGAGCATCTGCCAAGGCAAAGATGCCCCGGAGCGCTATCCGACAAAAAAGAGACGCACCGTACCGACACGAGAGCAGCATATCATGCTCAACCTCCACAACAACAAACTCGCCCTCACAAAACGGCAAGGGAAATTCCTGCACGGTCTCTGGGGATTCCCCGCTACCGAAGTGCCGCTGTGTGCTGCCGAGTATATAGGGGAAGTGACGCATGCCTATACCCACTTTAAACTCACATGCAAAGTCTATCTCTATGATGCACTTGAGCAGAGCGAAGATCACTACTTCACCCCGCAGCAGATACGCCGGCTTGCTATCTCCAAGGTTGATGAGAAAATCCTTAACTTGTATTTGGATACAGTGCAGTGAAGAGTTAAGAGTGAAGAGTGAAGAGTTTTGGTATGCTTTCTTAACAGAAAGCTTTTATAATTTAAGAGAGGTTGCAGATGGATAAGGAACAAGAGTTTGAACAGTTAGTAAGTCGGATGCTGGAGCTTTTGGGGGAAAATCCCAAACGTGAGGGACTGCAAAAGACTCCGCACCGTGTCGCCAAAGCACTGGAGTTTCTAACCGAGGGGTATCACCAAGACCCCAAAGAGATCCTCAATCAGGCACTCTTTACTACCAGCAATGACGAGATGGTACTGGTACGTGATATTGAGTTCTACTCAATGTGTGAACACCATATGCTGCCTATCATAGGACGCTGTCATGTCGCCTACATCCCAGACGGCAAAGTGGTAGGACTCAGCAAAATACCGCGTATCGTCAATGTCTATGCCAGACGGCTCCAAATTCAGGAGCAGATGACCGAGCAGATCGCCGATGCGATTTTGGAGACCATCAAACCCAAAGGGGTTGCCGTCGTGGTACACGCCCGACATATGTGTATGGAGATGCGCGGCGTGCAGAAGATCAACTCTACCACCGTCAGCTCCGCACTGCGGGGGCTTTTCAAAAGCGATGAACGCACCCGTAACGAGTTCTACAATCTTATCAATACTCCGGCACCATCAAACTTTTAACCTGTCTCCTTTGCAGGAGGCACAAAATATTGAAATACAATAAATATTTATGGTAAAATTATCCAGATAACCCGAAAAAACAAAAGGCATTCAAGATGGATACTGCATTGAAAGAGGAGTATACCCGATATATAAAAGAGCAGTTACAGCCATTTGAAGAGATTCGTAAAATCATCATATTCGGATCCTTTTTCAATACCAAAGAACCAAATGATATCGATGTAGCCATTGTTCAAAACTCACACAACAACTTTTTAACACTTTCGCTTAAGTACAGGAAAGCACTGAGAGAACTCTCCAAAAAGATTCCCCTTGATATTGTGCCTTTAAAACAAAATTTTCAAGGGTCCTTTTCCAAAGAAATAGAGAGCGGTCAAGTCATTTATGAAAAGTGAAACAGAGATTTGGCTAAACTATGCCGATGACAACCTGCTCTCAACACAAATTCTCCTGGAGAGCCACCTCTACAACCCCTCTTTACAAAATGCCCAACAGGCGATAGAGAAATTTTTGAAAGCACTTTTCATTGAAAAAGGAATCAAACTTCAAAAGACACATAGTGTTGCTATTTTGGTAGAAGTTCTGCGTATCAATGGATTTGTACTCTCCATCAACGATGATGAAATCGATCTGATAGACTCCATCTACCTTACATCAAAGTACCCTTTTGGTTCTGTACTTGCCGACTTTGAGCCCGATACACAAATATGCCAACAGTGTCTTGCAATTGCAAAAACCGTCAAAAAGGATGTGCTGCGACATCTATCGTACTCTAAAATTCCGGATTGAAGTGTCAGGCATTTTTCAACAACCACTCCAGTGCTTTTTGGCGATCTTTAAAGAACTTTGACTTTCCTTTCATCATGTGAGAAAACATCTTCACTGAAACCTCTTCCCACTTTTTGTCACCTACAATCGCCATTTTGTCAAAACTGTTACGGTGTTTGAGTCCGAACTTCATATCATCCCATGCCGCCAGCAGCTCCCAGCCTTTGAAGTTGCGCATATCAACCAGCAGGTCAACCTCCAAACCTTTTGCCTCTTTCAAAGCTCTGTCAATCAGAGGCACAAAGGTCTCATAATCTTCATGTGTCAGCTTTCCAAGCATTGACACCTCTATGAGGAGCCTCTTTTTTGCTCTTTTGATCGCTATACCGATACCGTGTTCTTTGATTTTCACTGCCATTATGTGCTCCTTGATTATGGGGGTGTTAACCATTATAGCACCCGACAATTAACCAATTGTACATATAAATAGGACTCTTTTTCTCTTAATTAGGAGGTTTTTTATCTGAATTTAAGAAAAAGAACGTATGATGCAGAAAATCAATTCAGACCAAATAGGTCTTAATTAAAATGAAAATCGTTTTCAAAGGAAATCTATGCGAGTCTATCTGGACAACAACGCCACCACCATCGTCGATCCGCACGTCTTTGCGGAGATGGAGCCCTTCTTTGTACAGAAGTACGGCAACCCCAACTCACTGCATGCATTTGCCAGCGAGACACACCCAGCACTTAAAACTGCCATGGAGAAGATCTATGCCGGTATCCATGCCCCCAAAGAGGACAGCGTAGTCATTACCTCCTGCGCAACAGAAAGCAACAACTGGGTACTCAAAAGTATCTATTTTGAGCAGATCATCACCGGCAAGAAGAACCACATTGTCGTCTCAGAGGTCGAGCACCCTTCTGTTATCGCTACGGCAAAATGGATCGAGAGCATGGGTGCGAAGGTAACCTACCTGCCCATCAACAATGAAGGGATCGTAGAACCTCAAACGCTTAGAGAAGTCATTACAGACAAGACTGCGCTTGTGAGCATCATGTGGGCAAACAACGAAACCGGTGCAATCTTCCCCGTCTATGAGATCGGTGAGATCTGTGCGGAGTTTGGCGTACCGTTCCATACCGATGCGGTACAGGCGATCGGAAAAGTCCCTGTCGATGTACAGGCACTCAATGTTGATTACCTTACCTTCTCGGCACACAAGTTCCACGGTCCAAAGGGCGTAGGCGCACTCTACATCAAAAAGGACAGAGAACTTACCCCGTGTCTGCATGGCGGATCACAAATGGGTGGCTACCGCTCCGGTACACTTAACGTACCGGGCATTGTCGGCATGGGAAAAGCGATGGAAGCAGCTATCGATGCGCTTGATTTTGAGATGAGTGAAGTAAGAGAGCTTCGTGATATGCTTGAAGATGCACTCCTTGAGATTCCTGATACGTTTGTTGTCACACCGCGCAGCAAACGTACGCCCAATACCATTCTCATCTCCTTTAGAGGTATCGAGGGTGAATCGATGCTATGGGATCTTAACCGTGCGGGTATTGCAGCGAGTACAGGAAGTGCCTGTGCCTCTGAAGACCTTGAAGCCAACTCCGTTATGGAAGCCATTGGTGCAGCGGACGACCTTGCACACACGGCGGTACGTTTCTCTCTGAGCCGCTATACGACCGAAGAGGAGATCGAATACACCATTGAAGTGGTCAAGAAGGCTGTTGAGAGACTCAGAAGCATCTCAAGCTCCTATGCCTATGCGCCAGAGGGGCATGAGAGCGGGCTGGATGCACACCATTAGTGTTGAGTGCTGAGCGCTGAGTGTTGAGTGTTGAGAAGTAAGAAATATAGAAAGTAAGGGGTCTGGTGATTTGTTGCAAAGCAATGAATCATGAATCACCTGACTCCCGTGATGTGAATATAGAAGCAAAGGAAATAATATGGGATTTGACAGTTTGATTGGCGGAACCATCTGGGATGAGTACAGCAACAAAGTAACGGAGTTGATGAACAACCCGAAAAATATGGGTGAAATTACCGAAGAGCAGGCAAAAGAGATGGGTGCACAACTCATCGTGGCAGATTTCGGTGCGGAGAGCTGTGGGGATGCGGTACGTCTCTACTGGGCGGTTGACCCAAAGACCGATGTCATTTTGGAGAGCAAGTTCAAAAGTTTTGGCTGTGGAACGGCAATTGCCTCATCTGACACGATGGCTGAACTTTGTAAAGGCAAAACTGTCGATGAAGCGGTAAAGATCACCAACATCGATGTTGAAAAAGCGATGCGTGACGAGCCGGACACCCCTGCCGTACCGCCTCAGAAGATGCACTGCTCGGTCATGGCATACGATGTCATCAAAAAAGCAGCCGCACAGTACAAGGGTGTCGATATGGAGTCGTTTGAAGAGGATATCATCGTCTGTGAATGTGCCCGTGTCAGCCTCTCGACACTGCGTGAAGTGATCCGCCTCAATGATCTCACCACTGTTGAGCAGATCACCGACTACACCAAAGCCGGAGCCTTCTGTAAATCGTGTATCAAACCAGGCGGTCACGAAGAGAAAGACATCTACCTTGTTGACTTGCTTGAAGAGTATGAAAAAGAGAAGATGGCAGCCGCTGCAACCATCGGAAACGAAAGCGGCGGTGCAGGATCGTTCAAAGAGATGACCATCGTTCAAAAGATCAAAGCGGTCGACAAGGTCATCGATGAGAATATCCGTCAAATGCTCATTATGGACGGTGGTGATATGGAGATCCTCGACATCAAAGAGAACGGTGAACACATCGACATCTACATCCGCTATCTCGGTGCATGCAGCGGCTGTGCAAGTTCAAGCACCGGTACACTCTTTGCCATCGAGAACATTCTCAAAGAGAAGCTTGATTCCAATATCAGAGTACTTCCTATCTAATCTTTCCTCTTTTGGCAGAAAACATTTTTCTGCCAGACTACAATCATATCTATCCCCTACGCCTATAACTCAACGCTTCAAGCATATCACGCTTTTCAATCTGCGTATGCCCTTCGATATCGGCAATGGTACGGGCTACCTTCTTTACTGAAGCGATAGAGCGGTGGGAGAGGGCAAATCTTTCAATGGCACCGTTAAGGATCTTCTGTGCCTCTGCATCTGGTATGCAGTACTTCTCTATCTCTTCCTCTTTCAGCTTGCCGTTAAGACGCTGCTGTCCTCTTTGCTTTTGACGTATGAATGCATCCAGTACGGTATCATGCATTGCTCTGGAACTTACATCTGCTTTGTCATTCTGCTGTACCTCCTGCATCACCACAAAAAGATCGATACGGTCAAGAAACGGGTCTGAGAGTCTGTTTTTGTAGCGTTTGATCTCCATATCTGAACAGCGGCAGACCTTTGCGGGATTTTTGGAGAGCAGGTTGCCGCACGGGCAGGGGTTTTGTGCGGCAACAAACATAATGTCTGCCTCATACTCTATTTTGCTGTTGACACGCGAAATGAGTACCCTTCTGTCCTGAAGCGGCTCACGCATCGCTTCAAGAACCGCCTTTGAAAAGTGGGGAATTTCATCAAAAAAAAGCATACCAGCATGCGCGAGGGCTACTTCTCCTATTTTTGCCGTACCGGAACCACCGCCAAAGATGGAAGCGGATGTTGCTGTATGGTGGGGTGACCGAAACGGTCGCCTTGGTGTAAACGTAGGCGTCTGTCCATCAAGAAACTGATGTTTGGCAATACTGAGCAGTTCTGTTTCACTCACCGGCGGCAGTATGTCACACAGCCGTTTGGCGATCATACTTTTACCGCATCCGGGGTTGCCCTCCATAAAGAAGTTGTGCATCCCCGCAGCTGCGATGAGGGCAGCACGCTTGGCGACCATCTGCCCCTTTACCTCTTTGAAGTCCGTCCGGTAGTCTCTTTGGTAGTAATAGGTAACACCCTCCATCTCCACTTTCTCGGCTTGGTATGCAAATGCCGTACTCTGTCCCTCCATATTGCCGCTTTGCATCAGCACAATAGCTTCACTCAGGGTCTCAACCGGAATGAACTTCACTCCGGAGATATGCTTCAGATACACCATTGCCTCTTTGGGTACGATCGCCTTCTCTATACGCCCCTGCTGTTTAAGAGAAAGGATAAGCGGAAAAAGCATGGAAGAGCTTTTGATACGTCCATCCAGCCCCAGCTCGCCAAATACATAGAGTTTCGGTTCATCAAACGCCTTTTTGTTCAATGCGATCAGCAGAGCAATAGGCAGATCAAACTGGCTGCCATTTTTCTTGAGCTCTGATGGAGCCAGCCCAATCGTGATCTTTAACGGAGGAAAGACAAAATCATTCGTCAGCAGTGCCGACTTAACCCGCTCCTTTGCCTCCTGTATATCCGAGCTTGCCAACCCTACTACCGCAAATCCCGGTAAACCTTTGGTAAAGGTCGCCTCTACCTCCACCATCTGTGCATTGACTCCCTCCAGTGTTGCACACAGCAGTCTGTTGACGATGGCTTCCTCTTTGGGTTTTTGCTTGACTTTAGCCTGTTTTGTATTGTTTGATTTGTTCTGTTTTGCATTCATGCTGTAATTATGATGCATATAGAATGCAGATAGGTAAAAATATGTCAAATTGTCATATTTTTACCAAGTAAGCATAGATCTATTCCTCTTCTGTGATAACCCTGTTGCGCCCTGATGATTTTGCCTTGTACAGGGCATGATCCGCTCTGTCTATCATTGTATGCAGAGTATCTTTGGGACGATACTGTGATACGCCTGCACTGATGGTTATTTTATTCTCCATGTCAAGATCAAGTTTTTCAAGTGCTTTTTGTATGGTTTCTATATGGTCTTTAGCGCTATTTTGATCAGTTTCGGGAAACAGAACAATGAACTCTTCTCCTCCCCATCTGCCGATATCTGCAGATGGTGGCAGGGTAACCCTGAAGAGTTCGGCACACCGCATGAGTACCTTGTCTCCAAAGAGGTGTCCATAGCGATCATTGATCTGTTTGAAGTGATCTATATCGATCAAAGCGATACTCAACTTATTTGTATCTGCCAACAGCTGCGTATAGAGTGCATCGATCTTGTAACGGTTATAGAGTCCTGTCAGCTGATCACATTCTGCCTTTTTGATCTGTGTTAGCAGGTAGTGCTCTCTATCACGCCTTTTTGTGATCTTTTTCATGATCTTTTCAAACAGTATATCAAACTCTCTAAAGTCAATAGGTTTGATCAAATAGCCGTCAACACCATTTCCTATGGCACTTTGAAGATAGTGCAGTTCATTGTGTGCCGAAGTGATCACTACCGGCACTTCACCATCTATCTGGCGAATTTGGCGAAGCATCTCCATACCATCCATATTTGGCATCGCTATATCGGTAATGACAAGATCAAAATGCTCTTTTTCAAAAAGTGTCAATGCCTCTTTTCCGTCTTTGGCAGTGACAACTTTTTTAAAGTACATCTCTAACGCAGTCAGCATTGTATCTCTAAGGATTTCATCATCTTCTACATAGAGAACATGTACGCTCTTCGCTGCTTTTTTCATCAATATTCCTGTTTTGCTCTATATTTATGATTGTCAGTCCCTGATTATCGGGAGGTAGAAAATGTGCCATACACCAAGCAAACCGAAAATTGCAATGTGCCATTATATTCCAAAAATATCTTTGAAATATTATTTCAGGAGAAGAGGCTGCCTGCCAAATCTGGCAGCAGCTATGGTGAAATCTGTCACGACAGGGTTTTTTGCCGTTTCTTCCACTCTTTTTCAAATTTTTTACGTTTCATATAGGAGAGTTTTTCAATAAAGACTTTCCCTTCAAGATGGTCCATCTCATGCTGCATGGCAATGGCAAGGAAGTCGTCATCCTCTATAACGTGTTTTTCACCGTGTCTGTCACAATATTCTATTTTGACATGCTTGGCACGTTCGACCTCTTCGTAGATACCAGGAACAGAGAGGCACCCCTCCTGAAACTTGGTAGAACCGTCTTTTTCAATGATAACAGGATTGATCATCTCCAGTGTGTTTTCACGGGGCTGTTCATCTTCACCCTCAGGAATATTTTCAAGCGGGATATTGATAATAAGCGCACGCTTGTCAACACCCACCTGAATGGCGGCAAGCCCTACACCGTTCTTTGCACGCATGGTATCGTACATATCATCCAGGAGAGTATGCAGCTCTTCATCGAAGCTCTCTACAGGTTTTGATACCAGTTTAAGGCGCTTGTCCGGATAGACAACGATCTCTCTTACCATAACACTTTCCCGTTATACAAAACTCTTGGTCAAAACCTGATCGATCAGACCGTACTCCATCGCCTCTTTCGAGGACATAAAGTTGTCACGGTCGGTATCTTTTTCGATCTGTTTGACCTTCTTGCCGGTCTTTTCAGCCAAAATATGGTTGAGGGTATCTTTCAGACGCTTGATCTCCTCAGCCTGAATGAGAATATCAGTTGCCTGCCCCTGTGCACCGCCAAGCGGCTGATGGATCATAATACGTGCGTTTGGCAGTGCATAGCGCTTCCCTTCTGTGCCTGAAGCCAGCAAAAAAGCACCCATTGATGCTGCCTGACCGATACAGATGGTGACAATATCGGGCTTAATATAGTTCATCGTATCAAAGATAGAAAATCCGCTGGTAATGACACCGCCGGGGGAGTTGATATAAAAGTAGATATCTTTGTCCGGATCCTGTGCTTCAAGGAAGAGCAGCTGCGCAACGATGGAGGATGCTACTGCATCATTGATCTCACCGCTGAGCATGATAATACGGTCTTTGAGCAGTCTTGAGTAGATATCGTAACTTCTTTCGCCTCTGCCTGTCTGTTCTACCACGTATGGAATATAACTCATAATGTGCCTTTGTTTAATAGATAGTAAAATGGATTATGCAATCGATTCAAATATACATTAAAAAAGTTAACGGAGTACCAAAGCGGCGAAGCGCTCCGGTATAGAATTATTTTTCGTCAAGTCCAAGCAGTTTGCCAAAGAGTTTGTCTTCGATCATTCCCATTTTCACAGCCGGGAGCAG
>JALVGO010000063.1 GCA_027029065.1 Sulfurovum sp.
ATCCGTGCAAGTGCCGGAGGCGGTGCAGAGGTGTTTGATGAGAACTATGAAACCATCAAGGTCGATGAGAAGATCATGCACAATATGGTAGGGCTTGGCAATACCCAGCTTGAAGCGATCCATGTTGACGGGGAGTCCATGGAGCCGACACTGCAGGATGGCAGTATCGTATTTGTAGACCGTACCCAGACCAATATCAATAAAGACGGTATCTTTATCGCCGCTACGACTGCAGGGCTTTTCATTAAACGTATCCGACAACGGGCAGATGGTATGGTAGAACTTATCTCAGACAACAAGGCCTACTCTCCGGAAGTGCTTGCCCCCGAAGAGGTGACCATTGTCGGTAAGGTTGTGGGGAATATTGAGAGCCTGTAGCTTGCAGAGTGAAGAATGAATAGTGAAGTGTTAAGAGTTATGGTATGCTTTTCTGGCGAAAAGCTTCTCTTTGAAAAGGTAATATGTAATGGAAATGCCGACACGGGATATGGTGATCTGCCACTGTCATAACAAAACGTTGGGTGAGATAGCGGACTATATCAAGCATCACAAGATTGAGAAGTGGGAAGAGATTGTTGAAGATCTTGATTTTGAGTGTGGGGATACCTGTGAGAATTGTCACACCGAGGGGTACCACAATGACGGTATGTCACTGGCGATGGCTGTGGGGATGGTGAAGAGAGGATATATTTAGCACTCAGACGCACATTTTACGCAACGCACACTTTCGGGTCTGATCTCCATACGCGCAATGCCTATAGGTTCTTCACACTCAATGCAGATGCCAAACATCGGATGATCAATGCGATGCAGTGCATTTTGCAGTCTGGTCAGGCGCAGTTTGGCTTCATCAAGCACCTTGTTGTTGACATGCTGTTCTCCCATCGCTTCCAGGCGTGTGAGCCTGCCCAGCGAGCAGTCCGGTGCAATGGGTTTGGTCTTTGCTTCAAGCTCTGCAATCTGTTTTTTCAGATGTGTAATTTCATTTTCAATTTTGGTTTTGAGTCTCTTTTTCTCTTCGTTTGTCATGACAAATACTTTATGCTGTAGTGATAGGGATGATTATACATAAAAAGATGAGAATAGTAAAATGTCTATTTTGTAGAAAATGTGATTTTTGGAAGCACAGGAGAAGATAGATCGTATGGGGTATCCGTTCATTTTAAGTCAGCCTGAAGAGAGCAGTGAGTATCTTGCCTGTACACGCACAAGCTGTTTTGCACATGCTGTATCGATCGAGGCATTGATAAAGAAGATCGACGCATACACAACAGCAACACCCCAAGGAGTACATAGATGGCAGAAGTAGACCTGAGTATCGGTAACATTTTGAAGCTGCATACCAAAGTACAACTGCAGCAGGAAGACCTGTACAGTTTCCTCAAAAAAGAGATGCCGGATATCACTCCGGAAGAGAGGCTGCAGTACCTCTCCGCAATTTTGAATGACCATCTGGAAGCCTACACCTTTGACAATAATGATGAGTACAGTGTGGATGGCTATATTGTCAAACGGTTCTACCCCAAGGGGGAGCTATGCTGAAGATGAATGAGGATTTAGAAGGTGCATTG
>JALVGO010000064.1 GCA_027029065.1 Sulfurovum sp.
TTGTCTCTATTGTAGTGATCGGTGTACTCTCCGAGCTGCTCTCTGTCTTTATGGGCAATACGCTGGAGACGTTCGGTCTGCCGCTTGCCATCGGTGCAGTAGGCGTGGCAGTTATCTCAGCAGCACCAGAACTGATTACAGCGGTGCGTGCAGCAGTGGACAACCGCATGCAGACGGTTATCAACATCGCACTGGGTGCCTCATTGGCAACGGTACTGCTGACCATTCCTGCTGTGATCGTGGTTGCATACTTTATGGGGCTGGAACTGAACCTGTCACTCACACCGGTACAGACTATGCTCATCTCCCTTACGCTGCTGGTAAGTATGGTCAACTTCAATGACGGTGAGACCAACGTGCTGGAGGGGTTCCTGCATGTGATCCTCTTTATCGTTTTTGTCTTTTTACTGTTTGTGTAGATTAGCGAAACAGAGGCAGCAGTTTATTCAGCGGGGATTCGTCTGTATATATTTTAACTGAACGGATATCATAGCGGGCAAAGTGCTCGGCGAGTCTGGTATCGTGTGCCTCTCTGTGTGCGGTGTAGCGCTGTATGCTCTTTTGGGCGAAAAAGGTTTTGTGCTCTTTGGCATTTTTGGGGTCATGCAGCAGCACCTCTCTAAGTTTTTTGGGAACGTCCTCTTCTCTGTGCCGCACAATGACCGCAATGACCTCATGACGCTGTGCCAGCAGCGAGAGGTCTGTCTCTTCGAGAAAATCACCAATGACAAAGAGCAGAGAAGGTTTGTAGAGCCTGCCAAAGAGGTTGCTAAGCGCGGTGTCTGTATCGAGTCCAGTATGTAAAAGCGAAGCCTCATAGAGCCTCTGTGTGAACTGTTCAATATGGTAGAGCTGTTTTGTCGGTGGTGTTGTGACAATCCGGTCTGGCAGATAGGCAATACCGGTAAAGAGATCTCCGCCATGCTGTGCGGCATATCCAAGCAGCATTGCAGTTTCGGTTATGGTCTGCTGTTTAGCATTATCTTCCCCAAAATAGACCCCGCCGTCCATCATCGTTGCCACTACCACGGAGAGCTCTCTGCTTGCATGCAGCTCTTTGATGTAGGGTTTACCCAGTTTGGCAGTGATCGTCCAGTTGATCTTGCGGATATCATCCCCAATCTGATACTCCCGTAGTTCTGCAAAATCATACCCCTCTCCATGCAGACGTGAAAGGTTGTGTCCGCTAAGCAGCGTATAGACCTGATGTCTTGCTTTGAGCTGGAGTGCTCGGAAATCTTCGGTCACGGGGTGACCTCCGATTTTGAATGAGGAATGAGGAATGAGGAATGAGGAATTTTGGTATGCTTTTCTATTAAAAAGCTTATATAAAAACAGGGAAAAAATATATAATTTAAGGTTGAAAAAAGTAGTTCAAGTGTTAACATTTCCTAATTCCTAATTCCTAATTCCTAATTCCTAATTCCTAATTCCTAATTCCTAATTCCTAATTCCTAATTCCTAATTCCTAATTCCTAATTCCTAATTCCTAATTCCTAATTCCTAATTCCTAATTGAACCCTCTGA
This sequence comes from Sulfurovum sp., assembly GCA_027029065.1. The sequence goes on from JALVGO010000064.1 coordinate 1,528, forward strand.
ATAACCCCACTTCTCCAAAGGAGTGGATTGATTTG
>JALVGO010000065.1 GCA_027029065.1 Sulfurovum sp.
TATCGGTATCGATAATAAGGTCATCAAGGTTATGATCATTCATAATAGGAAATTTCTCCGAGTAATTTTGGAAATATTATACCCAATCGTATGTATAGAAAAGTTTATCTGTGAGAGTCTGTTGAAAGCTATGCATCCTGTCATGCGACAGAATGCATATGAAGAAGAGGGCGGGATTATTCCCAGCCGTCTTTTACCACTTTTGCCGAAGCTTTGTATGGGTACTTTTCTACAAGCTTTTTGACTGAAAGTTTCTGGTCACCTTCTCTCATAAAGTGTGCGAGTGTGACAGATGCCCAGTAGTCATTGGCATATTTTGTACCTTCAAGCTGTACAGGTACACCGTTTTTGTTGACAGTGTGACACGCTGCACATGTAACCGGACCTGCGTACTTGCCGTCTGGAGAGTACTGGAGTGCCTGCTCATGTGTTGTTACGTCGACTGTTCTCTCGTTACCGTCAAATCTGGTAGAGTAGAGACCGTGTGCCGATTCGTGACATGTCTGACATGCAATGCTTCCGTGTGCCTTGGAGTATCTAAAGAGTGAATACTTGTTAGGCTGGTCGATCGGGAAGTATTTACCGCCAGTGTTCTGCTCAACAAATGGTGCGAGGTGACAGTCTGCACAGTGTGGTTCAGATGCTGCCAGCCACCAGTCATTACCGCCGGATGCCGCTTTGTAAGGTACTTTCCCACCTTTTGGATGGTTCCAAGGTTTGAGGTCAAGTTTGCCTTTTTTACCGACATTTTTAACCAGTGTAGCAGACGTGTGTTCTGTATAGTACTTGAGTACTTCGTTGTTTCCGGTTGTTTTCGGATCTGCCAGAGATGCAAACTTTTTCATGTTTCCGCCGGCTACTGCCTTGACGATCTCTTTAAGTGATTTGTTTCTGAGTGTTTTACCTGTCTGCTTGGAGTCATGTTTAATGTCATCGTATGCATACATTGCTTGTGCCACTTTGGTGTGACAGTTGGTACAGTAAAGCCCTCTAAGCTCTTTGACCGGTTTGCCATGCTCATCTTTCATTGCAACATTTTCAAGCTGCCATTTACCGTAGCTGTTCAGGAAGAATGGTGGTTTGGCATTTGGATTGGAGTGTGCATCACGTCTGACATAACATCCGCCGCCGGATTTTCTGATATCCCCTTTGGAGAATCTGCCTTCACCGTATCTGTCAGTCACACGGAACGGGTTTGTGTCATCATTCATGTTAGGATTCTGGAAGTGGGTTGGGTGACAAGACTGACAAGACTGGGTTCTTCCCGCACCGTCAGGCATCGGTACCATACCAAGGTGGAATCCGTGAATCGCTTCTGTAAGCGGTTTTGCTTTGACTGCTTTGTAGCCTGTAGCAACCGGTCTTGGCTCCTGAAGGTTTCCTGATACGTTATCTCCGTGACAGTCGGCACAGTTGACCTCACCGATTTTTCCAAGACGGTTACCCGGTGCATCATGTTTGTAGTCACTGAGGAACTTTGTCCCATGGTGTGCATCGTGCAGTGAGAGGATGTTGATGGAGGCTTCAGAGAGTCGTGCCATATACTCACTCTCATCCGGATAGCTCTTCCAGTATGCATACTCCTGATCAGAGTACTTCAACCCTTCGTCTCTTGCCATCTGTGCTGCTTTACCGTTTCTTGAGTGACAAGCGTAACAGTTGGGGATGTCGACCGGGTTGGTACCGAAGTATTTGTACGGTTTACCCTCTTTGTTTGTGATTGCATCACCTGCATTATTGTGCAGTTCAACCTGAGAGTACTGGAATGGCTGGAAGTCCTTCTGTGTGACAGAACGGATGGTCCCTCTTCTGGTTGAGTCGTTGAATGCTGTCAGTGGAAGACCAAGTGCATCCCAGAGGTGAGAGGCAGTCAAAATAAGTTTCACATTTTTGACAGGCGGTACAAGTGTGTCTGTCATGACCACGTTTCCGCCATCTTTGCCGGCGTACTCAAGGTATCCGCCAGATACCGGTTTTCCGGATGGACCCGCATCGATCTTGACTTTGATCTGGTGTCCGATGCGCAGTCTGTCTTTGTCTGTGGCTCCCTGAGGGATCGTACCTTCGAGGTCTTTGTAGATGAAGAGGTGTCCCCAGACATAGTTGGCGACGTTGTCACCCGGACTGTCGAAGTGACCGTCACCGTCAACATCTTTGGGAACAGACCAGTATTTCATCTTATTCCCTTCTGAGTAAGAGTTGTCTCTGGTGTTATAGTAGAGTTTTACTTTGTCTTCGGGTGTCAGCAGCTTAGGAAGCTTCCCGTTCTTGCCAGACTGGATTGCCTGTGCCTGAATAGAGTTGTAAGGGGGGATCACACAACAGTAACTCATCTCAAAACCGACACAGTGCATGCCGAGTTCATAGTTGATGAAGATGTTGTAATCGTTCTTTGGCTGGTAAGCTTCCTTACCTTTGACTTTTACTTTTTTCAGATTATCGAGCGAAAACGGAGGTTTCTTGTCATAGTCCGAAGAGGCAAAAGCGACTGATGCCAGCATAGAGGCTGCAACAGTACTTTTCAGGATTGTTGAAATCATTTTTAGTCTCCTTTTAAATTTGATTACAGCCAATTTTCACATCAAAAAGGTTAAAAACGCTTTAAAAATAATTAAAAATGAATAAATTTTTTTATTTTGATACATAAGAGAAAGTGATTTATATTGTATGGTAATATTTAAAATAACAAGGAGAAATATATGGGTAAAAACACCTTTAAAGCCCACAATACAGGTAGACTTAGGTGAGATTACTTTGTAGGATCAGCGGGCATGAGACCATATTTGGCAAGATCGATATCTATCTCTTTTCGCTTCTCTTTGAGATATTTGACCATGACAGGATTACGATCCATCTTGTACTCTTCGGTCATGATCACTTTACCGTTTTTGTCATAGTATTTTTTTAGTCCTACTTTATAATTGTGTTTATACAAAACTTCCGAAGATTTATATCCGGCATAATCCCATTCTGTCATCAACCCTTCTCTTCTGCCGTTGACATACTTCACTTGACTGCCAAGCTGTCCATTATCATAGTAGATTTTTTGGATACCGTCTTTTTGTCCGTTTTTATAATTGACTGTCAGTTTAACCTTTCCGTTATCATGGTAGGAGGTATAAAGACCCTCCTCTTTCCCGTTGGTAAAGTTCACTTTCGATTTGATACCACCCTTGTCGTTGTACCACCAGGTCATACCGTTTCGTTTGCAGTTTTTGTAGGTTGATTTTACCGCTTTGTCTTTGACTATATACTCCTGAGGATGGCTGCATGGCGCTTCATCTGCTATCGATACAACTGCGGGCATCAGCACTGCAGCTGAGAGGATGATGTTTACCGGAAAAATATGTTTCATAAATTCTCCTTATTGTGGTACATGATGGTTGGGATTGAAGTCCAGATGTTTAAGAAGCATTTCGGTTGCATCCGGCTCTTTTTGTTTGAGCTTTTTCATAAATGCTACCGGTCTGTCCATCTTAAAGGTTTCAGTTTTTATTACAGTACCGTTCTGGTCATACCACTTCTGTTGTCCCTCCCTGTATCCGTTTTTATAGTGTACCTCTGAAGATACTTTTCCGTTACGGAAATACTCTTTTTGTATGCCCTCTTTACGGTCACCTTTGTAGTTGACTTCAAGTGCAAGTTCACCTGTGCTGTAGTACTCTTTGTAGGGGCCCTCTTTTTTGTCGAAAAGATAATTGACCTCTGCACGCAGTTTTCCGTCAGGATAGAAAAGCTGATTGATACCATGGTGCTGTCCGTGCTGGTAGTAGAGTATCTCCAAAAGATGCCCCTCTCTGTCATACCATCGCATTTCCCCTTCACGTTTGCCTTTGACATAACGCACGCTGTAGGCAAGCTCACCTGTATTGTAATAGATCTTTTCCCAGCCCTCTTTGATACCCTCGGCTGTTTTGGTACGTGTGCCGTCCTTGTACTCAATACGGGATTTGACGACCCCGTTTTTAAAATATTCGGTGAAAAGCTCTGCATGCAGCAGTGAAAAGCCTAAAAGCCCTATCCATGCTATCTGTTTCATCTATGGTACTCCCTTATTTGTATATTGTCTCTTGTTGTGTATCTTACAAAGTAAAAGTTAATACAAAACTTATTTGTTACTATAAATTACAATTATTAATATGGATGAGTTATAATACACAGACAATATAAAAAAAGAGGAGAACAAACAGAATGAAACATTTGGTTGCAGTAGTACTTTTTGGAAGCACTATGTTGTTTGCAAAGATGCAGGAAACCCCCAATAATGTAATAGAAAAAAGCCAGACAAAAATATTTTACGGAAAAGTGCTCGAGAAGAGAGAAGTGATGGGATATGACTATTTGAAGGTTGATCAAAACGGAACGGAGCGCTGGGTTGCCATTGCCAAAGCACCGGTAAAAGTAGGTGATACAATAGGGTACGATACAAAAACGGTCATGAAAGACTTCAAAAGCAAAGGGCTTGACCGTGTTTTTAAAGAGATTGTCTTTGCAAATGAGGTTTACCTTCCCACAAGAAGTCAGGCTCCAGGAAGCATGAAGTCGATGCTTGCAGAAGATATTGCATCAGTTTCAGAGGCGGAATCAGTTAAGGATTTTAAAGAGAAGCCGGTATATACCATTGAAGAGGTACATCGTTACCGAAAACAGCTCAATGGCAAAAAGGTGACGGTCAAGGCAAAAGTCTACAAGGTATCGAGGCAAATCATGAAACGGGACTGGGTACACCTTGGAGACGGCACAGGCAATGAGCAAAAGTTGACGGATGATCTTGTTTTTACTGCCGAGCATGCGAATGTAAAAGCCGGAGACAATGTACGTGCGACAGCAAAGATCATTGTGGACAAAGATTTCGGATATGGCTACTTTTACCGTGTTATGGGAGAGAAAGCTACCTTTACAATACAATCAAACTGATG
>JALVGO010000066.1 GCA_027029065.1 Sulfurovum sp.
ACACCCAGTGGAGGCCCGAACCGGTGGATGGTGAAAAATCCTCGGATGACCTGGGGGTAGGAGTGAAAAGCTAACCGAGCCTGGTGATAGCTGGTTCTCCCCGAAATATATCTAGGTATAGCCTCGGCCGGTTCCTGCGGGGGGTAGAGCACTGTGCGGGCTAGGGGGGTAACCTCCAAACCCGTGCAAACTCCGAATACCCGCAGGATAGTCCTGCCTTCGGGCAGGGCGACAGGCCGGGAGTCAGCCTTCGGGGGATAAACTCCGCAGGCGAGAGGGAAAGAATCCCAGACCACCGGCTAAGGCCCCCAAGTGGTGGCTAAGTGAGAAAGGATGTGGAGGCGCTAAGACAGCTGGGATGTTGGCTTAGAAGCAGCCATCATTTAAAGAGTGCGTAACAGCTCACCAGCCGAGCGCCTCTGCGCCGAAAATTCAACGGGACTAAGCCACCCGCCGAAGCCGTGGGTCGTCTCTGCCTCCGGGCAGAGGCGGCGGTAGGGGAGCGTTCCCGGTGCTGTGAAGTCGCACCGTAAGGTGCGGTGGAGCGCCGGGAAGTGAGAATCCGGGCATCAGTAGCGATAAAGGGGGTGAGAATCCCCCTCGCCGTAAGCCCAAGGTTTCCGACGGCAGGTTCGTCCGCGTCGGGTTAGCCGGTCCCTAAGGCGAGGCCGAAAGGCGTAGCCGAAGGGGAAGTGGGGTCAACAATCCCCCGCCACCGGCGTGGACTCCACGGTGTGACGCGGGAGCGAAGGGCCCGGGGCCTGTTGGAATAGGCCCTCCAAACCTCTAGTCCCGCCTTTGGCGGGATGAGGGGGAGTAAGGAACCCCGCATTTTGCGGGGGGAAGGGCTCGGAGCACACCGACGAGAAATAGCACCGTGGGGGATGAAGCGCCGGTGACCGTACCGCAAACCGACACAGGTGGGCGGGCATAAATGTGCCAAGGCGCGCGGGTTATCCCTCCCTAAGGAACTCGGCAAGTTAGCCCCGTAACTTCGGGAGAAGGGGTGCCCCGAGTACGTGAAGGCCCTCGCGGCCGGAGCGGAAAGGGGTCGCAGTGCATGGGGCCTGGCGACTGTTTACCAAAAACACAGGGCTCTGCACAACCCGTAAGGGGACGTATAGGGCCTGACGCCTGCCCAGTGCCGGAAGGTTAAGGGGAGGGGTGCAAGCCCCGAACCGAAGCCCCGGTAAACGGCGGCCGTAACTATAACGGTCCTAAGGTAGCGAAATTCCTTGTCGGGTAAGTTCCGACCTGCACGAATGGCGTAACGACTGGGCCACTGTCTCAGGGAGGGGCCCGGCGAAGTTGTGTACCGGGCGAAGACACCCGGTACCCGCCGCGGGACCGAAAGACCCCGTGAAGCCTTACTGCAGCTTGGCGTTGAATCTTGGTCGTGCGTGCGCAGAATAGGTGGGAGCCGGCGAACCCACCCCTCCGGGGGTGGGGGAGGCGCCAGTGAGATACCACCCTCGCACGGCTGGGGTTCTAACCACAGCCCGTTAGCCGGGCGTGGGACAGCGCTTGGCGGGCAGTCTTGCTGGGGTGGCAGCCTCC
>JALVGO010000067.1 GCA_027029065.1 Sulfurovum sp.
ATTTACCTTTAAAAAGAAATTAAAATCTATGCTTCTTGATGCTGCTAAAGAGGTAGCAGCTATTATAAAAGAGCTTTTATGAGATGTTTGGTATGTCTTAGCTTTTCGTGGGAGCTAATTTGCAAAAAGTGCCAAAATGAGCTTTTGCGTCCATCTATAAGGGTGAGGCATCTAGAGGGGTTAGATGTGTATAGCTTTTATAGCTATAGCGAGATTGAAGAGCTGCTTTTTAGTAAATATAGTCTCATAGGAAGCGCAATATTTAAGATTTTGGCCCAAAACTCACTAAAGCTATTTGCCAAAGAGTTTAAGACAAAAGCTGCAGTGATTGGCATTGATGATAGGCTCAACTCCTTTGGCTATGCCCACACTGCCATTTTGGCAAACTCTTTAAAAAGCAGCTATCTACATCCACGGTTTTTCAAGCTTATAGCGCAAAATAGGGTGCGCTATGCTGGCAAAAGCTTGGAGTTTCGCCAGAAAAATCCCAGAGATTTTCGCTACTTTGGTAAAAAAGAAGATATTATTCTTGTAGATGATATAGTTACAACCGGCACTACACTGCTTGAAGCCAAAGAGTGCTGCCAAAGAGCCAGAGCAAATGTGCTCTTTGCTCTTGTGCTAGCAGATGCCAAAGATCATTTGTAGATGCCTAATATGTAGTAAGTCTCTTTGTTTGGGACTTTTTGCAAGTTTACATTGTATTTTTGCGCCCAACGCTCTATCTCTTCCTTGGCTGCTTCGATCATAGAGGTTTCAGTGGTGTCTATTTTGATTTTGAGGTGGTTAACTGAGTTTGACATGGCTACAAAGCCACCATAGTTTTTGAGATGATCGTGCAAAGCTATAATATGTTTTTGAATCTGATCAAAACCTGGTGTATTTTTTGCAATCGCCTCAAATTGGCGCAATGTATTTTCATCACTGTTGTAACCAAGCTGTCTAAGAACTCCCTCAGCTGATATGTGCATCTATACTCCTTTGTGTTGATTTGGTGTCAATTATCCAGTGAAAGTAGAGATCCATCACGAAAAACGGGGTAAAAATGTTAATAATTGGTATGAAGTTAAGTAGAGCAGCTGTGAGGGCTGTAAGAACAAAATAGCCCTTGTTTTCTTTCAGTTTTTTATAAAGCTCCTCTTCACAAAGCAAAGAGCATACACCTAAAAATGCCGACTCTTTATAGAGCCATGCCCAAATAAACCAGATTGCTAGAAAGTTTGCAATAGGGATGAAAAGGATTGGCAAAATAAGTAAAGATGCTAGAAAAAACCAGATAATATCCCAATAGAGCCTAGCATAAGTTTTGGCTTTTGAGATGGAGTATTGTGTCTGCTCCATATCACCTAGATGCTTTTCCATTAAGGCTTTGATAAAGGCTTCACGAAAAGTAAAAATGACAAGGTATTCTGTGATGAGAAAGAGGTTGTAAAAAAGATAGAGTGCCAAAAGCCACGATAAGCCTTGTGAGACGGTATCAAAGGGAAGAAGCGTTAAAAAACGCTGAATCTCATAATCTATCCAGTCCCATTTGTAAAAGATAAATCCAGCCC
>JALVGO010000068.1 GCA_027029065.1 Sulfurovum sp.
CGATTCAACCCCGTTTCTGGCAGCATGGAACAACCGTTTGCGACCGGGCATGAAAGCGATCGCCGTCTCCCGTGATCTTATCTGGAAGTACGGACTGAAAAACGGTACAAAGGTACGCATCTCCGGACTTCCGGGTATCTACCGGGTACGGGACAAGATGAACAAACGCTATAGACGCCGTATCGATATCTACATGGGAACCAACCGCCGAAAAGCCCTAAAATGGGGCCGAAGAAGCGTAGTGATTTATTGGTGAGACCCGTTAAGCAAACGACACCTGCGTGTCGTTTGTAGGGTCGGAACCGGAGCGGTCGGAATGAACGAAGTGAATGTAGCCGCGGAGGCTGGGAAAACCCGTTAAGCAAACGACACCTGCGTGTCGTTTGTAGGGTCGGAACCGGAGCGGTCATCTTTATGATTAACCTTGTAACTCCTCATACATCTCCAACACCTCAAGATACCGCTCACTCTTCTCCTCATAGATTTTCTCCACCTCTGCAAGCTCCTCACTCAATGCAGTAAGCCCTTTCTCTCCATAACACTCCGGGTCAGCAAGACAGGCGTTTAGCTCGTCTATTTTGGATTCCAGTGCTTCTATCTCATCGGGGAGGATGTCAAGGTCCCGCTGGTCTTTGTAGCTGAGTTTTGTCGGTTTTTTCTTCCCTGCTTTGGGTACTTTTTCTGCCTTGGCTGCCGAAGTCTGGGCATCCTGCGCGATCTGTTCTATCTCTTTGATCTCTTTTTCGATTTCAAGGTATTCGGTGTAGCTCTGGTAGGACTCTTCGACAATGCCGTTGCCTTTGAAGATGAAGAGTTTGGAAGCGATCTTATCAACAAAGTAGCGGTCGTGGGAGACGAACAAAATAGCCCCCGGGAAGTTAAGCAGCTGCTCTTCGAGGATGTTGATGGTCTGAATGTCCAGATCGTTGGTAGGCTCATCGAGAATGAGACAGTCGACATTTTTGGTAAAGAGCAGTGCAAGGGCAACACGGTTTTTCTCTCCTCCGCTAAGCTGTCCTATCTTTTTGGTCAGGAACTCTTCGGGGAAGAGAAATTGTTTGAGGTAGGCGTAAACATGCATATTGCTGCCACGTACCTGAATGTGGTCTCCGCCGTTTGGACAGAAGGTACCAATGAGTGTCTCTTCTTCTTTGAGCATCTCTCTGTGCTGGTCGAAATAGCCGATGGAGAACTCTCCCTTTTTGATGGTACCGCTATCAGGTTGCAGTCTGCCCAGCAGGAGTCTGAGCAGGGTCGATTTACCCGCTCCGTTGACCCCGACAATGGCGATCTTGTCCCGCTGGAGGATACGGGTAGAGAAGTCTTTGATGAGCTCTTTGCCGGCAATGGTGTAGTAGAGGTGTTCAATCTCAAAAAGCATCTTTTTCTTACCCACACTCTTTTCCCGGTTGAAGTGTTTTTTCTCCCGTTCGAGTTCAAGCTTCATTTTGCGTATGAGGGTAGGGTTCTTTTTTGCCTCCTCTCTAAGCTTGAAGACTCTGGCTTTACGCCCCTGATTGCGTTTTTCACGGGCTCTGACACTTTTGCCCAGCCACTCCTCTTCGTGTTTGAGGAGTTTGAGCAGGTTTTCGTGCTGTTTGGCTAACGCCTGCATCCGTGCCTCTTTCTGTGCAAGGTAGTCACGGTAGCCCCCTTTGTAGGAAACCAGTTTCTGGTTCTCTACCTCGATGACCCGGGTGGCGATGGTGTCGATAAAGTGACGGTCGTGGGAGATAAACAGCAGTGTGAATTTCTCTTTGAGCAAAATATCTTCGAGAAATTCGACCATATAGACATCAAGGTGGTTGGTTGGCTCATCAAGCAGTAAAACATCCGGTTTTTTCAAAATAAGCGATGCGAGTGCCACACGCCGCTGTTCACCCCCTGAAAGGGAGATAACAAGACGCTCCTCATACGCTTTGAGTTTGAACTCCTGCAGCACCCGTTCTATCTTGTCATCCAGACTCCATGCGTTGTGGTGGTCAAGGTAGGCAGTGACAGTTTCAAGCTCGGCAAGCAGCTGTTTGTTCTCGAAGTCTTCGGCAACCTGTGTGGTGAGGGTATCGTAACGCTCCTTTGCCGCTTTGAGTTCGGTCAGTTCGTTCTCAATGGCTTGGCGTACATTGAGGCTGGCATCAAACAGAGGCTGCTGAGAGAGCATCTCTATCTGAATGGAGCGGTCTACAACCCGTTTGCCTTCAGTAGGCTCCTCCTCACCGATGGCGATCTTCATGAGTGTCGATTTGCCGCATCCGTTCTTGCCGACGATGGCTACACGTTCGCCTTCATTGAGGTGAAAGTCCACCCCGTCAAGAAGCAGTTTGATGTCGTATTGTTTTTTGATATCGAAAAGGTCGATGAGTGCCATGTTTGCCTCTGTTGTTTTTGTGGAATTATACTCTTTTAAGGCTTGCTAAAGTCCGTCTTGCTATATTACCCTTTATCTAATCTATCTTCTCTGTTCATTTCTTTTTCTTTGTGTTGGTACAAAGAAAAGAGAAACGAACCAAAGAAAAAGAAAAACCAAAGTGCTGACGCGTTGTCGTCATACTGCCACCTCCTATCAGTGTTCTTGTGACAATAGATGTGGGAGCTGGCTGCATTTTATGTAAAAGGAAAAGTATGCTGGAATGGATTATTGGGCTCTATTCGCTCTATGTCTTTATGCGGGTCTATATCTCTGTGATGCAGATTGGGTATATCAATCAGGAGAAGCGCAGGGCGCCGGTGTTGATGCCTCAGGGAAAATATATGGTGGCGGCAAACTATGCAGTTGCCAAAGAAAAACTGGCGATTGTGGAGCATTTTGTGGACTATCTGATGTTTGTCTGGTGGGTCTTTAAAGGATTTGCATGGCTCTCTTCGCTGATACAGGTGGAAGGGAGTGTATGGCAGGCAGTGCTCTTTTTGTATGGTTTTGTGACCATCAACTACATTGTGGGACTGCCGTTTGAACTCTACCAGAAGTTCAAGATCGATGAGGATTTCCATTTCAACAAGATGACACCCAAAATGTTCGTGGTCGATACGTTGAAGTCTGCGGTGATGTTTTTTGTGCTTGGCGGAGCGCTCTTTGCACTGCTGGCGTGGATTATCGGCAACTATGAGATGTGGTGGCTCTGGGGGTTTGTGCTGCTTTTTGGGGTGGCACTGCTGGTCAATGTACTTTATCCGACGCTGATCGCGCCTATTTTTAACAAGTTCAACCCGCTTGAAGAGGGAGATCTCAAAGAGGCTATTACCGATATGATGCAAAAGGTAGGACTCAAGAGTGACGGCATCTTCGTGATGGATGCAAGCAAACGCGACAGCCGTCTCAATGCCTACTTTGGCGGGCTTGGCAAGAGCAAGCGTGTGGTGCTCTTTGATACGCTGCTTGAGAAGCTCAACAAAGAGGAGCTTTTGGCGGTACTCGGACACGAACTGGGGCACTACAGCCATGGGGATATTTGGAAAAATATCGCACTCATGGGCGGACTGCTTTTTGTAGTCTTTTTCCTCTTTGGACACCTGCCCGACAGCCTCTTTACCCAGATGGGTGTGGTGCCGCATGCGGGAGTGAAGATTGCGATGCTGATGCTGCTCTTGCCGTTGGTTAGCTTTGTCTTTACGCCGTTTATGAGTTATGTCAGCCGCCACAACGAGTATGCCGCAGACCGCTTTGGCTCCGAAATGGGCGGACAGGAAAACCTTATCTCCGCACTGCTCAAACTGGTCACCGAAAACAAAGCCTTTCCAAAGTCGCACCCGCTGGTGATATTTTTCTACCACACCCACCCGCCGATCATCGAACGTCTCAAAGCGATGGGGTATGATGCAAGCAACACGGTTGCCGGTGAAGAAGAGAAGCTTGAAGAGCCGCCGCTGCCCAATGAGGGGATATTTGCCTATATAGACAGAGAGTAGTTTTTTGGGTAAAATAGATATAAAAAAGGACATGGTATGCAGACAATTCATATTAATATCGAAGATAACAACGTAGATGTTCTTTTGAATATTATTCAAAACCTCAAAGAGGGTATTGTAGAGAGCTATACTATTTCTTCAACACAAAAAGAAGATGTATTTTTTGATACGCGTTCAAAAAGGCTTCATGCTCTACGTGAAGATATGAAGTCGGGCAAAGAGCCTATGTATGATTTCGAAACAGCTACAGATAAGTTGCTTAAGGAACTTCAGGCTTGAAAATTGTTGAATCGAAACAGTTCAAAGATGAATTAAAGGCTATTGCCTATTATATTAGAAGAGATAATGTAGCTGCATCTGTCGCGTTTGTGCAAACATTGAAAAAGAAGATTAAGCTCTTGGCAGGTTCCCCTTATCAATATAGAAAATCTATCTATTTTAATCATGACAATATTAGAGATATGGTTTATAAGGGGTATACGATTGTGTATGAAATTGACAGTGAAGAGAAGCGGTTAGAATTGTTAAGTATTTTTAATCAAAATTTACCCGATCTGTAAGATGAAAAGTATAACACTTCAGCAAGCCCTAAACTGGGCACGAAAAAAGCTCCACACAAGCTGTGAACGCCCGCAGTTTGAAGCGGAGCTGCTTTTGGCACATCACCTTGGCAAAGCGCGTACCTATCTGATCTTGCATCCGGATGAGGTGGTGGCAGATGTGGCGGGTCTTGAGAGACTGGTAGAAAGACGCGCTAATCATGAGCCCTATGAGTACATTGTCGGTGAAGCAAGTTTTTATGATGTGCATCTGAAAGTAGCACCGGGAGTGCTCATCCCAAGACCGGAGACGGAGCTTCTGATCGACCATGCAGCCAAGATCATAGAAAGAGAGAACATCGCGTCCATTGCCGAGATAGGCGTAGGCAGCGGAGCGATCAGCATCATCCTTGCACGCAAGTTTCCGCATCTGCATATC
>JALVGO010000069.1 GCA_027029065.1 Sulfurovum sp.
TTGCGCTACTGAAGGTGAGACAGATACATCGGATGTTGTGTGATGCTTTTGATCCTCTTTTTTGAGTTTTTTTACTTTATCAAGTTTGTGGCGCAGTGTATCATTTTCCTGTTTCAGCGTATGGATATGCTTTTTATACTCTTTTAAGGTTTCCTGATACTGCAGAATTTCAGTGGTGATCTCTTCGGCAGACTGTTGTAGGGTGCTGTGTTCAAACTGCAGTGCTTTCAGTTGTCTTTGAGATTTCTCTTCTTTTTCTTTCAGAGAGGAGAGTGCACTAATAAGTTCTGCTTTTTCTCTTTCAAGTTTTGTGTACGCTTCCGGTGTCGGCCGTTCTTGCAGTACAGACTCCAAATGCGAAAGATACTGTGTCTCCTTTTTCCGGAGGGTTTCCATTTCATCAAGTTTTTCTTGTAAAGACTGGACTTGTTTGGAGAGATAAAGATTCTCATCTTCGAGTGTTTTGATTTTGGAAGCGGTATGTGCATCCGGTGTAGGTGTTTGGTGTGTATGCAACCTGGTTTCTGGTTCTCTTTTCTTGAGATCTTTATGGGTATGTGTGCTTTCAAGTGTATCGGTTTCGATACGTTTATAGTGCAGCAGATTCAGAAGCAGTGGTGTAAGCGATTTGATTAAAATTTTGTCATGTTCCGTAAAAACCCTTTGCTGCTGTAACCCTTTCCATAACTTGAGATATCCCTGAATATTGCCCTGATCATCTACAACAGGATGGATCATGAGTGCCCGTACTTTTAGTGCAAGGGGGTTGTCGATCTCCTGAACAAAATCTTTATTGCTGCTAAGATGGTTGCTGATAAGGGGATTGCGGTCAAGAAGTGCCTGATAAGTCAGTCCTTTATGAATGGAAACAGTGGTTGTATCCTTTGTACCGAACAGAGAATAAACATCATTTTTGGCATCATATCGCCACAGCTGTACATGCTCTGATGTAAAATGGTTCTTTATCTTGTCTGCAATATGGTCAAAATCGGTTTGACTCCGTGTATCAATATAGCGATTGATATCGGCAGTAAGTAATGAGATAAGTGTTGTAATATGATTGTTCTTCATGAAAAGTTCCCCTCCCCAGTTTCAAACGGTTTTCAATTTAGCTCAGCATTGTATAGAGATACCCTTTGAAACGGCTTTACTTTTTAGAAACTCATACTGATCGCATCGACTTCTGCCCAATCCATGCTGCGTTTTTGTACACGGTGGGTCAGAATATGGTCGATGTAACGTGCGAACATATCAGTCTCTATGTTGACCTTTGTCCCTTTTTTATAGGTGTGAATGAGTGTATGCTCCAGTGTATGCGGAATGATCGTCAGCCTGAAACGGTCTTCATATACATCATTGACCGTCAGTGACACTCCGTCAATAGTGATAGATCCCTTCGGGATGATATATGCGATCTGTTTGGGATCTATCTTGATAATGTAATCTGTACCGTTTTGGCGTTTGGTGATTTCAACCACCTCCCCCATACAGTCAACATGCCCCTGTACAATATGCCCTTCAAAACGGTCATGCATCTGCAT
>JALVGO010000070.1 GCA_027029065.1 Sulfurovum sp.
AACTAAAAAGAGAGCAGAAGCAAGCAGCATGGGTTATTGCTCAGGGTTGAGGACTTTGGACTTGGCAAGTGCCGCTTCGATCTCCTCTTTGCTCACGTCACCTGTAAGTGCAAGCGAGACATCACCGTCACTGCCGCCCACTTCCATGTTTTGGATCTTCTTTTTGGTCTCATCACTCATACATTCACACTGTCCTGTAGCGCAGTTCTCGACCATCTTGACAATGTTCTGTTTTTTGACTTCTCCTGTGAAGCTGATCTTGACGCCATTGTCTGTTGTGTTTACATTTTTTTCCATGATTTTTCCTTTTGTGTTGTATTGATGTATTACCTATAAATAATTAGCGCGTAGGGTGCGATATTTCGCACCTTCTGTGTCTGTTTGCAATAGCAGTTTATAAGGCAATAAAACGGTTTGAAGGTGCGTGGTTACGCACCCTACGCGATTTTTAGTGTTTCTTTTATTTTAGGTAGCAACACACCCTTTATCTCCTCATACGTCTTCTCAAACGCCTCATATCCTTTCCCGTCCGGATCTTCAAATCCTACATGTATCTTGAGGACAGGCTTGGGGAACATGGGGCAGGTCTCGTTAGCGTGGTCACAGACAGTCACGACAAGGTCATAGTCGTTGTCGATGACGGTATCTATCGTCTTGGAGTGGTAGCGATCTTCCCAGATACCTTTTTCTTCGAGGAGTTTTTGGGCATTGGGGTTGACCCTGCCTGAGGCTTTGACACCGGAGCTGTCCGCTTCGATGCCCTCAAGTTCAGCATTGACCAGTGCTTCGGCAATGATACTTCGGCAGCTGTTTCCGGTGCAGAGTATGAGTACTTTTTTCATTCTGTTGCTCTCCTATATCCATTTTTGTTTTTTCAGCCATCTGAAGATCAGCCACGCAATGGCGATGTTGAGCCCCCAAATGACGAAATAGCCGTACTTCCAGTCGAGTTCGGGCATATTTTTGAAGTTCATCCCGTAGTTGCCGACGATAAAGGTCAATGGCAGGAAGATAAGTGAGATCGCCGCAAGGCGCTGCATCGCCTGGTTCATGCGGTTGCTCAAAAATCCCATCAGCAGGTTTTGGAGGTAGCCGGTACGGTCGAGGTAGGTCTTGGACTCGTTGATCAGGTAGGAGAGGTGCTCCTTGAGGTCGATGAACTCATACTTGAGTTTCTGTCTGGTCTCAAGCGGGAAGTGGTTGTAGACCTTGTTGACCGCATCGTTTGCCTGTACAGAGAGTTTGGTGATGCGGTTGAGGGTACGGCGTGCGAAGTAGAGGTGCGCCTGAATCTCCTTCTCATCCACCTCTTCACTAAAGATCTCATCTTCTATCGCTTCAAGTTTGTCATCGAGCCCGTCCACAATACCCATACTGTGATCGACGATGATATCCATCACCGTATAGGTGACATACTCCAGCGAATCACGCTCTTCATAGCGTCTGTAGAGGTGAGAGACAACGTTTTTGATGATATGCTCGTTGCGTGAGAGAAAGATGAATTTGCTGGCGGTGATGATGATGGCGA
>JALVGO010000071.1 GCA_027029065.1 Sulfurovum sp.
TTGATGGGGGAGTAATAACTCCGTCCATAAAGTGTCTTGGCGGTATCCAACGTGATGTGATGCAGCCCACCCCCGAACAGACCGCCTTTGTCAAAAATTATAGAAACGCTTTGCACCATCACCCTGCCTACCGAAAAACGCGGCGGTGTGAGCGATGCCAACATCGTCGCCTCACAAGGCGTACCCACCCTTGACGGCTGGGGGTCCCTACGGTGACGGTGACCACACTGTACATGAGAGAGCGAGCAAAAAGAGTTTTGAGGAACGCATTGCACTGGTGACACAGATATTTGAGCATTTTATGGCGGGGGAGATATAGACTAAAGCCTACCGTATTATATCAATCACTATTCAGGTCATAATGATTTTACACCCTTTTTTTCGGTACTGTTTTAGCTTTTTTTCTTTGATTTTTTTACCATATTTGTCAATATAGATAAAATACTCATGATAGATACAGGTAAAAGGATTGATACCACGAAAACGAACACGGTAAAGGCTACCCTCTTTCTTCCAGCTATACACAGAAACAGGCTGGCTTGCAGCAAGTTTAGCTTCTATCCAAAGTCTCAGTTCTGCTTCTGTATCTATCTCACCAAGCAGATCAAGAATATCCTGCGGCTGGGTAATCGCTTTGAGGCGTTTGTCATCTGCTTCCATAAACCGTAGGGTGGTAAAGTTATAGATAAATGCCGGAGGCCATGGTGTTTTCCAGAAGTAGTCTTTACGTAAAATAGCATGGGAGAGGTAGTCAAATGCCCGTCTCTGGCGTGCTTTTGATATCTCCAGATGCCCTACAGACAAAAAGGGGAAGAACGTATAATTTTTTGTAAGTTTAAAGGTTTCTCCATCAGACGGTTCAGTCTGAAAACTGACTACATCCATATAAAGAAGCGGTTTTGCGAAGTGAAATGATGCAAGTGTGTACGTTTTTAAAGGCTTGAATCGATGTTCACCCTTTGGCAAAGATATCGGCGTTTTGGCATATAGTCCGGTAAGAAACGCAATACCAAAAATAATGAAAATTCGTTTCAATAGAACCAATATGATTGATCGTTTCATGGATATCTCCTTCTATACCGTCCAACGGTCTCTAAGCAGACCCACCACATACCATTTGCCCCGGTACTTTTCAAAAATCAGCACCAACCCCAACCAGTCGTTAGACTCTCTTGGGTCAACCATCCAACGTACCTCGTACCCTTTGCATATCTGCTCCGTATCACACTCAAAGCCTTTAAGCTCTTTCAGCCTCTCTATCTTGGTTATGTTGGAAACAGGTCGGCTTAGCATATGCAAATAGTCCCAAAGACTCATGTGGACAGCTTTGCCGTTACTCTCTTTAGTACCCCAGTAGAGTGCGTTATTCCGGTTTTTTTGTGCCTGTTCTATCTCTGTACGGCTAAAATGCCTGTTATTGCCAAAGTGGGTGTACCACGTCATGGTAACTCCTTTAAGCGGGTGCGCATAGGCTGCAAAGGCATTAGAACTGCCATCTTTGAGTCTATTGAGTGCTGAGACTACTTCATGCACTTTGTTTTCTAAGACCGCATCTGAATGTTTCTTCTCTTTGTTTTGTAAAAAGGTATCGACCATCGCACCGCTAGTACAGTACCCTGACGCATCAGGCTCATCAGGCATTGCACCAAAATGGTTGGATGCCTTGAGCCTTTTTCTGTTGATCCATCGCGTTTTTAACGAAGTGATGCTGCCTGTTTGCTCGTCTACACTATAGGTATCGACCACTTCACACTTTTGCCCTTGACACTGCAATGCATAATCACAGTTTGGTTTATTGTCTATGATCACATAACCGCGGTTGGAAAGTGCCAAATAGCGTGCATTGACCCACCCGGGCTTGGCATCCTGACCAAACCCCTCATAATCTCTTTGTGCAATATGAAATATATTGCACCATGTTGATTTGCCTGTTTTCCTGCAGTGATCTACACCTACATAGGCATCAAGAGGCAGTGCAGCTGTTTTTTCAGCATGATAATCCGGTGCTACTCTGACATTGAGTGTATCGTTTTTGGCAAGATTGACAACCGTACCAAAAAGCCCCAGATAGATATTTTCAGACGCACCAAGCCAAGCAGATAAAATCAGGGCTGTCAGCACCGACTTTTGCATCAGAAAAGGGTATTTCACCATGGGGCATCACTGCATACACTGCTGCATCGCCTGTGCTGTTTTGGCACGTTTGACACATGCAACTCCCTCAAGCGCTCTGTCTATCTCTTGCAGGGTCTCCTGTTTTGTCTGCGTATCCCACTTGTCAAGAGGTTCACCGGACTCACCCATCATCTCATCCACTCTTTGGGCGCACTTCTGCGCCTGAGCAAGTGTATCGGCATCTGTTAGACACTTTTTGGCAAACTTCATAGCCTTCTCCTGCTCGATTATCTGCTGTTTCATCTGCGGCATCAAGGCACCTACGAGAGCAGCACCCATCGCTTCTCCCAGTTTTTGCTGATCCTCTGCACTCATGTTCGGATGGTTCATATCAATACCGCTCTTCTGCATCGCTGCACCCATCGCTTTGACTGCTTCTGCCATCTTTGCAATATCCTCAGCACTGGGCTGCTGTATTGCCATATCACCTCCTTGAGCGCCCATAGGATTCCCCATCATGCCTACTCTATCCTGTACCGGAAAATCAGGCAGCTTGAAGTCACTCTCTGAAAGTGAAATGCCAAACTGCGCATCCGTAGCAATCTCCTTGTTGACCACACCCATCACATTAGACTCAACTTTCAGTGTTACCCCCTTGTAGATACACTGCTTCGTCCCCATCAGTTCCCAGACGTCACAGGTATAGCCCAGTACCTTGTCCGTACCAATCTTTTTACCACCCATCTGCTTCATCATGGCAAGACCTTTCTTTTTCATGTCACCGCCGCCCAGCATAGCTGCACCAACATTCGGCATTTTGGTAATGGTCTTATGGTTAAAGTCTGCCACATACAGCATCTCTCCGTCCATCAGTGTCATTGTATGGGTTTTGGTCGTTTCATTGCCACCCATACCGCTGCGTTTTTCCAGCTTAACCGTTTCGGTAAGGTTTCTCGCACCATACTTGTCAAAGATCAACCGTTTTTTGCCTTTTGTCTGCATCTGCATCCCCATCATGTTTGCCGAACCGCTGATACTGTAGGTGACTTTCCCACTCTCTATATCAAAAAGATGCATCTGTCCGGATGCCTCTACACCCATTGTTCCTATTGCTGCCAACACCACTGTTTTTATCATTCTATTCATCTGTTCCTCCTTGTTTATTACTCCATTCTAACAGAAATTATATATAATGAAGTAGTATGTTATACCATCATTTTATCAAAGCATATCCAAAATATGTGCCAAAAATGTGCTAAAATGGTTTGTTTGAAACGGAAAGAGAGGTGCTAAGAATCAGCTTGCTTGCGCACTCGCCAAAGTCAATGCAAAAAGCACATCGACCCCATGGTTTGAAAGCATTCGCTGCGCCTCCTGAAGCGTCATACCGGTTGTTACGATATCATCGATCAGTATGGCACTGATATTCGGTTTTCCGGTATAAAGAAAGTCTCTTGGGTTTTCCAGCCGATACTGTAGCGGCTTGCCCGAGTAGTTCACCCTGTTGCGTGCCCGAAGCATACCGTGTTGCACATGGACACCCGGAAGCTTCATCGCATGGGTCAGCTGTGCTACATGCGAGTAGCCGCTGCGTACATCCTCATCGACCCCGATGACATGCACTGCCCCGTCATCATGCTCAACAAACTCCTGCATAAAGGGTCGAAAGAGCATCCTGCCAAGTTCACGGTATATCCGCCACCCCTCCGGATTGTGCTTGGTCAACAGCAGCGGTTCAAGGGTTGTATAGTTGTAAAAGGAGATCACATCAAGCGTACCGATGCGTCGCGTCTGGGTAGAAGGGACAAAAAGAGTGCTTTTGCAGGTTTCACACACTGCTCTGAAGCTCAATCCTCCACAGCTGTAACAGCGCATAATGCCCTCTTAGTGATTGAAAAACCACATTATGAGTGAAACGACTGCCGAGACAAGCAGCATGGAAGCAAGCGGAATAAAGACAAAAGTATGCTCAGTTTGATATTTGATATCCCCAGGAAGATTGCCAAACCAGCCAAGCAGACCGTACTTGTAGGCAACACCCACAACAATCAGCCCAATACCAAGATAAATCAGTAGGTTTCCGTTCATGTATCATCCTAACGGTGCGTGGCTACGCACCCTTGTAGAAAAGAGGCTTTCCAAAGGAAAGCATACCAAAATTCCTCATTCCTCATTCCTCATTCCTAATTTTTCAACCGCTTCCACCGCCCCCATCTCCAGACAAATCTCCGCGCCATGCGCTTCACGCGGATTGATACGGATCAGCGGTATGTCAAAGTGACGCGCCACATCTTCACTTGTCATGCGTACCGTCGGCACTGCCGTACCCGCACCAAGTTCAATGACAGCAAGTCTGGCACCCTCCACTTCAAGCATCGTCAGCCAGTTTTGAAGTCTGCGACTCTGTGCATCGGTACGGCTACTCTCCCAACCCCAGTCACCAAACATCAAAATGTTCGAACGCGCCAAGGCACCACAGTCAGAACATCGTGGCAGCGGCTCCTGTGCTCTGAAATCTTCATCTATCTCTATGCGCACATCCTCTGCTGACCAGATTTTACCCTGACAGTTTTGGGTACACTGTAGGTGATGGATCGACCCGTGACACTCTATGATGCGTGTGTCATTAAAGCCGGCTTTTTGGAACTGTCCATCGACATTGGAGGTAAAGACAAAATATTTATATTTTTTAGTATCACCCCACTCTTTAAGTGTTTTAAAACCTCTATGCGGCACAGTATCACGGTAAAGATGCAGCCTGTGTCCGTAAAACGCCCATGCCAAAGCAGGGTCTTTCTCAAACCACTGCGGATTTGCCATCTCCTCAAAACGAAGCCCAAGCTCTCTGGCTTTTGGGTACGCACGCCAAAACCCCTCTACCCCTCGAAAATCCGGCAGACCGCTATCGACCCCCATCCCGGCACCGGCAGTGATGAGAAGGGCATCAGCTTGGGATATTACCTTTTGTGCCTCTTCTATTTTCTCTCGCATCAGATCCTCTTTTTATAAAGTCATACTATTTTACTTGCCCCTATAAAAGCTTTATCCCTTCTATATACCTGAAATCTTTCTTGTTATAGGTCAACAGCACAGCATCATTCAATAATGCGGTAGAGGCTATCAGACTGTCAGGTATATCAAGTGAATGGCTTTTGGCATATTGTTTGATGAGTTTTGTTGCCGTTCTTGATATATTTTCGTTAAGATGGATGATGTTAAAAAGAGAAACAAATTTTTCCAGTTTGTTCACCTCAGCTTTATTCAACGCACCATAATAAAGCTCCATCACTGTAATGGATGAGATAGATAACGTTTCAGTAAGCGACTCTACTCTGTCAATGGTTTTTCTGTCACCTTTGAGTATCTCAATGAGAATATTGGTATCCAGTACGATCATTTCCAGGCTTCTTCTCTAAGTGATTCCTGTGTAATCTCTCTACCTTCCCACATACCCGAAAAGTTCGATAAGTCAACTGATGAAGGCTTTTCCCTATTCTCTTCAAGGTTTTTTTTGAGCGTTTCACGTATATAAGAAGAAAGTGACATACCGAGTTTATTCGCCTGCTGTTTCAACTCTTCAAACAGCGGCTCTTCAAAATAGATTTGTGTTCTATGCATAGTCAACCTTTATACATCATTTTTATACATTACTATAGCAAAATTTTGATCTGATGTAAATACATACTTAGAGAAGAACAGTGTTTAACAATAACATAAAATTATGATAAAACAGGCTACACAATGCCATTTGAAGGTCTGTCATGCTTCAAAAGATACGGATGAAGATACGTACCAACATCCTGTTACACTTCTTTATAGTCATTATAACCTTTGCCGCCGTACTTATTGGAATGCAATATAACTTCAACGTTATTACTCCCTCAACGAATAAGCTGAATTTTTGATGCTGCAATTTCGTTCATAATCAAGGCAGATTTTTGAAGGACTCGCCGTAGCGAATTCGAAAAAATCTAACGCCGAGTATGGACGAAATTGCTGCATCAAAGTTTAAGGTATTTAGTTGGTGCGGTAATAAAATGGAGGTTCCCACACATCTCTACAACCGAGGCGAACGGTACAACCTTTGTATCAGAAGAGGAACCTTGACCGAAGAGGAACGGTTCAAGATCAATGAGCATATTGTTATGACCATCAAAATGCTTGAACGCCTCCCCTTCCCCGATAGTATGAAAACCATTCCAACCATTGCCGGGGAGCATCATGAAAAGATGGATGGCACAGGATACCCCAGAAGAAAGACAAAAGAGGAGATGTCCATTCCATCACGTATCCTTGCCATTGCAGATATTTTCGAAGCCCTCACCGCTTCCGACCGTCCCTACAAAAAGGCAAAAACACTCTCGGAGGCACTCTATATCATGTATAAAATGAAAAAAGAAAAGCATATCGAGCCCGATCTTTTTAATCTTTTTATCAAAAGGAAAATCTACCTTACCTATGCCAAACTGCATTTATCCAAGGAACAGATAGATGATGTGGATGAAGCATCTCTGCTTCATTGATATTTTTATACTTAATAATATATCTCAGATAATCTTCTCCTATAATACATCCGAATTTGGATATTTATATCCATACATACTCTATCAACAGGCTCAGATACCATGAAAATATATATGATCATACCTGTATTGACACTTTGTCTATGGGGAAACGAATACGATGTACATTCAGATGACACTCTCTACCTGTATGCCTTTCTTACATTGACGCTTCTGCTGCTTGGGTTGAGCTTTTATTGGGTCAGAAAACACTTTGATACAATCAAAAGCCGTTTAGAATCTTTGCAACACAGACGAAAGCGCAAAGCACGGAAAAAGAAAACCAACAGCCAGGAGATACTTGAAAATTACCGGATAGAGACACAGCAGATCCCGTTGGAGCACCAGCCGTTCCGTCTTAGCGGTATACTGCATATCCTGACAAACAAAGTCAGTGACATGCTAAAATCCAATCAGCACCGTATCTACTATGAAATAGACAGAGAAGTAACTCGCTATATCGTAGGAGACAACGACTATATTGAGCAGGTACTGGAGATCCTTGTAGATGAAGCAGGGAAACTCAATAAAGAGAGCGAAATCATACTCAAGATCACAAAGCACAAAGAAAATGCACTGATTTTTGATGTGGGTAACCCAAAAGCTGTTATGGACAAAGAGAAATATATTGCCCAGAAGCACGATACATTTGTCAAGGCACAGCAGATCGCTGCTGCTATGGATGGCAGTGTCGAACTTAAAAGCGGGAGACTTTCAGGTACACACTTCATTTTCAGTATGCCTTATATCCAAGATCCAAAAAGCCGCTCAAACCAAGGTAAACTAAAGAGTATTCTTGAAGGGAAGAGAGCACTCTTTATCGGTAAAACAAAAGATGAGATGAAACGTGCCGGATATATCTTTGAAACCTATGGTGTAAAATTTGATGATATGCTTGCAGAGACATTTGAAAAGAGAAAACCGGAACTCGAAAAATATGATATGGTGATCCTTCGCTCTGCCAACCTTACTCCCACACAAATTGAATTTTTCAAAAAGATACATTCCAATAAAGAGAAAGACCTCAAGATCATTGTCATTCACGACCTTTTTATACCCGAAAAGCAGATCAACCAATCCAAAGATATAGCAGATGCAGAGATTTATGCGCCTATGATCATCGGGGATGTAGAAGAGATACTCTATCAGATCTTTATACAAAAAAGCAAAGCGGTAAAGGGTATCAACAATATTGAGATTTTTGATCCAAAAACATTTACACTGCAAGGCAGCAGCAGCTACACAGAAGAGATTCTCGAAAAATACCAAGGAGCGCGTATTGCCATTGCGGAAGATAGCAAAATAGACCAGAAAGTGATTAAAAACATCCTCTCATCTGACGGTATTGAGCTTTTTTGTCTCAATAATGGGCAGGAGGTTATAGATCTTCTTAAAAAGGAGACAATCGACATCCTTTTTACTGATATCAACATGCCTGTACTTGACGGTATCAGTCTGGCAAAACAGATACGTTCCGAACCAAAATGGCAACATATACCTATCATCTCTACCTCCTCTATGGTTTTTCCGCATGAAATCAAAGCAATGCAGGCAGCAGGTATCAGTGCTGCTGTATCCAAGCCAATCGTTGCACAGGACATCTATGAGGCACTTGAGAAATTTTTGGAAATTCGTTCAGATAGAGAGAGAAAAGCAGATACCAAGAAGCAGATTAAGGTAGATTATGCACAGTTTAACAGTAATATTCTCGATGTAAGAGCAGGCGTAGAGCATGCAGGAAACCCTATGCAATACAGAGAGCTGCTTCAGGAAACACTCGATGTTGTACAGCATACACCGGAGAAACTTCGTATGCTTATCAAAGAAGAGAAAACAGAAGAGATCAAACATTTCTCCGCTTCTATGAAACGGGTCTACGATAATATCTGTGCACGAGATATGGTACATATGTTTACAGAACTCTCCCATGGGCTTGGGAGAGACACTAATCTCTTTTTACATGAATATATTCTGCTCTATCTCAAAAAGTTCAACCAGCTCGAGCGTGAAATTAAAACATATTTGAATATGACTAAAAACGTATGAGTCATTTCCAGTGTTCAAAAGTGAGTGACGGCATCTCCTTTTGGACATGGTCCATCAACTCCGGGAAAAATGACAAAAACATCGCTTCGAGCTCTGCATGGTGCATCTGAATCAGAGAAAGATAGTACATCATTGTATCTTTGCTTTTTGCACGTTCACTGAGACGGTTATCTATACGCATAAAAGCCTTTTTAACCCCATCCATCGTCACATAACTGTCCAGCTGACGATTTTCAACCACACGTATCACTACCTCTTTTGCATCGGGTGGAAATCCGCCACACTCTTTAAGCGCTCTTTTTCGAAAACCTTCAAGAAAACGTGCCCTGTCACTGACGCTGTAACGCTGCCAGTGAACACTGAGAAAATGGTCATAGAGGATATCAAGTACCACGCCTTTCAAATGTCCACGTTCTGTCAAAAGGGCTTTGGACTTTGAAATAAGCGGATGGCTGTCGGTGTATGTGTCGATAATGTTATGGAGGGAAAGACCGGTTACAAATGCTTCACTTGCACCCTCCCATGCCTTTCCTTTTAGCGGATCAGCCAGCAGGTTTCCCAACTGATACTCGATCTGTTTTGGGGAGAGAAAGACGTGTGCAAGCCAGTTCATAGGCTACAGAATGTTTCTCAGCACAATGGCATAATGCATCACAAAAAGGTTCAAAAAGAAGATCAGCATACTTGAACCGCGTGAGAAGAACTGCTGCATCGGTGTGCGCTCTTTGCCGTTTGTTTTGTAGGCGATGATAAAGTGCACCACTGTCGCTACAGTCAGAATGGCAACAAGAATCACCTTCTTTAAGAGAGCATCAGAGATAGGTGTGCCGTTTGGATGAAGCAGGATATCGAAAAGATGATACTCTGCTCCCATGATGATCCCCGTACTCAACAACAAAACAAGCGAAGCAACCTCAAACCATCCAAAGATGGGACCAATATGAGGATAGACCTCTTTTTGTGCCTGCTTGTCACGCAGAGAGATACCAAGAACAAACATAAATACAGAACCGCCTATCCAACTGATCGCCATGATCAGGTGAATATGAAAAGCCCACTGTGTTATCCATTCCCACATTTAACTGTCCAACTTCAAAACTGCCATAAAGGCTTCCTGCGGTACATTGACCTTACCGATGGCCTTCATACGCTTTTTACCCTCTTTCTGCTTCTCAAGCAGTTTACGTTTACGGGTGATATCACCGCCGTAACACTTCGCTGTCACGTTCTTGCCCATCGATTTGACATTTGTTCTGGCAATGATCGTGTTGCCGATACTCGCCTGTATCGCCACTTCAAAGAGTTGTCTTGGGATCAGCTCTTTAAGCTTCTCGACAAAGGCAAGTCCGCGTGAACGGGCTTTATCGCGCGGTACGATGATAGAGAGGGAATCCACCACCTCTCCTGCCACACGAATGTCAAGCTTGACCAGATCCCCCGGACGGAACTCGATAGGCTCATAGTCAAAACTCGCATACCCTTTGGTGACGGTCTTGAGACGGTCGTAGAAGTCCATCACGATCTCATTCATCGGAATGTCATACTCCATCAGCACCCGTGATTCGTTGAGGTAGTCCATCTTCACCTGCACCCCGCGACGGTCGTTAAGCAGCTTGATCAGGTTGCCCACATACTCCTGCGGTGTAAGGATGGTCGCTTTGACATAGGGCTCGTAGATGGTGTCGATCTTCTGTACTTCAGGCATCTCTGAAGGGTTTTGGATGGTGATCTCCTCACCGTTTGTCATCTTGATGCGATACACAACCGTCGGTGCCGTGGCGATGAGCTCAAGGTCAAACTCACGCTCCAGACGCTCCTTGACCACCTCCATATGCAGCATCCCAAGGAAACCTACACGGAACCCTGACCCCAGTGCCATGGAGCTTTCAGGCTCGAAACTGAGTGCCGAGTCGTTGAGCTTGAGCTTGTTGAGCGCGTCACGCAGATCTTCGAACTTGTCGGTCTCAATGGGGTAGATACCCGCAAAGACAAACGGCTTGGCAGGCTCGAAACCACCAATAGGCTCAGCTGTTGGGTTCTTTGCATCGGTAATGGTATCGCCAACCTGAAGCCCCTCAACAGTCTTGAGCCCTGTAACGACAATGCCCACTTCACCCGTATCGATACTCTTGGTTTTGATGGGGGCAATAGGGTTGGGGTACATGAGGTCAAGCACCTGATGCTCCTCTTTGGTACCCATGATCTTGATACGCTGCCCCTTCTCAATGCTGCCTTCAAAGACGCGTACCAGTGCCAGTGCACCAAGATAGTTGTCAAACCAGCTGTCGTAGATGAGTGCTTTGGTAGATGCCTCTTCATCGCCTGTAGGTGCAGGGATCTTCTCTACGATCATATCGATAAGTTCGGGCACCCCTACCCCTGTCTTGGCAGAGACGAGAGCATGCTCTGTCGCGTCGATGCCGATGGCTTCTTCGAGTTCTGTCAGTACTCTGTCAGGATCGGCTGCGGGAAGGTCTATCTTGTTTACAACCGGAATGAGTTCAAGGTCATTCTCTATGGCGATGTAGACATTAGCAATGGTCTGTGCTTCAACCCCCTGTGCAGCGTCAACAATAAGCAGTGCCCCTTCACACGATGCCAGAGAGCGGCTTACCTCATAGGAGAAATCGACGTGACCCGGAGTGTCTATGAGGTTGAGAATGTAGTGTTCCTCATCCTTGACATAATCGAGCCGAACCGACTGCGCTTTGATGGTGATGCCCCGCTCCTTTTCGATATCCATCGTATCCATCACCTGTGCGGACATCTGACGGTCACTCACCGCCCCACACTCCTGGATGATACGATCCGCCAGCGTAGACTTCCCATGGTCGATATGGGCGATAATAGAAAAGTTACGGATATTCTTCTGCGGTACTTTCTTTGTCACACGGTTCCTTCTTGGTATATTCTGGTGATATAACTGTTTTGGTGCTGTGGGGCACAGCACCCTACAACTTCTGAAAATATCGCCTGCGATATTTTCCTCTTAATCCTTAACCCTTAATCCTTAGACCTATCTAATTGGTCTCAAAAAGCGAATTCACACTCTCATTGTTATAGACACGTCTGATCACCTCACCAAGCATCGGTGCGGTAGAGAGCATTTTGATCTTTTTGGAAGGCTTTGTCATTGGAATGGTATTGGCAACGACCAGTTCATCAAGCTCTCCCTCTTCAATACGCTCATACGCGGGTCCTGAGAGTACAGGGTGTGTACAGCATGCCATGACCGAGGTAGCACCAAGCTTCTTAAGTGCTGCCGCAGCTTTAACCATGGTACCGGCGGTATCTACCATGTCGTCAATGAGAATGACATCTTTGCCATCGACATCACCGATGATGTTCATCACTTCAGACTCGTTGGCACGTTCACGACGCTTGTCCACGATGACCATATCGAGCCCCAGTTTGTTGGCAAAGTAGCGTGCACGCGCTACACCGCCTATATCCGGAGAGGCGATGATAGGGTTGGCAAAGTTCTTGGCTTTGATGTAATCCATAAAGAGGATCGCACCGTAGAGGTTGTCAACAGGAATGTCAAAGAAGCCCTGTATCTGAGAGGCGTGCAGGTCTACCGTCACCACACGGGTAATGCCGGCTGTCTCCATAAGGTTGGCAACCAGTTTCGCTGAAATAGGCACTCTCGGTGCCGCTTTTCTGTCCTGTCTTGCATAACCGTAGTACGGTACCACAGCAGTGATAGACTTGGCAGAGGAGCGCTTGAGCGCATCGGTCATGATGAGCAGCTCCATCAGATTGGCATTGGCAGGTGCAGAGGTGGGCTGTACAATAAAGACATCTTTCCCGCGTACCGACTCTGCAATCTGTACGGAGATCTCACCGTCACTGAAACGGTTGATGTTTGCTTTGGAAAGTGGCATCTCAAGATAGGTAGCGATCTCTTCAGCAAGCTGCGGGTTGGAAGTTCCGGAAAATATCATATATCCGCTCATGGGGCACCTTTGTTTAGGGAATAAAGTAGGCGTATTTTACTCCAAAGTTGATAAAAAGGGGATTTAAAGCAAGGGGGTATTACACTTATGCAAACATTTCGACAGTATGGATGCCAATGATACGACAATTTTTCAGAAAGATCGCCACCCACAAAGACAAGTTCGACCATATTCTTGACAAATACAAGATCCCCAGAGAGTACTTCAACATCAACCGTAAAATGGTCACAAAAGGGGTGCTTGTCGGGCTTTTCTGGGGCTTCATCCCCATGCCCATGCAGATGGCAGGGGTGATGATCACCACTCCGCTGATGCGCTTCAACGTTCCTATCGGACTGGCGACTGTGTGGCTATCAAACCCTGTTACCTATCCGCCTCTGTGGTATCTGGAGTACCTTACCGGCAACCTCATACTCGGATATGAGGGCATTGACCATGTCGAACTGACCATACAGTGGTTCAAAGACAACTGGGACAATATTGTTCTCCCTCTTTATGTCGGTACAGCCTTCTACTCAACTGTCGTGGCATACCTGATCTACCTGCTGCTCAACTGGCTCTGGAAACGTTCTGCAATGAAAGAGTGGCGCGACAGGAAGTGTAAAAAGTAACATGCACCATAATCCTCCGCATGTTACGGCAGTTTCTCCTTTGCCGAAACAATATCTATGAAAAATCTCCCCCTTATTTTACTAAATCAAAAAAAGTGATTTTATAAGATAGGCTAACAGATCACCCCGCCGCCAAGCAGACGCTTTCCGTCATAAAACGCCACTGCCTGTCCTTTGGCAAGCCCAAAGATCGTAACCTACTAAAATAGATTAGTAATAGATTTTCAATAATAAAACCAATACAGAGATGAATCTCCACCTCCCCTCCTTCAAATCGGGTCATGTTGTAATACATAAAGGAAACTCCATAGATATAGATTGGTGTTTGTCTCAATCCCCTTCAAATCGGGTCATGTTGTAAT
>JALVGO010000072.1 GCA_027029065.1 Sulfurovum sp.
ATCCAGGTAGAAAGCAGGCATCCGGTTGACAGGGTTGTACAGAAGTTTTGCCCCTTTTGGAAGCTGTGCCATCTTGATGGGGTGAGGGTAGGCATCCTTACCCAGTTTTGTCTCGATGATCTCTTTGGCTTCGGGATGTTCGTAGAGTTTTCCATCACGTAAAGCGATGGCAGCACATTTTCGTGTATGGTCATCGGGCGTGGAGCCGATGCCGCCAAAGCTGAAGAGTACCGGGTTTGGCTGTGAAGCGATGAATTTCAGTGTCTGTACAATGAGGGCAGGATCATCTTCGATGGTAAATGAACCGGAGAGTTTGTGCCCCTTTTTTGCAAGGGCATCGGCAAGGAAATCAAAGTGAGCGTCTTTGCGTCTTTGGTTGAGGATCTCGGTACCGATGATGAGGGCGAAGAAGGTTGGTGTTTTCACACACTTACTCTTCGATGTAGTTTTTCAGCTTTCTTCCCACTTTAGGGTGTTTGAGTTTCTTGATGGCAGATGATTCTATCTGTCTTACACGTTCACGGGTAACGTTGAGCTCTTTTCCGATCTCCTCAAGGGTTCTGTCGCTCTCATCTTCAAGCAGACCAAAACGCATACGGATGACCGCTTTCTCTCTCTCGTTGAGCTGGTCGAGTACTTCGTCGATCTGGTTGTTGAGGTCATCTTTGAGGACGACATCGGTCGGGCTGAGGGTCGTTTTGTCCTCGATGAAGTCACCGAATCTTCCATCATCCTCGTCACCTACCGGGGTTTCAAGAGAGACCGGCTCTTTGGTGATCTTGATGACATTTTTGACCTTGTCTACAGAGAGCCCCACCTCTTTGGCGATGGTCT
Source organism: Sulfurovum sp. (assembly GCA_027029065.1). Next base: position 835 of record JALVGO010000072.1, read on the forward strand.
CAAGATCAGGCTCTTTTCCGGTCTCCTGCAGGTGCTTACGGATGATTTTGTTGATGCGGTTAATCGTCTCGATCATGTGGATCGGGATGCGGATCGTACGTGCCTGATCGGCAATGGCGCGGCTGATAGCCTGACGGATCCACCATGTCGCGTAGGTGGAGAACTTGTAGCCCTTCTCATACTCGAACTTGTCAACCGCTTTCATCAGACCGATGTTGCCTTCCTGAATGAGATCAAGGAACGGCAGACCGCGGTTGGTGTAACGCTTGGCGATAGAGACGACCAGACGGAGGTTAGATTTTGCCATACGTGTTTTGGCTTTCTCGCTCTTGGCTTTCCCCTGACGGATCTGGTTGAGAATCTCCTGAAGCTTCTCTTCGCTCAGATCAAAGCCGCCTTTACTCGCCTCTCTGGTCTCAAAGAGCTTTTTGATCTCCACATAGGTACTGACCATCGTCGTCTCCGGTACCGCATCGATGATATCCTCTTTGTCCATGTTGATAATGTTGTCGAGGATCTTCTGGTGGTTGGCACGCAGTGTATCGTTAAAAAGCGGCAGTTTGTACTCAAGACGCTTGAGCTCTTTTTCGAAACTGTCATCGCTTTTGAGAGCTGTCTCCATCGCTTTGACCAGCTCGTTGATCAGTTTGGACGTTGGTCCAAGATCAAGAAGTGCCGCTTTGAGCTGCTCTTTTTTGAATGCGATCTTCAGACGTTCATGGATCACTTTGACAGGATCGGTTTCGTTTGCGAGCAGCTCATCGAGACCCTCACGGGCTTTCATCCACTCTTTTTTGGCTTTTTCAAGGCGTTTGAAACTCTCTACAACCTGTTTGACACGTTTGTCATTTTTCGGTGTTTTGCTCTCCTCTTCACTGCCCTCTGTCTCATCGGCATCCTCTTTATCGTCACTGTCACCTTTGTCATCCTCAAAACTTTTGAAGAGCTCTTTGACACGTCTTTCACGGTTGAGCAGAGGCTCTTTGTAGTTAAGGATGTAGTCGATGAGGTAGGGGACGGAACAGATCGCATCGATGATGATCTCCTCCCCCTCTTCGATCTGTTTGGAGAGTTCTACCTCCTCCTCTTTTGTCAGCAGCGGGATCTTCCCCATCTCACGCAGATACATTCTTACTGGTGAGTCTGAACGGCTCCACTCAAGCAGTTCCTTTTCCTTGTGCAGATCGAATTCATCTTCTATCTCTCCGTCAGCAGCGCGCTTTCTGGCATCTTCACGACGCTTGCTCTCTTTGTCGGTAAGCTGTTTTGCATACTCAGACGCAGAGACAATGTTGACTTTGGTATCTTCGGAGAGTTTATGGATTTTTTTTGCCTGTGCCGCGGTAGGGGCTTTGGTAAATTCTTTGGCAATGTTCTCAAAGGTGACTACATCACCTTTTTTCTTTGATTTGAATAGTGCTTCGATATTTTTCATAGTGTCTTTTGTTGCCATTGAAACCCTTTGATGGATGAGAGAAATTCTCAGATATAATTAAGGTGGATTATACCGAAATTTTCTTTGTTTTGCGGGGCAAATTTGGCAAATTCCGATTTTTTGGCTATAATCGCGAAAATTTTTACCGGCACGGTCCGGAGTATAAAGGATATACTTTGCAAGGAAAAGTCTGGAAATTCGGCGACAATATCGATACCGATCTGATCATTGCGGCACGCTACCTCAACACCAGTGAGCCAAGCGAGCTGGCAAAGCACGTCATGGAAGATGCAGACCCTGAGTTCGTCTCTAAAATGCAGGAGGGTGACATCATTGTCGCAGGTGAGAACTTCGGATGCGGTTCAAGCCGTGAGCATGCGCCTATCGCACTTAAAGCAGCGGGGATCAACGCCGTCATTGCACCGACTTTCGCGCGTATTTTTTACAGAAACGCATTCAATATGGGACTGCCCATCTTTGAACTCAAAGAGGCAGACGAGATCAATGAGGGCGATACTGTACGTATCGATATGGACAGTGGTGAGATCATCAATGTGACACAGGCAAAAACCTACAAGTTCACGCCAATTCCCGCATTTATGCAGGAACTCGTCGATGCAGGCGGGCTGATCAATTTTGCAAAACAGGAAATTGCCAAAGGAGCACAGCAATGAGTACAAGAAACTATAGAATAGGTGTGATCAAAGGTGACGGGATCGGTCCCGAGATTGTTGATGAGGCACTCAAGGTACTCGATGCGGTCTCCGTAGCGCAGGGTTTCAACCTCAAATATGAGGAGATGCTGCTTGGCGGTGCTGCGATCGATGCAACCGGTGTGCCGCTTCCTGATGAGACCATTCAGGGTGTCAAGAAGTGTGATGCGGTACTTTTTGGTGCCATTGGCGGGCCAAAATGGGACAACCTTGAGCGTCATCTGCGACCAGAAACTGGACTGCTTGGACTGCGTAAAGAGATGGGTACCTTTGCCAACCTCAGACCGGCCATGGTGTATGATGAGCTGGTCAATGCTTCCAGTCTGAAGCCTTCAGTGATTCAGGGTGTTGACATTATGGTGGTGCGTGAGCTCACCGGCGGTATCTACTTTGGTCAGCCGCGCGAACTGCATGAAGACAAAGCGTTCAATACAATGGTATATACCAAAGAAGAGGTCAGACGTATCGCGGTAGTGGCGTTTGATATTGCCATGAAGCGTGACAAGCGTGTCTGCTCTGTTGACAAAGCCAACGTCCTTGAGGTCAGCCAGTTCTGGAGAGAGATCGTTGAAGAGGTTGCCAAGGACTACCCGGAAGTGGAACTCAGCCACATGTACGTTGACAATGCCGCGATGCAGCTGATCCGTGATCCCAAACAGTTTGATGTTATCTTGACCGGGAACATTTTTGGAGACATCCTCTCCGATGCGGCAAGTATGCTCAGCGGTTCTATCGGGCTGCTGCCGAGTGCAAGTACCGGAAAAGGGGTAGGACTCTTCGAACCGATCCACGGTTCTGCACCGGACATTGCCGGACAGGGGATCGCAAACCCACTGGCGACCATCTCAAGTGCGAGTATGATGCTGCGCTATGCACTCGATGAGCAGGAAGCGGCAGACAGAATTGATGAAGCGATCAAAAAAGCCCTTGCAGAGGGGTACCGTACCGGTGATATCGGTGACTATGATGCCAAAGAGATCGTGAGCTGCTCTGAGATGGGTGATATTGTTGCCGATTATGCGAGCAGATGATAAAATTAGAAATTAGAAATTAGAAATTAGAAATTAGAAATGGGTGTGTATGGAAACTAAAGCGCGTGTGTTGATCGACTGTTATGATGCCAAGGGGTTGGTCTACAAAATTTCGAAAGTCTTTTACGACCGTGATCTCAATATCGACTCCAACAGGGAGTTTGTCGACAAAGACAGAGCGCGATTTTTTATGCGCAGTGTGGTTACAGGGGCTTTTGACATAGAGGAGCTTGACCGTGCACTCAGAGAGATCGCCCCTGAAGATGCCCATATCAGAGTTATTCCTCCATGTCAAAAGAAGATCGTCATCCTTGCTACCAAAGAGTCCCATGCACTTGGTGACATCCTTATCCGGCATGCAGCGGGGGAGCTTGGCGCAGAGATAGAGTGTGTCATTGCCAACCACGACACGCTTCGAAGCCTTGTGGAACGTTTTGATATCCCGTTTATCCACATTTCAGCGGAAGGGTTGAGCAGAGAGGCACATGAAGCCAAAGTGATGGAGGCGATCGATAAACATTCCTTCGACTACATTGTGCTTGCCAAATATATGCGTATCCTCACCCCCGCTTTTGTAGCGGCATACCCTGAGAAGATCATCAACATTCACCACTCTTTCCTTCCGGCATTTATCGGTGCAAATCCCTACAAACAAGCCTATGAACGCGGTGTAAAGATCATCGGTGCGACAGCGCACTTTGTGACGGACGACCTTGATGAAGGACCGATCATCGCGCAGGATGTTATCCCTGTTAACCACCGTTTTGACTGGAGAGATATGCAGCGTGCCGGAC
>JALVGO010000073.1 GCA_027029065.1 Sulfurovum sp.
CCGTCCGGCACTCTACGCGGATGCCTCCGATCTTCATACCTACAACATCGTGTTTGAAGCCAACCGTGTACACGACATTGAAAGCAACGGTCTTTCTGTGGCAAGTGAGCTGGGCGGACGTTTGGAGCATGTTGTTTTTGTGAATAACATCATCTACAACAACCATGACGGCGGTATGATAGTAGGCGGATGGACGGCAGATGAGAATGTCTCAACCCACCCGGTAGAGCATATTTTTATTATCAACAACACCTTCTACAATGTCGGCAGTGACGGCATATATGTCGATCATACGGATGCGAAAGATATCAGAATCTACAACAACATCATACAGAACAGAAACCAGAGTGAGTCGCCCATTTCACTCAAAGAGGGGGTAGATACGGCAGAGGTGGACATACGCAAAAATATGGTAGACAGCCAATCCAATGACTACGGAGAGAACAGTGACATTGTAGCCGACCCGCTGTTTGTCGATGCCCCACACGGAGACTTCCAGCTTCAGCCCTACTCCCCTGCTATCGATGCCGGTATAAGAAACGATTTTTCACTGCTGGACTATGAGAAAAAGAGCCGTTTGAGGGATGGTGTCTGGGATATTGGCGCGTATGAGGCGGGTTGTGATGTTGCTGTTTTGATTCCGGTTTGGTTTATGGTGATGTGAGGGGGCTTCAGTCTAAGGGTCTTATCTTTCCCGATGCGGGGCGTGGGTTTAATCCACATCCAAAGTATTGTTAGCATTTGCCCTTAATAACTTTTGCAATAGCAACTCTTCTACATTTTGTCTGGAATCAAAAATAGCCATAATGTAAACAGTGTTTTTTTCAACTTTATACATAATCCTCCAAGGTTGAACAATGAGTTCTCTGTATATGATGATACCCTCTTTTTGGAGTTCAGGGACTACTCTACCTCTTAAAGGAAAGAAGTTGCTTGATTGTGCTTTTTCTTTTATTTGTTCATAAACTTTTCTTGCACACTCATTACTATCTTGATTGATATAATCAACGATATTTAAAAGGTCTTCTTTTGCATTAGAAGTCCATTGTACTTTATACGTTTTACTCATTTGTTAAGAAGTTCTTCTACAGCGTTAAAAACATCTTCCTCGCTATGAAGATCACTATTTTTAATATCTTCTTCAGCGAAAGATAGAAGTTTCATTATGGCAAGGGCATTTCTCATGTCTTGATAACTCTTTGGATCTTGTATGACTGCTTTAGCTTCACCATTTTGTGTGATAATCATAGGTCTATGAGTCTCATTGATATATTTTAAAACATCAGCAGCTCTACTTTTTAGATAAGTAACAGGTTTTATATCATTTACAATTTCCATAAGGTTCTCCATTTTTTACTTCAGTCCTTATATTGTACTAAATACGGGCTTATTACTCCCCCAACGAATAAGCTGAATTTTTGAGAGAGCGAGACGAGGCGATATGTACGTGAAAAAATCTGCAGGACTACCCGTAGGTAATTCAAAGTTTTTTTTGCGTGCAGATCGTTTCGT
>JALVGO010000074.1 GCA_027029065.1 Sulfurovum sp.
AGAGAGATCTATATACTACAAGGTTTACGATGTCAAAAATCACCAAAGAAAAAGCGCTCGAATACCATTTGGGCGGGAAAACAGGGATCGATCTTACCAAACCCTGCAATACGCAGTACGAACTCTCGCTTGCTTACACACCCGGTGTTGCCATTCCGTGTGAAGAGATTGCACAGGATGAAAACCTCTCATTTAAATATACCAACCGTTCCAATCTTGTTGCCGTGGTTTCAGACGGCACGGCAGTACTGGGACTTGGCGATATCGGCCCGGCGGCGTCCAAGCCTGTGATGGAGGGCAAGTCGGTACTTTTCACAAAGTTTGCCAATGTCGATGCTTTTGACATAGAACTGGATGTCCACAGTGTTGAAGAGATTGTTGCAACCTGCAAGGCGATTGCCCCGACCTTTGGCGGTATTAACCTTGAAGACATCTCGGCACCGCGCTGTTTTGAGATAGAACGTATCCTCAAAGAGGAGCTTGATATTCCGGTCTTTCACGATGATCAGCATGGTACGGCGATCATCACGACAGCAGGGCTGATGAATGTGCTTGAGCTGACCGGGAAAAAGGTTGATGAGATCAAGATCGTTATCAACGGAGCCGGTGCAGCGGGGATCAGCTGTGCGAGAATGTATCGTGCGCTTGGTGTGCGGCATATTATTATGTGTGACTCCAAAGGGGTGATCAATACCAACAGAACCGACCTGAACAAATACAAGATGGAGTTTGCCGTTGAGACAGCAGCAAACAGACTCTACGAGGCGATAGAGGGGGCAGATATGTTCCTTGGACTGAGCGTCGCGGGTGCGCTGACCAAAGAGATGGTTGCCAAGATGGCACCCGAACCGGTTATTTTTGCCCTGGCAAACCCTGTGCCTGAGATCCTTCCTGAAGAGGTTAAAGAGGTACGCAGTGATGCGATCATCGCTACAGGACGTTCCGACTACCCCAATCAGACCAACAATGTACTCGGATTCCCTTTTATTTTCAGGGGTGCACTCGATGTCAATGCCAAAAAGATCACCGAAGGTATGAAAATGGCAGCGGCTAAAGCACTGGCGGCATTGGCAAAAGAGCCGGTACCCTACTATGTCAAAGCTGCCTATCATAATGAGGATATTGCCTATGGAAAAGAGCATATCATTCCGCTGCCATTTAACAAAGAGGCACTCATCTGGGTTGCCTCTGCGGTGGCAAAAGCTGCGGTAGAGGAGGGTGTTGCCCGCGTTGATTCATTTGACTATGAAGCCTACCGTGAGCAGCTCCGCTGCCTGATATACGGATGTCCCGACGAGACAGAGTAGAGGCATGCAGCTGAAAGACTATGTAGATCTATACAGCCTGACCGGGCAGAAGCGTACAACACCACAGGAGTGCCGTGCATTCGGGCTGGCGCATCCATCTTCACGTTTTTGTGCTGTATCGCAGCTCAAAGCGTGGGTAGAGGCACACAGACATTATCTTGCAAAGCCCACATCAGGAGAGCGTCTTGAGAGTTATTTGTACTAT
>JALVGO010000075.1 GCA_027029065.1 Sulfurovum sp.
ATGTATGTGCCAGTAACCCTCTACGGTATCTCCATTGACCAGACAAAAGCGCTGACACAAAAGACTGACAAAATCATCAAAAGCTTTCCTGAAGTTGCTACGGTCTTTGGTAAAGGAGGACGTGCCAATACGGCTACCGACCCTGCACCACTGGGGATGCTTGAGACCATCATCACTTTTAAGCCAAAAGATCAGTGGCGTCCCGGGATGACCACCCAAAAGCTGATGGCACAAATGGACAAGGCACTGCAGGTACCGGGTCTGGTCAACTCATGGACCTATCCGATCAGAGGGCGCATCGATATGCTTCTCTCAGGCATCAGAACTCCGCTTGGCATCAAGCTCTACGGCAAAGATGCCCAAGGACTTCAAAAGGTTGCACAGCAGATAGAAAAAATCCTGCGAAACCTCAAAAGCACCCAGTCGGTCATCTCCGATCAGGCAAGTGCGGGATACTTCATCGATATCGATATCGACACTGAAGCACTCAAACGCTACGGTATCAGCAAATCGGTCATCCTCGACTACACCTCCGCTGCCATTGGCGGGAAGAAGATCACTACCATGTACAAAGGTCTGGAGCGCTACCCTATCGCCCTGCGTCTTGAAGAGGATGAACGTCGCAACCTCGATGAGATACGCAACATCCAGATCAAGACACCGCTTAGTTTCGTACCGCTTTCTACCTTTGCCAAAGTGGCGTACCACCAAGGGGCGTCAGTCATTAAAAGCGAGATGGCGACACCTGTGACTTTCATCTACATCACACCGCAACTGGGTATGAGTGTCGTCACCTACAAAGAGAAGGCTCTCGAGGCACTCAAAAACCTCAAACTGCCTGACGGCTACTATATCGAATGGGCGGGACAGTCGGAGTATCTTGCCTCTGCCATGAAGAAGATCAAGTGGATCATCCCAACCGTACTGCTTGTCATTTTGGTGCTCATCTACTTTGCACTCAAAGAGATGATCCCGACCCTTATCGTCTTCTTTACCCTTCCCTTTGCCCTGCTGGGAGGCTTCTTCTACGTCGATATACTCGGGTTCAATATGAGCATCGCCATCATTGTCGGCTTTCTTGCCCTGCTTGGTGTAGCGGCTGAAACTGCTATTGTGATGATCGTCTATCTGCAGGAGAGCGTGGAAGAGGCACAGCTGAAACTTGGAAGCAAATTTGATGAAAAAGCACTCAATGATGCCATCTACGAAGGTGCCGTACAGCGTGTACGCCCCAAACTGATGACCGTCTTTGCCATCCTCGCAGGACTGCTGCCTATCATGTATACACACGGTGTAGGCTCAGAAGTCATGCAGCGTATCGCCGCGCCTATGATCGGCGGTGTTGTCAGCTCGGCGGTGCTCAGCTTGCTTTTGATACCGATTTTCTATATGATGTACGAAAAGAGAAAATTAAAAGGGAAAAATTAAAAAGGAAAAAGGAAATGATGCTATTAAATAAAACAGAAGCGTTTCGAAAGAAACGCATACCTAAACTCTTCACTCTTCACT
>JALVGO010000076.1 GCA_027029065.1 Sulfurovum sp.
ATTATGCCAATGGTTGGAGCAAAAACTAAAGAAGAAGCGATTGCTAAGTTTTTGCAGCATCCAGAGATGTATCCAACACATGAGCGTCGTATGCCAAATTTAAAAATTACACCAGATGAAGCAAAAGCAGTTGTAGCATTCTTAAAACATATGAGTGCAATTGATACAAACGGTTTCCCAAGAGGCTTCTCTAAAGGTGTAGAAGAGTTCAAAGCAGGAGGTACTTATGCTCACTAGTATTAAAAATAATCATTTAAAGTATGAGTCCCAAAAATTAGGTTTAATGTACTTTAGGGTTGCACTTGTACTATTTGGCGCACAGCTTTTAATGGGATTGATTGCAGCAATACAGTTTATATATCCAGACTTTTTATATGGGATATTTGATTTTAGTGTTGCAAGAATGGTGCATATTAATGCTTTAGTTGTATGGATGCTATATGCAATGATAGGTTCTGTTTATTATATGCTGCCAGATGAAACAGGCAGAGAAACAGTAGGCATTGGTTTAGGAAAATTAGCATTTTGGATATTAACTGCAGCTGTTACTGTTGTTGTTTTGGTTTATATTTTTATTCAAATTGGTTCTGGCAGTGAGAGTACTATTTGGTTTATTAATGAAGGGCGCGAATATCTTGAAGCTCCTAGATGGGCAGATATTGGTATTGTAGCAGTTGTATTGGTATTTTACTATAATGTTTTCTTTACATATTTAAAAGGCCAAAAGACTGGTATAATGACTGTAATGGTTGCTAACTTAATGGCATTAGCTGGTTTATATCTGGCTGGAATGTTTTATACAGATAATATCTCAGTAGACCAATACTGGTGGTGGTGGGTTATCCACTTATGGGTTGAGGCTACTTGGGAAGTATTTGTAGGTACATTAGCAGCTTATGCATTAATTAAAATTATTGATGCAAAACGCGAAATAGTTGAAATGTGGCTATGGATAGAAGTATTAATGCTATTTGGTTCTGGTATTTTAGGATTAGGACACCACTACTTCTGGATTGGTACACCTGAATATTGGTGGGAAATTGGTGCATTATTTAGTGCATTAGAGCCAGTTCCGCTAGTAGCAATGTTTGTACATGTTATTTATGACTGGGGTAAAGAGCAAGGTGCAAATGGAGAGAGACCTGTTATTAAAAATGGTCCGGCAATGGCTTGGATTGTTACTAATGCATTTGGTAACTTCTTAGGTGCTGGTATTTGGGGCTTTTTCCATACATTGCCACAAGTAAATATATATACACACGGTACACAATTTACCGCAGCGCATGGACACTTGGCATTCTTTGGTGCATATGCTACTATCTTAATTGGTATGATGTATCTAGGTGTTCAAGGTGCATATGGTATTAAAGTTATGAGAGCAACATTTAAATCTAAAATGGCAATTGGGCTAATTACATTTGGTGTAATTGGCATGACAGTTGCTTTAACAATTGCTGGATATGAGCAAGTATTAGTAGAGCGTGCTGAACTTGG
>JALVGO010000077.1 GCA_027029065.1 Sulfurovum sp.
GGTAACCAGGAGGAAGGTGAGGACGACGTCAAGTCATCATGGCCCTTATGTCCAGGGCGACACACGTGCTACAATGGGGAGGACAATGAGAAGCGATACCGTGAGGTGGAGCAAATCTATAAACCTCTTCTCAGTTCGGATTGCAGTCTGCAACTCGACTGCATGAAGCTGGAATCACTAGTAATCGCGGATCAGCCATGCCGCGGTGAATACGTTCCCGGGTCTTGTACTCACCGCCCGTCACACCATGGGAGTTGAGTTCACCCGAAGCCGGGATGCCAAGGAGGCTACCGTCCACGGTGGGCTCAGCGACTGGGGTGAAGTCGTAACAAGGTAACCGTAGGAGAACCTGCGGTTGGATCACCTCCTTTCTAGAGTAAAAGAAGAGATGTGTCACGACACTCTTTAAAAAAGAAGAGGCTTGTACGAGGAGCTTACTTAGTTTTGAGAGATTAACTAAAAAAGGGCGTATAGCTCAGCTGGTTAGAGTGCACCCCTGATAAGGGTGAGGTCCCAGGTTCAAGTCCTGGTACGCCCACCATTAATTTATTAATAAAGCCAGATATAAATCTTTTAAGGAAGGTTTATATTTGGTTTTATACCGAGTTATTTAAAAACACATTGTTAAAGTCTAAGAGATACACAAATTACTGGGAAATTAAGTGAGAGATACATTTAATAAGAAAGTAAAGCGTCTTAGGAGAGGAATGTAAGATACTCAAGGGCGAATGGTGGATGCCTAGACTGATGGAGGCGAAGAAGGACGTGCTAGGCTGCGAAAAGCCTCGGGGAGCTGCCAAGGAGCTTTGATCCGGGGATATCCGAATGGGGCAACCCGGCTGACAGTGATGTCAGTCACCTGTGATACAGGGGCGAACCCGGCGAAGTGAAACATCTCAGTAGCCGGAGGAAAAGAAATCAAACGAGATTCTCCGAGTAGCGGCGAGCGAAAGGGGAGAAGGGCACCTGGATATAGCACAGAGACTAGAGGAACACTATGGGAAGAGTGAGCAAAGAGGGTGAAACTCCCGTACTCGAAAGTCTTTGTGTGGAACTAAGCCAGGGGAAGAGTAGGTCGGGACACGAGGAATCTTGACTGAAGAAGGGGGGACCACCCTCCAACCCTAAATACTACCATCAGATCGATAGTGGACAAGTACCGTGAGGGAAAGGTGAAAAGAACCCCAGTGAGGGGAGTGAAATAGAACCTGAAACCATTTGCCTACAATCATTCGGAGCGGAATGCTATAAGCACCGTGACGGACTGCCTTTTGCATAATGAGCCTGCGAGTTGTGGTTACTGGCGAGGTTAAGGAGATCCGGAGCCGTAGCGAAAGCGAGTCTGAAAGGGCGAGAAAGTCAGTAGCTGCAGACCCGAAGCGAAGTGATCTATCCATGAGCAGGTTGAAGCGGGAGTAAGACCCCGTGGAGGACCGAACCGGTGGGCGTTGAAAAGCCTTCGGATGACTTGTGGATAGGGGTGAAAGGCCAA
>JALVGO010000078.1 GCA_027029065.1 Sulfurovum sp.
AGAGGTCTTAAGGATACGGAACATAAAGTTGGGGTCAAGGTGATTGAGGGGGAAGGTGGAGCAGGGAAAACCCGCCTCGCCTATGAGGTTATATACGAGCTGATAAAAGGGGGAAAGGTGTTGGAGGATGGACGGGAAGAGAAGTGGACGGGGCTGCATATTAACCCTACTTTTTACAATGAGATAATGGGCGATAACGCGATAAAGTACGGGATTTTCTGCGTAAATTTGCCCAAGATAATCTTGATTGACTATTTTGAAAGATGGAGCGAAAATTTGATAGAAACCTTTCTAACGGGCCTTCTGGAAACCTGTAGCCTTCACAGAGACAAGCCCATAGCCGTAATATTCGTGGGACGGAGGTTTGAAGGGTCGTATTTAGAGAGTGCAATGACAGACTCCACGAATAGGGGGCCAATTTCTGATCTCTGGGAAGATATTTTCGGTAAAACTGCAGCTACAGGGGAGGGGAAATTAAATCTTGGAACTACGACCGAGAGGGATAGGGAAAGGGGTATGTCTAAGGAGGATAGGGAAGAGATTTTCAAGGCGGCCGTTGAAGTCTTCAACAGGATCTACAACGTTAATAAGGATGCGGATGGGTTCAAAGAGTATCCGGATACTCCCCTTGGCGTAATCCTGATGGCCCTGCTGTACGTAAGCGGCAAAGAGAGTTTCTCGGAGAAGGGGAGTACTAAGACTGTAGAGGTGCTGAAAAATACGTGGGAGAAGTGGGAGAAGAGTAGGTGGGATGGGGTTATTGAAAGGGATATACCCATAGAATTGTGTAATGGAAGAAGGAGGTAGAAAGATGAGGAAGAGGGTAGGAAGGAAAAGGAAGATGAGCAAGGAAGAGGAGAGGATGAGGGAGATGGCATACGAGATAGTGAAGGGGATAGGGTTTGAGAGGGCGATAGTTCTGCTATACGAAGAAGCGATGAGAGGGGAAAGGGAGAGGTACAGGGAAGAGCATCCGGAGGATCCGAGCAACGGGTACTACGAGAGGGAGGTGAGGTTATTAGGGGAGAAGGAGAGGGTGAGGGTACCGAGGACGAGGAAGGGAGGGTTCCGTAGTGCTTTGTTGCCGGAGAGGTGGAAGAGGGGTGAAGATGTAGGTATGAGGCTGTTAGAAGTGCTGGTGAAGATAGGGTACAGCAGGGAGAAGGTGAGAGTGATACTTGGGGAGATGGGGATAAGGGCAAGGGATGAAGAGATGGAAGAGTTTGAGGAGAAGATGAGGGGGTTCATAGAAAACATAAACACCGCACCGATAGAGGAGGATATGGCCTTCGTGTATCTGGATGGCCATATGCTGACGATAAGGACAGGGGATAGGAGTCATACCTTCACCCTGTACGTGGTGATGGGGATAACGAAGGAAGGGAGGAAGAGGTTCTTGTATGTGGAGATAAGGGAGGGGAGGGAGAAGTCCTCCGAGTGGTTGAGGATCCTCAAGTTGCTGGTAGAGAGAGGCCTAAAGAAACC
>JALVGO010000079.1 GCA_027029065.1 Sulfurovum sp.
CTACCCAAATATTGGACGGGATCCAGTTCCACTGTGAATTTGGAGTTACGACAACCACCTCATGCTCATCGCCAAGCCATTTTTTTGCAAATGTTGCAGCAGTGTGTCCAGAGACACCACCACCCATTACTACTAATCGTGCCATAGCCTTCCTTCATATTTAAAATTTATTGTTGCACATTCATTTTAGGGCAACCTTTTTTAAAACCAATTTAAAGTGTTGTATTTAGTGATTTTTATTAACGACCATTATCTTTTGTATAAGATAGAAATATAATAATTAATCCATTTTCTCAAAAGAATATTATATTAATCAAAAAAATTTATGAAATAAGGAGAAAAATTGTATGAATTCTAACAACCCTTTTTACCTTTTTGTAATAAAATATGGTAAAATCATCTCATCAATACCACACAAAGGCAGGGGTTCGTTGTTCTTACATCTATTATCAACACTACTCATGTTTTTGTTTGTGGCTACACAGCTGCATGCCAATGTCTGGAACAGTCCCTACCCTGCAAGCGAACGGAGCAGCAATACGCTGTTTACAGTATTCTCTTCCCCTCCCAGACATTTGGATCCTGTGGTATCGTACAATGCCAACGAGTGGTCGATTCTTGGACAGATTTATGAACCGCCGCTTCAGTACAACTATCTTAAACGCCCCTATATGCTTGAACCGCTGACACTGCAAACCATGCCGGAGGTTGTCTATCTTGACAACGAAGGAAAAGAGACAACTGAGGAGCGTCGGATTGCCTATTCCCGCTACCGGCTGCATCTTCGCTCAGATGTCTATTACCATCCTCATCCGGCATTTGCCAAAAATGCACAGGGGCAGCTTCTGTATGGTGCGCTTACCCAAAACGAGCTTGATGCCATAGAGAGTGTGCATGATTTTGTCCAAAAAGAGACAAGAGAGCTTAGGGCAGAAGATTACGCTTATGCTATCAAGCGTATGGCAGTACGGCAGTACCACTCCCCCATCCTTGACAGCATGATCCCTTATATAGTAGGCTTAGAGGATTTTTCCAAAAAGATAAGTGCAGTTGCCAAGCAGAAAAGAGTGTTGCACCAGCCGTTGGATCTGCGTGCATACCATATAAAAGGGGTAAAGGTTGTGGATGACAATACGTTAGAGATTCTCATCCATGGAAAATACCCGCAGTTTCTCTACTGGCTTGCTATGAACTTTTTTGCCCCTATCCCATGGGAGGCGGATCTCTTTTATCAGCAAGAGGGGCTGCATGCAAAAAATATTTCATTCGATACGGCACCGGTAGGTACAGGACCCTACTATTTGGCAGAAAATAACCCCAACCGGCGTATGCGTCTAAAACGAAACAGTTATTTCCATACAGAGTACTATCCTGCCTCATCCCAAAAACTTCCGTTTATCGATGAAGCGGTCTATACCCTTGAAAAAGAGAGTATTCCAATGTGGAACAAGTTTCTGCAGGGCTACTATGATGCCTCTGGCATCGCCTCGGAAGCCTTTGATCAGGCAGTGCAGATAGGCAGCAGCGGAGATATGGGTTTGAGTGATGCTATGCGCAAGAAAGGTATACGGCTGATCTCTTCTGTACAGCCTTCGATCTTTTATATGGCATTTAATATGGAAGATCCTGTTGTCGGCGGCTACAGTCCAGAGCAGAGAAAACTGCGTCAGGCGATCAGTATTGCCCAGAATGAGGAGGAGTATATCTCCATTTTTATGAATGGACGGGGAGTGCCGGCACAAGGTCCCATTCCTCCCGGAATATTCGGTTATGAAGAGGGCAAAAAAGGAACCAACCCTTTTGTGTATGAATGGCACAAGGGCAGGCGGGTACGCAAACGTTTGGATGTTGCAAAAAGGCTGCTGGCTGAAGCAGGGTACCCTAACGGGATTAGCCAAAAGACGGGCAGACGGCTCAAGCTCTACTATGATACTACCGCAACGGGTCCTGATGACCGTGCTTTGATGGAGTGGCGCCGCAAGCAGTTTGCCAAACTGGGGATTACGCTGGTGATCCGTGCAACGGACTACAACCGTTTTCAGGAAAAGGTGCGTAAGGGCAAAGTACAGCTCTTCTCCTGGGGATGGAATGCGGACTACCCCGATCCGGAGAATTTTCTCTTTTTGCTTTATGGAAAGAATGCAGCTGTCGATACCGACGGGGCAGGGATCAACAGCGCCAACTACAAAAATTCGGCGTTTGACAGACTCTTTGAAGAGATCAAAAGTATGGACAATACACCCGAACGTCTTGCAAAAATAGAGCAGATGCTCAAAATAGTGCAGGAGGATGCCCCATGGGTCTGGGGGTTCTACCCCAAAAGCCTTGCTCTGGTACACAGCTGGTTTGGCAATGTGTATGCCAATGCCATGGCAAACAATACCCTCAAATATAAACGTATCGACCCTCAGGAGAGGGTTGCCAGACAGGAGGCATGGAACCGTCCGGTTGCAGTACCGCTGTATTGGCTGGTCGGAATGCTGGTACTGGGAGCAGTATTGCTCTATGCTGCCTATATAAGAGAAGAGAAAGCGGTGATATACCGCAGCAAGGAGAGAGGATGATACGTTATGTTATCAGGCGGATACTCTATGCCATCCCTATACTCATTGGCGTTAACCTCATTACCTTTATGCTCTTTTTTATGGTCAACACACCTGATGATATGGCACGGGCGCAGTTGGGAGCCAAACAGACAACACCGGCAATGATTGCGGCATGGAAAGAGGAGAAGGGGTATGACAAACCGCTTTTTTACAATAAGCATGCAAAGGGTATGAGCCACATTACCCAAACCCTCTTTGTGCAGGAGTCCTTAAAGCTTTTCAGGTTTGACTTCGGACGCTCGGATGCCAACCGTGATATCGGCAAAGAGATCAGAGCAAGGATGGGACCGAGTCTTGCGATTGCGGTACCGACATTTCTGATCGCACTGGTGACCAACATTTCAATCGCACTGCTGCTGGTACTCTTTAGAGGCTCTATACTGGATTTTTCCATGATGATCGCAGCCGTGGTGATCATGTCGGTTTCGGGGCTTTTCTATATTATACTGGGGCAGGTACTCTTCTCCAAACTGTGGCACTGGGTACCGATCTCCGGATATGCAGAGGGGTGGAGCGGTATCAAGTTTATTGTTTTGCCTGTTGCTATTGGTGTATTTGCCGGGCTTGGCGCAGGGGTACGCTGGTACCGTTCGATCTTTCTGGAACAGATCAATCAGGATTATGTGCGTACCGCGCGTGCCAAAGGGCTTTCACAAATTGCTGTGCTCTTTAAACACGTTCTGCGCAATGGGATGTTGCCTATTCTTACCGGAGTGGTGGTTGTCATTCCGTCACTTTTTATGGGGAGTTTGATCATGGAATCCTTTTTCGGTATCCCCGGACTTGGCTCCTATACGATCGATGCGATCAATGCACAGGATTTTGCCATTGTCAAAGCGATGGTCTTTTTGGGCTCCGTACTCTATATTGTGGGGCTTATTTTGACAGACCTCTCCTATACACTCTTTGATCCGAGGGTGAAGCTATGACACTGCATCTTCTGTGGACTGATATACTGGTATGGCTTTTGATGGCGGGCTTTGCAGTGCTTGGATGGCGCAGCATGCGTTCTGTACAGACAAGGCGTATGTGGCAGAGCATCTTTCGATCGGGGGTCGCGATGGCATCGGCAATGGTACTGCTCTTTTATCTGCTTTTTGCACTGCTTGACAGTGTGCATTTCAAAGTCAATACACCTGTCTCAAAAGGTATGGTGGAAGGGGAGATCGTCTCTTTGCTTGATATAGGGATGGCACATCAGAAGTACTACAGTGAGCGTACCTACTCTGCACCGTTTGCTGCCCGTGAATACACCAAATCTGTCACATCTGATGCAACAGGACGCACCACACAGCGTTATCTTCCTCTGCAGCATGTACACACTGACCGTTTTGTGCAAAAAAGCCTGATGGGTATCGGATCCGGCATGCTGCTTGCGCTTTTGCTGATTGCAACACATTGGCGGTGGCGGAAACGGGATGACGCAGATATGGTTTCTGCTGCCAAGATACCGTGGCATGTTGCCTATATGACACTGCTGCTGCTTTTGGTGCTTTTGGGGTGGATCTATGTGATGAGCTTCTCCTATCATGTGCTGGGTACGGACAAAGTGGGTGCCGATGTGCTGTATGCCTCGCTTAAAAGTATCCGTACGGGGGTGCTGATAGGGACATTGACAACGCTGGTGACCCTGCCGCTTGCTATCATCCTTGGTGTCAGTGCCGGGTATTTCCGCGGATGGGTCGATGATCTGATACAGTATCTCTACACGACCCTCAGTTCCATTCCCGGGGTACTGCTGATTGCTGCGGGGGTGCTGATGATGCAGGTGTGGGTCGATCAGCACCCTGAGTGGTTCGCTTCGACAGTGGAACGTTCAGACCTCCGGCTGCTCTTTTTGGTGGTGATTTTGGGGGTGACAAGCTGGACAGGGCTGTGCCGACTGGTGCGTGCCGAGACATTGAAGATCGCCAAAATGGACTATGTGACCGCGGCAAAGGCGTTTGGTGTAGGCAGCATGCGTATTATGTTACGCCATATCATGCCGAACCTGATGCATATTATTTTGATCTCCGTGGTGCTTGACTTCTCCTCGCTTGTACTTGCCGAGGCGGTACTCTCTTATGTAGGGGTAGGGGTCGATCCGACCATGTACAGTTGGGGCAACATGATCAATCAGGCACGGCTGGAGATGGCAAGAGAGCCGATGGTATGGTGGTCACTGTTTGCCTCCTTTGCGTTTATGTTTGTCTTGGTGTTAGCTGCTAATCTCTTCTCCGACAGGGTGCAGCATGTACTCGATCCAAGGAATGTGTCATGAGTACCCTGCTGGATATTCGTCAGCTCAGCATTGCTGCGGGTGACAAAACATTGCTTGATCAGGTTTCATTTATAGTCGGGAGAGGAGAGATCGTTGCCCTCGTGGGAGAGTCCGGAAGCGGCAAGTCGGTCACTTCACTGGCGATCATGCGTCTACTGCCGCAGGCGCTGTCGGTGACCGGTGGAGATGTACTGCTTGAGGAGAGTTCCCTTTTTGTGCTGCCGGAAATGCAGATGCGGCATATACGCGGCAGACGTATCGCTATGATCTTTCAGGAACCCATGAGTGCACTCAACCCTGTGATGACCGTTGGTGAGCAGGTGGCCGAAGCGGTCAGGCTGCATTTTACGCTTTCTGCCTCCGAGGTCAAAGCGCGGGTGATCGCCCTTTTTGAAGAGGTGGCCATTCCCGATCCGGCCATACGGTACAACTGGTACCCCCATCAGCTCTCAGGCGGACAGAAACAGCGGGTGATGATTGCCATGGCACTTGCATGTGAACCTGATCTGCTGATTGCCGATGAACCGACAACAGCACTGGATGTAACGGTACAGGCACAGGTTCTTTCTTTGCTGAAACAGATACGCGATAGGCGTGGGCTCTCTATTCTCTTCATTACACATGATCTGGCAGTGGTCTCGCAGATGGCAGATACTATTGCGGTGATGAAGGATGGCAAGATTGTCGAAAAAGCGGATGCCTATACGCTCTTTGTCTCCCCGTCTCACCCCTACACACGGCAGCTGCTTGAAAATGCAGTGGCGAAAGAGGTGTCAAAAGGTGAGGGAGGTGCCAAAGAAATAGTGTTGCGGGTAGAAGATCTCAAAGTCCATTTCCCTGTGAAAAGAGGGTTCTTTGGGCAGGTACGTCAGGTTGTCAAAGCGGTTGACGGGGTATCTTTGACGATCGAACGCGGCAGCACACTGGCACTGGTCGGTGAATCGGGAAGCGGGAAGACAACGCTTGGAGAGGCGATTTTGTCACTGGTGCCTGTGAGTGGC
Source organism: Sulfurovum sp. (assembly GCA_027029065.1). Next base: position 5,868 of record JALVGO010000079.1, read on the forward strand.
GGCAGCATTTGGTTTGAAACTGACGAGATAACGGTACTGCCAAAGAAGATGCGCCACACCTATCGTAAAAAGATACAGGTGATCTTTCAAGACCCTTTTGCGGCACTCGATCCGCGTATGAACATCGGAGAGATCATCAAAGAAGGGATGGAGAGTCTTGGTGTGGGACCTCGTACCCCCAAAGCGCAGCACCGTTATATTGAAGAGATACTGAAAAAGGTTGAACTCGACCCGGCATATATCGATCGCTATCCGCATGAGTTCTCAGGAGGACAGCGGCAGCGTATCGGTATTGCGAGGGCACTCGCGGTAGATCCGGAGCTGATCATTTGCGATGAACCTACCTCGGCACTGGATGTGACAGTACGTGCACAGATCCTGCGTCTGTTGAAACGGCTGCAACAGGAGAGTGGACTGAGCTACCTTTTTATCACCCACGATCTCTCTTTGGTGCCTGACATAGCCCGGCATGTGGCAGTCATGCAGTCGGGGAAGATTGTTGAACAGGGACGTGTCGATGAGGTCTTCACCGCACCCCGGCATCCCTATACCCAGACACTGTTGTCGGCAGTACCGAAGCTGCCTGCATCTATGCACGGATTCATAAAAGAAAAGAAAGAGGAAATATGACCATACTGTTTGACCTTGACGGCACACTGATAGACTCGACTGAAGCGATTTTGGAAAGTTTTCAGATTGCGTTCGAGACGTTTGGCAAAAAAGCACCCAATGAGGAGGTGATCAAATCACAGATTGGACATCCGCTTGATGTGATGTTCTCCGGTATGGGGATTGGAGATGAAATGGTATGGGAGTATGTGGACGCCTACAAAAGGCACTACCGTGTCATATCCAAAGCCAAAACAGTACTGCTGCCCAATGCGAAAGAGGCGATCGAACTTGCCGGTGCACATGCCACACTTGGCATTGTTACTACCAAAACAGGGCTCTACTCCAGAGAGATGCTTGAGCATATGGGGGTCATGCACTATTTTTCTGTCTTGATCGGAAGAGAAGATGTCACCCATCCAAAACCGCATCCCGAACCGGTGCTTAAAGCACTTTCAAAGCTCGATACCGATACAACAGAGTGTTGGATGATCGGTGATACCCCTATGGATATAGGGGCGGCAAATGCCGCAGGCATAGGCAGCGTGGCGGTTACCTGCGGGTATGCTGCTGAAGCGGAGCTCTCACCATACCGCTGTCATATCGCGCCAAATGCGCTGGAAGCTGTGAAGTTTATTATCGAATCATAACATGAAGTTAAAAAAATTGTAATTTCAAGCACAATTTAAGAGTCCCGCCATTACAATGGGATACATTTTAGTATTTTGAGTGTATACTCAAGTACCTAACCACTACAGAGGAGAAACTATGATTGAGATCAGATGGCACAGCCGTGCGGGTCAAGGTGCCGTAACCGGTGCAAAAGGGCTTGGAACCGTTGTTGCTACAACAGGAAAGCAGGTGCAGGCATATGCACTGTATGGTTCTGCCAAACGTGGTGCAGCAATGAATGCATATAACAGGATAGATGACGAACCTATTACCAATCAGGAAACCAAAATGTTCCCTGATTATGTTTTTGTCATCGACCCTGCTTTGGCATTTACGGATGATATCACTAAAAATGACAAGCCTACAACACAGTATATCATTACAACACATCTCTCGAAAGATGATTTGATTGCACAAATTCCTGCATTGCAGGACAAAGCGGAGAGAGTATTTGTGGTAGACTGTATGCAGATCTCACTTGATACTATTGGAAGAGCAATGCCTAATACACCGATTTTGGGTGCATTTATGAAGGTATCCAAGATGTATGAATTGGATTTTTTCCTGGAAAATATGAAAAAAGTACTTGCCAAGTTCCCGCAAAAGATTATTGATGCGAACATGGAAGCGATTACCAGAGCATATAACGAAGTGAAATAAAGGAGCGCAGGATGAGTACAGGTGTATTGGGAACAGAAAAACGAGGAATAAGAGAATTAGGTGCAGAAGAGAAAGTCGGCTGGGACGAAGTGACACGTGGCGTGGTATTGAACTCATTTGAGGGAGATGCGACAGATATCGTACACCAAAAAGCCGAAGAGCGAAATTATGCTGACTTCAACTCCTATACAGCAACTGTTGCATCATGGAGAATTATTAAACCGGTATACAACAGAGATATCTGTATTGACTGTCAGAACTGTTGGGTATGGTGTCCGGATACTTCCATTATCTCCCGTGACAAGCAGATGCTTGGAATTGACTACGATCACTGTAAAGGGTGTGGAGTCTGTGTGGAAGTGTGTCCAACCAATCCAAAATCCCTTCTAATGTTTGCTGAAGCCAAAGATCAGGATGAAGCACTTGCCCAGTGGCCTGAAAAAAAGAAAAAAGAGAAGTAAAGGACGATTATGGCAAAAGAATTTGAACTAAACGAGGTAGAGGTGTGGGATGGAAACTATGCCGCATCTCAAGCCCTGAGACAAGCACAGATCGATGTGGTTGCAGCCTACCCTATTACTCCATCAACACCAATCGTTGAGGGGTATGGAGCATATGTTGCCAATGGTTATGTAGATGGCGAATTTGTTATGGTTGAGTCTGAACACGGTGCGATGTCAGGGTGTATCGGTGCAGCGGCAGCAGGCGGTCGTGTTGCAACTGCAACTTCTTCACAAGGGTTTGCTTTAATGGCGGAGGTACTCTACCAGGCATCGGGTATGAGGCTTCCTATTGTACTTACTGTGGTAAACCGTGCATTAGCTTCTCCTCTCAATGTACGGGGTGATCACTCTGATATGTATTTGGGTCGTGACTCAGGTTGGATTCAGCTTGATGCATTTAATGCCCAAGAGGCATATGATTTGACACTTTGTGCCTTTAGAATCGGTGAGCATCTTGATGTTAGACTTCCTGTAATGGTACATCAAGATGGATTTACCACTTCTCACAAGGCACAAAATGTCACCCCTCTTAAAGATGCAGTAGCTTACAAGTTTGTAGGTGATTATGTTCCGGTAAATGATATGTTGGATTTTTCCAGACCAGTTACACATGGAGCGCAGACAGAAGAAGATTGGCACTTTGAACATAAAGCCAAGCAGCATAAAGCACTTATGGATTCCAGAACAGTGATTGATGAGGTGTTGGGTGAATTCAAACAGTTGACAGGCAGAGAGTACAAAAGGGTAGAGACATACTATATGGAAGATGCAGAAGTGGCTATTGTAGCACTTGGTTCTTCTGTAGAAACAGCAGCATTGGCAGCTAAACAGCTTCGTGAAGAGGAAGGTATTAAAGCGGGTGTTATTGCTCCAAGATGTTTTAGGCCATTCCCTTTTGATTTGGTAAGAGATGCACTGGAAATACCATCACTTAAAGCAGTATGTTGTATGGATAAATCTGCACCGGGTGGTGCAATGGGTGCGCTTTTCAATGAAGTGTCTGCAGCCGCATATACTACAAAATCCAGACCACTTATCAGTAACTATATCTATGGTCTTGGTGGTAGAGATTTTGGACTTGATGAAGCAAAGCGTATCTTTAAAGAGCAGAAAGCGCATGCTGATGCAGGACATATTACAACACCGATTCAGCAGTTCTCTGGTGTTAGAGGACCAAAACTCGGATTTTTTGAGACAAGAAGGGGCTAAGCATGGCAATTACATCTATTAAAAACCTAAAAGAATTTTCAACAGCTAATGACAGATTTGAAGGTTCACACCTTCTTTGTCCGGGATGTGCACACTCAATGATCGTCAGAGAGCTGATGAATGCAACGGATGACAATCTTGTTATCGCATCCAATACAGGATGTCTTGAAGTTTCGACAGCTGTTTATCCATACACTTCATGGGATACCTCATGGATCCATATCGGTTTTGAAAATGCAGCTACTGCGGCAGCATGTGCGGAGTCTATGTTTAAAGCTAGGAAACGAAAAGGAACACTTCCTAACCCTGATGCACCGGTAAAATTTGTTGCATTTGGCGGTGACGGTTCTACCTATGATATCGGTTTCCAGTGGCTCTCAGGTGCGATGGAAAGAGGACATGACTTTACCTATATCTGTCTTGACAATGAGAACTATGCCAATACCGGTGGTCAGCGCTCTTCTGCAACACCAATAGGGGCACATACATCTACGGCACAAGCCGGAACACACTCTTATGGAAAGACTCAGCGAAAGAAAGATATCGTTGCTATCATGGCGGCACACGGCGCGCCGTATGTCGCGCAGTTGGCGCCAAACAAGTGGAAGTCTATGGCAAAAGGGTTCCAGAAAGCCCTTGAGACTGAAGGTCCATGCTTTATTAACACTGTTTCTGCCTGTACTACAGAATGGAAGTTTGACCCCAAAGATACCATCAATGTCACCGATCTTGCGACTGACTCTTTGATGTTCCCGATCTATGAGATCATCAATGGTACTGAGCTTAACATTCTTTATAGACCAAAAAATGTGATCCCTGTCGAGGAGTATCTCGGCGCTCAAGGGCGTTATAAGCACCTCTTCAAACCAGAGAACCGCCATGTTATCGAGCGTATCCAAAAAGAGATCGATGAGAAGTGGGAGTACCTGCAAAGAAGAGAAGAAGCACGCGTATAAAATTACTGCTTCGGCACATCTTTCACTTTAGACTGCAGAATTTTCCTGCAGTCACGTACTATATGTACGCTTCTTTGTAAACTTCTTTGCTAAAGCAAAATCTGCACCAAATCATCACTTTTCTGTATTTTTCAAAGAATCGAATGTAAAAAATTAACTTTATAAATCTTTTTTCCAAAACTATTCACTATTCACTATTCACTATTCACTTTTTCCGTTATAATTTGAAAAATTATATAAGGAAAATTTCATGCCACTCTTAGACAGTTTTACCGTTGACCATACCAGAATGACAGCACCGGCGGTGCGTGTTGCAAAAAATATGAAAACCCCCTGCGGAGATGACATTACCGTCTTTGACCTGCGCTTTACCGTGCCTAACAAAGAGCGTCTCTCTGCCAAGGGTATCCATACGCTTGAACATCTCTTTGCAGGATTTATGAGAGAGCATCTTAATTCCAAAAAAGTAGAGATCATCGATATTTCGCCTATGGGGTGCAGAACAGGCTTTTATATGTCTCTGCTTGGTACACCATCTGAAAAGAAGGTTGCCAAAGCATGGGAAAAATCGATGAAAGATGTGCTGGCAGTCAAGAGAGAAGCTGATATTCCGGAACTTAACCTGTACCAGTGCGGTACCTGCAAGATGCACTCACTTAAAGCGGCACAGAAGATTGCGAAAAAGGTACTTAAACGCGGTATTGGTATTATGGATAACAAAGCACTTCAGCTGAGCAAAAAAGAGCTTGAAAAAATTGCAAAAGAGGGGAATGTATGCTGATCTGGATCCCTGTAGCCCAAGAGAAGGGTATCACTTCCAAGATTGTTCCGCAGCTTGAAGCCAAGCAGTGGGCACTGGTCGATTTTGATGCCGGAGAGATGAAATCACTGGTATTTTACGACAATATCGAAGCGCTGGGCGGCGAGTGGGTCGATTTTATCATCCTTGCCAACAAGTTTGAAAACTATCTTGACTACATGAATGAGGGGATGATGGTACTGGTTGTCCGAGAGGGACAGGAGACGATCGAAGATATCATTGAAGCGTTCAAGTTCAAAGAGCTTGATGAGATTGGACTGTGATAGAATTAGGAATTAGGAATTAGGAATTAGGAATTAGGAATTGGGGTGTAGTTTGTACGATGAAACGTTAAGAGGGGAGAAAGAGACAATTGTCAGTGATGATGGTTCTTTGACGCTCTACTCCAAAGAGTTTAACGAATCATACCACTCTCCAAAAGACGGGGCACTCAGAGAAAGCCTTAACAAGCATGTGATACCTGCATTTAGACTTCAGCATGGCAAACCAATATCGCGGATACTCGATATCTGCTACGGGCTTGGCTACAATACACTTGCCACACTCCATTATGTACAAACACAAAATCTTGATGTAAACATAGAGATTGTCTCTCCGGAGTTTGATGAAGCATTGGTACGTTCTCTAAAAGATTTTGAATATCCGCCTGAGTTCACTTCGCTACGTCACATTATTGAAGCACTCTCCAATGATTTTTACTATGAAGATGAACAGTTCAAAATCACTATTCTCATCGGAGATGCAAGAGAAACAATCCCTCAGTTACTCATTCAAAAGTTCGATATTGTCTATCAGGATGCTTTCAGTCCCAAAGTCAATCCTATGCTCTGGACGCGGGAGTGGTTTGCGGATATTCGTGCACTGTGCAGTGAAGATGCGGTGCTGACAACCTATTCGACTGCTGCAGCAACAAGAATGGGACTATATGAAAATGGTTTCCAACTTCATTATTATGATGCCCCGGACACAAGACGATCGCTGATTGCATCACCGAAAAAAATAAAGAGCTTTGAATGGATCGATATGGAGCTTAAAAAGCAGCGTAACCCTCATGCCCAAAGTCTCAGAGACCCTCAATAACTCATCGTAATCGCGTCAATTTCGTTCCACCCCATGCTTCGTTTTTGTGATCTGTGTTTAAGAATATGGTCAATGTAACGTGCGAACATATCAGTCTCTATGTTGACTTTCGTCCCTTTTTTATAGGTGTGAATGAGTGTATGCTCCAGTGTATGCGGAATGATCGTCAGCCTAAAATGGTCTTCATATACATCATTGACCGTTAGTGACACTCCGTCAATAGTGATAGATCCCTTTGGGATAATGTATGCGATCTGTTTGGGATCTATCTTGATAATATAATCTGTACCGTTTTGGCGTTTGGTGATTTCAACCACCTCCCCCATACAGTCAACATGCCCCTGTACAATATGCCCTTCAAAACGGTCATGCATCTGCATGGCAGGTTCGATGTGCACCTCTCCTTTGAGCTTGCTTTCATCTATCACCGCACGTGTTTCATCGGCGAGCTCCAGATCGAATCCGTCCGGGTTTACTTTTATAACTGTCAGACAGACACCGTTGACAGCAATGGAGTCACCCAGTTTGGCTTTGTGGGATGAGACTATGCGCAGGATATTGTTCTGGTAGCGTTTAACGGTGCCTATTTCGCGGATAAGACCGGTGAACATCAGTGACCCCCTTGGGTGGGAGTGAGGAGTGAAGAGTGAAGAGTGAAGAGTGTTGGTATGCTTTTTTGCAAAAAGCTTTTATATGACATGAGAGAGGGCTCCTTATGAAATTTGGATATAATTCGCTTTAATTATAGCAGAAAAGCGTTGAGCGGTGTGTGGTATGTAGGGTAGAGACAGTTTAGGTTTCGTTCCTCATTCCTCACTCCTCACTCTTCACTTTTTCAAACGGAGTTTGAAAATGGATTATGATGTCATTGTCATCGGTGGTGGGCACGCGGGGATCGAAGCGTCGCTGGCAAGTGCGAGGTTGGGTGTCAAGACACTGCTTGTTACCATACTGGTGGAGCAGATCGGGGCGAGTTCGT
>JALVGO010000080.1 GCA_027029065.1 Sulfurovum sp.
CCCAACCTTTTTACTGTTCTCTTTTTCGATCTTTCGAATGCGTTTCACTGCTTCTGAAAAATCAACGGGGTGTGCTCCCTGTGGCAGGGTATCCTTCCCGTAGGCAGCCAATCCGTATGCCATAGGCGTAATAGCCCCGTCAACATAATAGGCTTTGCGTGCATCGATCCATTTGCCCGTTTTGGCATCAGTAATCCAGATAATCGCCTGCTCTCTCCACGGAATCTTCTCTTCATCAAGCCAGAGTACCGCACAGCCGATATCATCGAACTTGTAGTCTTTTCCTGTTTTGGGGTCAATGATCTGCACGGCGAATTTGCGTTCACTGATCGCCATCTTGCACCGCTCGCACATATCCCTGTCCCAGTGCATCTGCTGTACAGCACCCGAAGGCTTCTGCTCACACCCGGAAAAACCGAACAATACAAAAAATCCCATCATAAAAATCAGACTAAATTGTTTCATCTTCCACCACCTTTCCAAGATCCATATAGATCGTTCTGTTGATCAAACCTTCAATCTCATCGAGTCTGTGTGTAATAAACAGTGTGGAACAGGAGGGATCCACTTCTGTGAGCAGTTCATAAAACTTCTCTCTCCCTTTGGGGTCAAGATTGGCTGTCGGCTCATCGAAAATGAGAAGATCACTCTTTTTTGAGAGTGCGATTGCAATCAGTAACTTCTGTTTCATCCCTCCTGAAAGTTTGAAAAAAGGCTTGGCAAGATGTTTCTTAAGATCCAGTTCCATACGCTCAGACTCGGTAAAGATCTTTGTACGTGAAACACCGGAACTTCGCTCGACATAAAGCAACAGCTCCTCAAGACTCAGCTTTACCGGCGGCGGAAGCTGCGGAATAAAACTGATTTTCTGAAGTACCGAAACCCGCTCTCTGACAGGGTCGTGTCCATTGACACGGATCGTTCCGCTGTCGATATGGTAAAATCCGAGTATGGCACGTACCAGTGTGGTTTTCCCCGCGCCATTGGGACCCATCATCGCGATCCGGTCACCTTTCTGAATGGAAAGGTCTACATTGTCGAGTACCCGGCTTCCCATAAATGTTTTGGTTACACCTTTTGCCTCTACCAACATCAGATAAGATCCTTCAGTCTAAAGTCATAGTTGTAGGCATCGGTATGGCAAACATCAAAGCAGCGTCCGCACAGCGTACAGTCACCGTTGACAACCAGTTGGGTATCGACCCCTTTTTCTTTTCTCTCCTTGTCATATTTCGGTTTGATAAACTCCAGTACATGCTCTTCAAAACAGGCATTCAAACAGGCACCGCAGTGGTCACACTTGTTCATATCCCATTTGACTTTGGTCATACTTACCCACCCAAGCATGTTGTAGGTTGTTCCGACTGGACAGACATACTTACACCATGCCCTGCGTGAGTAGAATATCTCTATAAAAAGTACCACCAGCACCCATACCAGTGCCAGACTCCAGCCGTAAGTGATCGCACGGCTGATATA
>JALVGO010000081.1 GCA_027029065.1 Sulfurovum sp.
CACCATGGGTACCCCTCCTATATCTGCAAGAACCTTGTTTGGGAAACGGCTTGAGCCTATACGTGCCGGGATTATGATCATAAGAAGCCTTTTGTATTGAAGTTATGTATGATTTTACACTCTCTATGCTAAAATAGCAACCACTAAGGGGTAACATGAAACAGGCACTACTACTTCTCAATATGGGCGGACCAAACACTGTCAAAGAGGTCGGACTCTTTTTGCGCAATATGTTTGCAGACAAGCGTATATTGCCTATGAATCCCTACCTGCGAAAGTTTATAGCCAACAGAATTATTGCCAAACGCATTGATGAAGTAGAGGAGAATTACCGTTTGCTTGGTGGGGCTTCTCCACTGCCTGCTATTACCAGCAAACTGATTGGGAAAATACAACAGCGTGTAGACATGCCTGTTTATGCCGCGATGCGCTACGTTCCGCCGTTTGCAGAGGAGGCACTGGCTCGCTGTAAAGCGGAGGGAGTAGAGGAGCTGATCCTTTTCCCGATGTATCCACAGTATTCGACAACGACAACCCTCTCCTCTGTCGAAGATATTGAACAGCAGTGTGAAGTATTGGGGTATGCGCCGAAAATACGGGTGATCGATCCGTACTATGATGATTATGACTATGTAGAAGCGTGCGGTATGAAGATTCTTGAAGCGATGGAGGGTAAAAAGACGCAGGAGTATGATCTGCTGCTCTCTGCCCACGGACTGCCTATGAGTATCATCAAAGCGGGAGATCCTTATGAAAAACAGGTAGAAGGAAATGTCTCCGCCATTAAAACATGGCTTGCTTCAAAGGGGATTGTTTTTCATGATATCAAGCTGGTCTATCAGTCCAAGGTTGGCAAATCTGCATGGCTGGAGCCGAACCTTGCCGATGTGTTGCGTAATCCGACGCACAGAAAAGTACTTATCTACCCGCTTGCCTTTACCATCGACAACTCCGAAACAGTGTTTGAACTCGATATTGAACACCGCGAGATTGCAGACAAGTTACACTATGACGACTATGTGGTTGCACGTTGTTTTAATGATGATGAGCGGTTTGTGGACCTGATCACAAACCGGGTGTCACAGATTGCTGACAGATGAAAACAGTTCTGACCTCCTACAGTGCAGAAACGGTGGTAAACCGTTCCAAGTTTTTGAGCTTTCTGGTACCGTATGCAGAGTTTGACGGCTTGCAGGAAAAACTCAAGCAAGAGCATCCCAAAGCTAACCATGTTGTCTATGCCCTCCGGTATCTAAATGAATTTGAACACATTGTAGAGCAAAGTACGGATGACGGAGAGCCAAAGGGGTGCGCCGGAGTGCCTGCGCTCAATGTACTGCGAGGAGAGGAGCTTATCAATGTGGCAGTATTGATCGTGCGCTATTTTGGCGGGATCAAGCTGGGTACAGGCGGTATGGCACGTGCTTATGCACAGGCGGTGAAAGATGTATTGGAAGTTGCCAATTTGGTGCCTTATGAGAAGCAGGTGAAGTATATGTTTAAAACCAGTTATTCAGATGTTGATAAAACACTCTATCAGTTAAAACAGCTAGGCATTGCCCAGTATGAGCGTGATTTTGGTGTCGAATGGGTTCAGTGGAGTGTAACAGGCAGTCAGGAACAGGTTGATGCTCTTGTAAAAGCAGGGATCAAATAGAGATCAATTTTTCTGCTGTAAAGATAGGAGAGTTCTCTAAAAAATTACCGGTTTCACTCGATAGCTCTGGCAGTCGTGAACGCAAGCGCCCCTTTCTAGGGTTGGGCACTCCTTTGTCGCCATCGAGTGAAACCTCTGCTGATAAGTGTTCAAAGGCTTCAAGATGTCTTTACAGTGCCTCTTCATCCTCTTCATCCGTTCTGATACGGATGGTTTTTGTAATGTCTGAGACAAAGATCTTACCGTCACCGATCTTACCGGTTTTGGCAGAGGACTTGATCGCTTCGATCGCTTTGTTCATGTATTCATCGGAACTGACCACCACCTCAATCTTGACTTTTGGGATGAATTCGACCACATATTCTGCACCGCGGTAGAGCTCTGAGTGCCCCTGCTGGCGTCCGTACCCTTTGACCTCTGAGATGGTCATCCCTTCGATACCGGCTTCGACCAGTGCCTCTTTGACATCATCCAGTTTGAATGGTTTGATAATCGCTTCAATTTTTTTCATAATAGTTTCTCCTTATTGGGTTAAATGCTGCGTTTAAATTCCGGATAGGCTTCGATACCGCACTCGATGGCATCGATTCCTTCCAGTTGTTCTTCATCACCGGCACGCAGTGTAAAGATCTTGTTGATACTGTAAATTATAACAAAAGAGAGTGGAAAAACAATAGCTGCAACCACAACCACCCCTTTAAGCTGTGTCAGGAAGTTTACATCTGTGAAGATACCGACAGCCAGTGTTCCCCAGATACCATTGACAAGATGCACAGAGAGTGCACCGACAGGATCATCCATCTTCAGTTTGTCAAACAGCGGTACGAAGAGAACAACCAGTGCGCCGCCAATGGCACCGATGAGAATAGGTGTATAGATATCGTACAGATCAGGGCCCGCGGTAATGGCTACCAGTCCGCCCAGTGCACCATTGAGGATCATGGTAACGTCAAACTTTTTGTAGCGAACATAGGTCATCAGCCACCCCACAATTGCTCCTGCAAGCCCTGCTGTGTTGGTATTCATGATGGTCAATGAAACGGCATCGGCATTCTCTTTGGTTGAGATGGCACCGACAGAGCCGCCATTGAATCCGAACCAGCCGATCCAAAGAAGGAAGGCACCAAGTACGACAAGCGGGATGTTGGAAGCGGGAATAACCTGAATGGCACCGTTTGCTTTGTATCGTCCGCGTCTTGCGCCCATGATCAAAATTGCCGCAAGCAGTGCCCATCCTCCTGTAGAGTGGATGACGGTCGATCCTGCAAGGTCGTGCATGCCGGAGATGTCAAACATCGTTCCTGAGAGGAAGTTGGCGCCCCATGTAATGTTGACAATGGTTGGATAGAGAAAGGCTCCGACAATGATGGTAAAGAGTACAAGTGGGATGATACGTGAGCGTTCACTTACACCACCACTCATGATATTGATCACCTTCCCCACAAATGCCATCTGGAAGAGGAAGAAGGCATATTTGTTGATGCTCTCCTGATGATCCCAGCTGCCAAATGCATAGGTATAGCCTACAAGCAGAAAAGCCAATGATGCTACTGCATAGATCATGACGTTGACTGTAAGTACCGATGTAACGTTTTTGGTACGTACGAGACCTGCTTCAAGCATGGCAAAGCCAGGTACCATCAAAATGATCAGTGTCATGGCAAAGATCGAAAAGAATGTGTCAATGACATAGTGCATTTCCATAAAAAACTCCTTGTGATAATTGAGTGGTATAAGTGTAGCGAAGTTTTGAAATGCGAGTACCAACTGTAATGCTTATTAAAAAGGCAGAAAGATGATGAAAAAATTTTTATAATAGGATTTTTTGATTATTTTTTAATCAATGTAGAGATTTTGAGAAGGTATATTATCTGCTGCAAGCCCTGTATGAAAGGCTTTACAGCAGATGCTTAAGAAGCTGTAGCTATGTAGATGCTTACAGTGCCTCTTCATCCTCTTCATCCGTTCTGATACGGATGGTTTTGGAAATGTCGGAGACAAAGATTTTACCGTCACCGATTTTGCCTGTTTTGGCTGCAGACTTGATTGCCTCGATCGCTTTGTTGAGGTACTCGTCAGAGCTTACAACGATCTCGATTTTGATCTTTGGAATGAATTCTACTACATACTCTGCACCTCTATAGAGCTCAGAGTGCCCCTGCTGTCGTCCGTAACCTTTGACCTCAGAGACAGTCATCCCTTCGATTCCTGCCTCTACGAGAGCCTCTTTGACATCTTCCAGTTTAAATGGTTTGATGATTGCTTCAATTTTTTTCATCTGTTTTATCCTTTTTCTTACTTACTCGTAATAAGGAGAACCTTTTACAGGTTCATCCCTTTTTCACCGTGGACTGCTTCGTCAAGACCGATCTCTTCTGTCTCTGCATCTACTCTTGAACCGCCTGTGAGTGCGCTTGCGATGTAGTAGACAACCACAGTACCGATGAGTGTCCAGAGACCGACAACGACAACAGACTCAACCTGTACCATGAACTGACCCATTCTGTCACCGCTCTCTTTCATTGGTCCGTCCCAAAGGAGGTCTTTGTCGTTCAGTGCGAGCAGACCGGTCATCAGTGCACCCCAGAGACCTGCAAGGAAGTGAATACCGAATGCATCGAGAGAGTCATCGTACCCGAACATCTTTTTCAGTTTGACAACACCGAAGAATCCGATCAGTGAACCACCGATACCTACGATGAATGCACCGCCTACAGAGACAAATCCTGCCGCTGGTGTAATGGCAACCAGACCGGCAACGATCCCTGAAGCGATTCCGAGCAGTGTTGGCTTTTTATAGACAACCCACTCGATGAGCAGCCATGTAAGCCCTGCAGCAGCAGTTGCCACAGTTGTTGTCAGCAGTGCTACACCCGCAACAGCGTTTGCACCAAATGCGGAACCGGCGTTAAATCCGTACCATCCGAACCAGAGGATCGCAGCACCCGCAGCGGTAAAGATGATGCTGAAAGGTTTCATAGGCAGTCTTGGGTACCCAGTTCTTTTTCCAACCAGAATCGCCAGAACCAGACCTGCAAGACCACCGTTCATGTGTACAACTGTACCACCGGCAAAGTCAAGGGCACCGGCATCAAAGAGCAGGGCACCGTCTCCACCCCATACCATGTGTGTAATAGGTGCGTAAACAATCAGTCCCCAAAGTGCTACGATGACCATCCATGTAGAGAATTTCATACGACCGATAACAGAACCTGAAGCGATCGCTACAGTAATAGCAGCGAATGTTCCCTGGAATGCGATAAATACGAAAGTAGGATAGGTTCCGCTAAGGTCTGTCCATTTGATACCGTTGAGGAAAATATTGCTAAAACCTCCGATAAACTTCTGCATACCTGCAGCTTCAGCAGTGCCGAATGCCAGAGAGTATCCTGCAACGATCCATACAACGAATGCAAGAACAAATGCACCCATGACCATTGCGTAGGTGTTAAGGGCATTTTTTGTTCTGGACATGCCTGCGTAAAAGAGTGCAAGACCCGCAGGTGTCATAAGCAGAACAAGTGCGGTAGATATCATCATCCATGCCGTGTCACCCGTGTCGAGTTTGTCTTCTGCCATAGCGGCAATAGGCATCAGTGATGCCAGTAGAGCGAAAAGTTTTAACTTCATGCTGTTTCCTTTATATGTTTTGATTGCAGAGGTATCATAACATGGATAAAGGAAAAAATATAATGACTGTTGATTAATTTTTAATCATTACTGGATTAGAGGAATGTCAAGTTTGATTGTGTGTTCACCAAGAGAGCAGTTGATATGGCACTGCTCTGCAAGTGTATGTATTTCACCATCAGCATCGTTGTAGCGTCCGTTTGCTTCTATGGAGATTTGGGCAATGGGTGTACGTTTGCCATCAATGATGACATGCTCTCCGACAAGCAGTTTCAAAACGATGCGTATGGAGTCAGAAGCTCTATAGGCATCAAGTACTTTTCGTAGCAGCTTGGAAAACCTGTTCTGGTCAATTTTCAGGGAAGGAAGATCGGGGTCGGTCAGAAGCTGGAGCGTATTGCTGTTTTTTGTCTGAAAGAGTGCGATGTTGGCTTCAAGCAGCAGGTTGATGTCGGTGGTGGCGAACTTTTCCCGCTCTATTGGGGTGGCATTCTTGATGCGGGGGGCATGGTAGAAACGGATGGAGAGCTGCTCTTCGTTCTCATAGCCTACCGTAATGGCATAGAAGTTGAATGTGTCATAGGTTAGGGTAACCGTTGTCGTTTTGTAGCCGAAATTTTGCGGAGCATAAGCGAGTGCAAGATCGTAGAGCTCTTTTTTGGAAACATATCCAAAAAGAATCTCCGCACTGTTGTTGAGGTAGAGGATCTTTCCTGTCGGATCAAAAAGGATGAAGGGACTGTTGTCCCAGTCTACAAAGGGCTGAAAGTCAATCGATGTCGTGTTCATGGATCTTCTTCCTTAGTGTATTGCGGTTGATGCCGAGTACCTGGGAGAGCTGAAGCTGGGATTTGAACTTTGCAAGTCCGGCTTCGATCAGCGGTACCTCATAGAGATCGAGATGTTCCTTGTATCCGTTATTGCCGCCGAGGTGTTCCATCATATAATGATAGACAGCCTGCTGTATCGCCTCTTTTCCCATGTATCGGGTAGTAAGATACTGATAGACAGAGCGTTTCAGGGTTCGGCTGTTGTGGGAGAGGTTGACAGGAATATCATCGATGTCGATTCTTTCTATATCGATCATAAGGTCATGGCAGGCATGCTGCAGGAACTTCTTTTTTAAAAATCGTGTATCTTCCGGGCGTTCTTTAAGAGAGGGGAGATGGTAGATAAAGGCAAAAAGGGAGTCTATGGTATGCTGGTTTCCGATGTAGTTTGCAGTTGCGATGATGCGTTTGTTGTCAAAATCGAGTCTTTCCATATTTTTCAGTTTTTCAAAATCGGTAATGATAAGCTCGTCACTCTCTTCCAATATTGCCTCTACTGCGTCCTGATCCTCCCCTGAGACACAGGGGGCATCCGGGAACAGGTACGAAGCCAATGTTTTTTTCCCAGTGTGGGGCTCACCGATAATGATGGAAGAGACAAAGAGGGTCTTGGTAAGGTTGAGCCCTTTAATGATATGGCGTACTTGTTCAGAATCTGTATAAAATAGTTCCATTAGTGAGACTTTTTGTAGATATTATATGATTAAAAAATAACCATTCTTGCTTAAAAGCATTATATCAAACTTATGTTAAACTATGCGTAATGAATAGAAGCAAGGAAAGGCATCATTAAAGAGGCATTCAGAGATTTTTGTCATGCATATCCCTATCTGTCGTTTGAGAGTGCTATAGAGTACTTTTCGATACTTGGTGGGAGTCAGCTGAACGCAGAACTTGACTATTTTGAAAGTCTGGATGCTATGGTGGTGTCCAACTTCGTGCACCACTTTTCAACATTTCAACAGATGGTCTCCCCCTCCTATCTTCTGGAGAGCCCCTATCGTGACGTACTTATCGCTGCGGCACGAGGTGACGGCAAATACTATACGGTGCTGCGCAAAGCGAAATTGAGTGAGCAGACGGGTGAACGCATCGTAACGGAACTTGTTCAAATGGGAGTGCTCTATATTGAAGCAAGCCGTGAACAGCCGCTTAAAACACACCCCAAACATAAACTGAAAAAGGCGCTTCGAAGCTACCGTATTCAAGATAAACTCCGTTTTCATGCGCCGTTTATGCGTTTTTGGTTCGGGTTTGTCGCACCTTTTTCCCATGCCCTCTCTTTGGGAGAAGGGGAGAGGTTTATGAAAAATTTCAAAAACCACTATGAGCGTCTTCGTACACTGGTATTTGAGCAGCTCTGCAATGCTTTTCTAAGAGACTACTTTGCCGGACAAGGTACCCCACTGCTAAGCCACGGAAGCTACTGGAACCGCCACAGCGAATTTGACATTCTCGCTGTTACAGCTGATAAAAAAGTGGTACTTGGCGAATGCAAGTACAAAGACCGGAAAGTGTGCAAGAACGAGTTGAACAAACTCAAAGCCAAAGCGGAGCAGTCGGGTATCAGAGCAGACATCTTTGCACTCTTCTCCAAAGACGGGTTTTCCAATGAACTGCTTGGGATGCATAGTGAGCATTTGCTGTTGTTTGATTTGGGGGATCTGCAGTTGCTGTGTGAATAGCGGCTATTTCAAATATTTTGCGAGTAAATGACAATCCTCTTCGGTATAACCGACAATGAGTATATCGCATTCGAATGTTGTTGTTCTTGAAAAAAAGTCATTGTAGCACATGATCACCTTTTCTTTCTCAAGACCGCCTACGCCGCAGCCCAATAAGGGTATTGCCAAGGTGATGTGTTTTTTATACTGTTTATCATACCATTGTAGATAAGCTTCTATGTTATGAAGTGATGTTTCTATGGTCTTTATCGTAGGGTTTTTATCGCTTTTTGGAATGCCTCTATGGTAGTTGATGACGGCAACATGTAAAACATATCGAAAATTTGCGGCTTCTCCGGTAGAAGTTGCGACGACATCGCCGGGAGCCAAAGGATGTCCGAGAGAGTGCAGTGCTTCATTCATCTGTTGTTGCAAAAGTTGCCCACAGTGCCTTTTGAACGCCATCGATACGCCGCTGCCGAGTATGAGTGAAGTGTTGGAGGCATTGACGACAAAATCGGCGGAGACTTTTGTTATATCTCCTTGTTTGATATGTAACGTATAACTCATGACTCTTCCAAAAAGGCTTTGAGCTCTTTTTTAATGGCTGTTTGGATACGTTTGGGTGTCAATACGCGTATATGCGGCAGCCAATATTTGACAACGGGGAGAATCTCCATATCGGCGGTTATTTCTACACTAAGTATCAGGTCGCCGTCTGGTGATTCGGAGAGAATTTTTTGTGTTTTTGAAAGCGGTTTGCGTTTGAAATATTTGGCTATCTCTTTTGAGACATGCAACTTGACTTCATAAGGCTCTTCATCCGCATTGAACCACACGGAGACGGAATTTTCGATAAGGGTATCCAAATCTTTGTCATAGTTATAACGGGTATTCAGCAATGAGACCCGAAAGATATTTTTGAGGTAGTAGCGTTTGACAATATCGTCTTTGGCGTCTATGGCGACAAGGTACCAAAAGCCTTCGTAGTTGACGATTTTAAGCGGTTCAAGCTCTTTTTCGTCGCGATAGAGCTCCTCTTTTTCATAGTAGCAACGGATGCGCTTTCTTTGGTGAATTGCCTGTTGCAACAAAGAGAGTTCACGTATCTTCTCTCCGATATCTTCTATGTCCGTTTTGAGATAAAAAGGGTTGAAATAGGGATTTTTCAGTCGATGCAGGATCGGTATGGCATAGTGTGAAAAACGGCTTCCCATGCTTTCAATGGTTTTTTCCAGCATTTCAAGTACAAGCGTCTCTTCGGCTGATGCGATCTTTTCGAGTTTGAAGCCCTCTTTCATTTTCCATTTCCCGTTTGTTATGACAATGGGAAAACGGCTCAGCCGTTCGTTGAAATCTCGTTGTATGGTGCGCCGGCTGACACCAAACTCTTGTGCCAGCATCTTCGTAGAGAGCGTTTCTCCATCATAGAGCCGATGTAAAATCGTAATAAGACGCTCAAGTTTTTTGTCATAATCGTGTCGTGCCAAACGGTATGCCTTTAGGTATTTTAGGTGTTGAGGTAGTTTTTCTTAAGTTCTTGAATGATTTCGTTGTCGTCACCAAAAATTTTTTTGTAATATATATCTTTATATTTATCAAACCCTTTCCGTTTTGTATTCGAAATAATGACAAGTACGGTATCGTTTTGCCATAAATCGTAATCGACACCAAACCATAGATCTTCATTATTGTCCAAAAAGAAACCGTAACCGTCATCTTTGTGATACTTGTTGTTTTTTTTGATATTGAGTTCTTTGGCGATTTTATCGATACGATCATAGATTTTTCTTTCTTTGGTAAACGCTACAGTACTTACAGCATTACTTAGGCTTCTGTAATTCCCGGTATTGATCACCATATACGTTTCCTCGGCATATTTGAGTGTATTGATATTCGAGGAATTGTGAGCGGGACGATGGTAATGAATCAGCAACGATTCGGCTCTGTCAATATCTTCGGAGAGTTGTTTCTCATTTTCGGAGGTATTGCCGTCATAAAAAATACGTCCGAGATAGATCTGTACGTTACGATGATCCATATTGTCAACGATAGCGCCGCGCTCTTTGAGCCGTGAACGAAAGCCTCCGCTATTTTCCGTTTTGCCGATATAGAGCAGGACGTTGTCACCGTAAATAGGGTGTGCACCGTAGATTTGATAGAGCCCCTTAGCATTTAAAGGAATATTATAGCCCTTTTTTTCTTCCTTTCCAGATGCGATATCTTGATAACTGTAGGGACCGTCCCACTCTATATAGATCTCTTTATGTTCCATGATTTCTCCTTGTTTTTTGATTGTGTATTTTCAAATGACAGCCATGATGCCGATACGAACTTCGTTTTTGCGTAAGGTATGTTGTACCGATACTCCCATCACTGACGGAGTCGGTTTTGTAGCTATGTTGTCAAGAAAATACGGTGTGTTTAGCTTATTATAACGCAAGCGTTCTAAATCATGTTGCCATTGCGTTAGATCGACAGTTTCGGTATCACATCCGATATGGGGGTGATTGAGATGTGTATCGAGCAACGTTGTAATGGTTTGCACAAGACAGTCCGTATCGTTTTGGGTAAGGTGAGGGGATACGGCGATATGAAGCAAACAGCCTTTGACGGCAAGCATACCTTCGGTCAGTGTATCCGCAAGCGATACGATCATCTCTTCTATCTCTGTTCCTTGCACTTTACCAAAAAGTGCCATGTCGCCTTGTTCTAGGGTCTTTAGAATGACGGGCATCTTTTGGTCTTTCTCTTTGCCTATAAAAGTCTCTATGAAATCCAATGCCTTTTGCGCATAACAGTCATAAGAGGGCATATTCCCATCGTACAAATAGTGATACAAATCATGGCTGTCGTAGCGTAATACACCGATACGTTTTGCGCGGAGACGACTCTCATCGATATAATCGTCCGGTTCGATGGTGATGTAATATTCCGATTTGGATGTTTCGGAAAACAATTTGCCGTGCTTGAACATAAGTCGTTTGCTTTCGAGGTTATTGGCAAAGGCATTGTGTTTGGTATAGGTGTGACAGATGCGGCAGTATTTGAGTAGGATATCGATGTGCATATTGCTTGTTATTGCAACGGGTGCATCGGTGTTAAAGATTTTTCGATGATACGTTTTGCTATAAAGACGTGTTAAAAATAACTTTCCTTTGTTGTTTATCTCCCAATCTATTTGACGGTTCCAAGGCGCACTGCAATAGGGCAAACCCCCTTCTTCATTGATTTTTCGGCTTATTTTTTTTGGGAGTTTGAATGAAAGAACACTGTACAGGTTTTTTTTGTATAGCAATGTTCCCCACGTCGTATGTTTGGAGGGTATACTCATGGTCTTGTCCTACATTTCCAGATAAGATTTTAGTTTTCGTGAAATATGTGGGTATTTGAGTTTTTTCAGAGCACTACGTTCGATCTGTTTGACTCTTTGACGACTGATACCAAGACGTTTGGCTACTTCGTCAAGTGTATATTCGTTATTGTATGAGGATTTTTTTTGCATTGGGCATCCTTCTTTGGGTCTGTTTTGAGAAGTATGCCATACCGAAACGACAACGTTATGTCGCTAAATAAATAGAAATGTAGAAAAAATACGAAAAGAAGTGGCTTTTGTTATATTTTCTTGACATAGTAATATGGTTTTGTTTGCATTTCATATGCTCATTGCTCATTGCTCATTGCTCATTGCTCATTGCTCATTGCTCATTGCTCATTGCTCATTGCTCATTGCTCATTGCTCATTGCTCATTGCTCATTGCTCATTCCTCATTCCTCATTCCTCATTCCTCATTCCTCATTCCTCATTCCTCATTCCGGCCGATAGACCTTCACGTCCGCCCCTTCCGCATCTTTGAGGTACTGTGCATGCAGGCGGCTCATGACCCCTTTGTCGCAGTAGAGCAGGTAGGTTTTCTCTTTGGGGAGTTTTTTGAACTCTGTTTTGAGACGGTAGAAGGGGATCTTCAGGGTTTCGCAGGGTGTCTGTACCGTCTCTTCTTCTGCACGGATGTCGATGATGACATGGCTGTCTGGGTCTGGGGTCTGTACGACATCGATAGGGGCGTTTTGGGTGATGTCCTCTACGATCTCGTCTACATAGATGCTTTTGGCTTCACTGACGGCTCTGTCCAGTACGGTATAGTCAAATCGTTTTGCTTCCCGTTCCATACGTTTGAATGAGCCGTGGGTGATGGGGTTTTTGGAGATGACACCACAGTATTCGGGCATGTTTTCTGCAAAGCGGCGGGTGCCTATCTGGTCGGCGATGCGTATGATCTCGGGTTTGTTGGTTGTAGCCAGCGGGCGGAGTACCAGTTTGTCGGTCACCTGGTCAATGAGCGCAAGGTTTCGCAGGGTCTGGCTGGAGACCTGCGCTACACTCTCCCCTGTCAGCAGTGCATCGATCTCCATGCTGTCTGCGATCTTCTCCGCTGCCATAAGCATAAGTCGTTTGAGGGTCACACCCATGTAGGTTTCAGCCGTAGATCGGAAGATCTCGGCAACCACATCTTCAAACCCAATGGTGACAAACTTGACACGGTGGGAAGCACCGTATTTGCTCCAAAGATACCATGCGACCTGTTTGACACCGATCTCGTGTGCCGTACCGCCAAGGTTGAAAAAGATAAAATGGGTTTTGATGCCCCGTTTCATGGTAAGAAAGCTTGCCACAGTAGAGTCAAACCCGCCAGACATCAAAGAGAGGATGTCTCCCTGAGTGCCGATGGGGAATCCGCTCAAGCCGTCATATTTGGCAGTAATGATGTTGAGCTGATGGTTGATCAGTTCGATACGAACGGTAACATCGGGATGATGGAGGTCTACTTTCTTGGCATCGGTGTGTGCCAGTGTGTAGCCGCCGACAACACGTTCGATCTCGGAAGAGTTGAATGGGTGGCTGCCGGTACGCTTGGCACGGACAACAAAGCTCTTGCCTGCAATCTCGTCGGCAACGGTTTTGGCAACTTGGGCTTTGATGGCATCGAGGCTCTCCATGTGGTCAAACTGCAGCGCTTCAAGCACCTGTTCAATACCTGGGGTATTGAGCAGTATGGTACGTACTCTGTCGACCTTTGCAACCGGGGTGACGACCTCTATCTTGTCTGAAAATTTTTTGATCTGAATGGTGTCATCTACAGGTTTGAAGAGGGTTTGCAGGTTTTGAAAAAGCTGGTTGACCATCTGTTTTTTGGCACTGCTGCCTTTTACCATGATCTCCGGAAAGAGTTTGAGGATGAATTTTTGGGTTTTGATCGTTTCGTGCTGCACGCTGATATTACCTTATATAATGGGGTCAGTCATTTTTTGCGGCATTATAGCATCTTCATTGTGAGGTTGGCAAGGTTTTAAAATCAAACTTATTTGTTCAGATTAACCGTTAATTTAGCCCTTTTTATGTAAAATACAGCAAATTATTTCAAGAGGATGTTTCATGGAAGGTGTATTTACTTACCTTGGCGGTATTTTGGGAGAGCATA
>JALVGO010000082.1 GCA_027029065.1 Sulfurovum sp.
CTTATGGATACACCGTTCATCCTGTAGGTGTCGATGCGCAGGGGTTAAAAATAGAGGAGCTCAAAAAAACACAAGCGCACATCGTCTACATCACTCCCTCACACCAATACCCCACAGGTGTTGCCATGCCCATTGCACGCAGACAGAAACTTATCGCCCATATGCAGCGTATCGGTGGAGTGATCATCGAAGATGACTATGACAGTGAGTTGGCATACTACACCCGTCCCATTCCATCACTACAGGGGTTGGGTGGAGGTGCGTGTGTGGTCTATCTGGGTACCTTTGCCAAAGCCTTGTCTCCTGCCGTTCGCGTGGGGTATATGGTGGTACCGGAGTGGATACACACACTTTACAAAGAGAGTTACGACAGCCATTTTTCCGGTGTTGGCATCACTACACAGCTTACTCTCGCAGCATTTATGAAAGAGGGGTACTGGGAGAGGCACCTGCGGCGCATGCGTACACTCAACAAAAAGAAACACAATGCCATGAAAGAGGCGATCCTCACCCACCTTGGCAACAGCTGCAAGATCATTGCCGAGGGCGGAGGACTCTCGTTGCTGATCGTACCGACAAAAGAGGGATTTAGCTGGCAAAAATTGCAGGCATTGGCGGAACAGGAAGGCATAGCAATCTACCTTGCCAAAGAGCGTAGCGGTACGGCATTTGAAGCATTGCGTATGGGTTTTGGCGGTTTTAGACTAGAAGAGATAGACGAAGCGGTACGGGCTTTTGCCAAAGTGTGGTTTATGGCATATTCAGTATAGGTGCACTATACTTCCACAACTTTCACAAGGAGCAGACCATGAAAACACATTTTTCTTTCTACGTTACCGCTATGCTCCTTTGGCAGTGGCGTTAAGCCTGCCGTTCTACTCTTAGCCGATATCTTACTATCACTATTTTTGTTTTGATGTGATGCTGCATAGATGCAGCATTTTGCAGTAATTGAAAATCTATAAAGGATATACTACTGTTATGGCACAGATAAAAATATATGGGCTTGATACTCATCTTGATACCATCAAACCTGCACTCTCCGATGTGATACATGCATGCGTAGTCGAAACACTCAAATTTCCGGCTGAAAAACGTTTTCACCGGTTTTTTCCTATGAAAAAAGAAGATTTCTACTTTCCGACAGATCGCAGCGATGCCTACACGATCATCGAAATTATGATGCTGGAGGGGCGAAGCAAAGAGACGAAAAAGAAGCTGATACAGATGCTATTCTCCCAAATAGAGAACCAATTGGGCATCGCTCCAAACGATGTAGAGATCGTCATCACCGAAGCACCGGCACACTCTTTTGGGTTTCGCGGGATGTGTGCGGATGAGATTGTGCTTGGGTACAAAGTGGAGGTGTAGGATGGTTGCAATGTTACTTTGTTTGTCAGGTATGATGTGTGGAAGTGATTGTATGGTAAGCTACCACCATAAGATAATGATATACAAGGATTGCCGATGAAAC
>JALVGO010000083.1 GCA_027029065.1 Sulfurovum sp.
AGAGAATGCCGCCGACCAGAAATGCCAGCAGTACACGCGGCAGGCGTATCTGCATAAAGACCTGATGTGCCATACTCTGTGGTTGCAGCAGTTTATCAAGCGGTAGATCGATTTGTCCGAAAAAGGGTGCGAAAAGAAGTAGCAACAGAGAAACCACAAATAGACTCTTTTTTAACAAAATTGACTCCTTTACTATTTTCTTTTGGTGCGAAATATCGCACCCTACATCACCATCTACGTATTACCAAGCACAAAATATTCTACTTTCTACCCGCTACCTGCTACCTTCTCATCAAATACTACCACCACATGATTGCCAAGGTTCTTCACGCTGCCGTGGTAGAGCGCATCGAGCTGTGACTGCGCAAAAAAGCGCTCGGCACTGCCATGAAAACGGATACGCCCCTCCTCAAGATAGAGGATGTCAAAGCCCAGTTTGAAAGCGAGTTCAAGGTTGTGGGTGATGACGATCTTGCTTTTTAATACATGTTCATCCGAGAGTAACGCAAAAAGCGTACGCATCCGCATCGGGTCGAGGTTGGCGGTGGGTTCGTCAAAGAGGGTGTATCGCGCACCGTGCAGCAGGGCAGATGCAGTCAATACCAGTTGCGACTCTCCGGAACTAAGCGTCTTGCAGGCATGGTTTTTAAGATGTGCAATCTGTAGCCTCTCCAATACATCCTCAATATGCAGTGTTGCATCAAAGTGGCTCAGTGCCAGTAGTTCCTCTACAGACATATGCGTATCAAATATCTCCAGTTTGGCAGGGATGTAGTTGACTGCTTGGGCACGCGCCGTACCGTGCAGGTCGTGGAGAGCTTTGCCGTCTATGGTGACAGTGTTTGCGTCGATGAGCCCGCAGAGTATCTTGGCAAGGGTCGTTTTGCCTGCACCGTTGGCACCGAGGATGCACAGATGGCTGCCCGCTTCAAGGCTAAAAGAGATGTTGTGGAGTATCTCATCGCTATAGTCAGTGATCTGCAACGGCATGAAGTATCTCCCTGAAATCTTTTAAAAAGTAAACCAGTCTGTTGCTTGGAATACCGCTGTAGTCTTTGTCTATGAGGTAAATATCACCCCTTTTGGCTGCGGTTATGGGTAGTGTGCGCCACGGAGCGATGACATCTTCTTTTGCAAGGTGTTTTTTGTCAAGATCGTGTGCCAGTACAATGACAATGTCCGGGTTGAGTGCGATGATGTTCTCGCGGCTGAGTACCGGCTGTCCTTTGCGTGTGGCGTGCAGCGCGTTGGTATTGCCTGAAGCATTGATGATGTCATCGAAGTAGAGGTTTTGCCCTGCTACAAAGATGTTGCCTTTGATGACACGGTTGTAGCCAAAGACGATGAGGACCTTTTTGCCCTTGACGATACCCTTGGTTTTGGCAAGTGCATCGGCAATGGCATGGGTGATTTTGGCTGCCTCTTTTGTGTGTCCAAGACGCTTTCCAAGTAGCGTGATCGCCTGCTCAATGT
>JALVGO010000084.1 GCA_027029065.1 Sulfurovum sp.
ACCCTTCGGGGAGAGCGATACGAAACGATCTGCACGCAAAAAAAACTTTGAATTACCTACGGGTAGTCCTGCAGATTTTTTCACGTACATATCGCCTCGTCTCGCTCTCTCAAAAATTCAGCTTATTTGTTGGGGGAGTAATAATATAGAAGCTTTTCGTCAGAAAAGCATACCCAAACTCTTCACTCTTCACTCCTCACTATTCATTCTGTTTTGCTTCAGCAAAACAGCGACGGTTCCGCCTCATCATAGACAATCTCACACTGTTCATTCATCATCGAACAGAGCTTCTGCTGGCAGCAGTCACATAAGAAGCGGTAGTTTTGCATATCGTAGTGGATGGTATCACCCTCTTTAAGGTCAGCGTAGCACTCGCCACAGACATTGGTGACACGCAGTAAAATATCTTTTGTCGCTACCTGCGTTACAAAACAGTTGCTGCTCATCGGTTCTCCTCCAGCTTTTTGATCATCTCTTTGGCTTCTTCTATCTCCGGGTCGAGTTCATAGGCTTTTTGGTACTGCTTCAGCGCCTCATCATAACGCCCAAGGTCGTAGAGTGTGTTGGCATAATTGAAATAGTGTGGTGCATACTCTGGGTCAAGTTCGATCGCTTGTCTGTGATGCGCCATCGCTGCTTCATGCTCACCCAGTTTGTGCAGTGTATTTGCCAGTGAATCATGGGCAATATCGTCATCCGGATCAAGAGAGAGTATCTTTTCGTAAACCTTTTTTGCCTCTTCATATTCTCTCTCTTCAAGGTAGAGGTACCCCTCCCGGCGCAGTGCTTCTATGTTGTTCTCATCGAGGATCAGCGCGCTCTGTACCGCCTTGCGCGCTTCAAGCAGGTCTCCCTTTTTGACTGCATCGTCAGCCATCTCGATAAGCTGCTCGATGCGTGAGAGCTCCTGCTTTGGCTTTGCAAAGACTTTATCGGGACGACTGACACCGCCAATACGCTTGTCGGGTACCTTCGCTTCAAAATCGACACCGCGCTTGGGGTAGTTTCCGGAAAAAAGCTGTTTAAAAAAGAGGTAGAAAAGCCCTCCTGCGACAATCAGTAAAAAGAGTTGAAAGGTTGTCATAGATACTCCATAATTGAATGCCGAATCATAGGATAATCCAGCTTAAAGGACAAGAAAACGCTATCAAATCCTTTACTGTAACTGTGCGGCAATGCGCCCTGCCTCTGCATCCATCTCTTCTCTGGTTGCAAAAACAAAACTCTCTTTTTCATCCTCGCCAAGGTGTACGAAAATACCGTACCCCACTACTTCTACTTTCCCTTTGGACTCTATATTGAGCCACTCCAGACTCACCTGTGTGGTCTCCTCCTCATAGCCGGTTTTGATGATCGCAGCAGGATAGAGCTGCGTGATCTTTTTTGTATCAAATTGTTTCTCTTGTATTGTAATTATCATAGGCTCATTATAGTATAATCGATTTAAAAAATAAGGATACACGCTTATGAGTTTAAAAGAACAGATCAAAAACGACATCAAAGAGGCGATGCGCGCCAAAGATACCGCAAAACGCGATACCCTGAGAAACCTCAATGCAGCTATCAAACAGATAGAAGTAGATGAGCGAAGAGAGCTCAGCGATACCGATGTAGAAGCGGTACTGATGAAGTACGCCAAACAGCGTGAAGATGCCAAAGTACAGTTTGCCGATGCCGGACGTGACGACCTTGTCGCCAAAGAGGAAGCCGAACTTGCCATCGTCAAAAGCTACCTGCCTGAACCACTTGACGAAGCAGAGCTTGAAGCCATCATCAAAGAGATCATTGCCCAGACCGGTGCCCAGAGCATAAAAGATATGGGCAAGGTGATGGGTGCAGCCAAAGCAAAGGTTGGCAGCCGCGCGGATGGCGGTACGATTTCGAAGATGGTTAAGGGGTTGTTGGGGTAATTGAGTGCTGAGTGCTGAGTGCTGAGTGCTGAGAATTTTTCGTTGTTTGGTTGAGGTCAAGCTTAATGCTCTTTGGAACCGAAAGCTTTAGCTTCGGCCATTGATTGAATCAGTTACCAATAACCCTATTTCTCAAGATCCCGCATCAAGTGCGGGATGACAAGCTACTCATTATCGCTTGTTTTACTCCCATACTTCACTTCCCTGATCGCCGCAGTGATGTCATCCTGACGCATAAAGTGTTCTCCAACAAGAAACGCATCAGCACCAACTTTATTAAGCTCTACAACTGTTTCATGGTCGTTAATGCCGGACTCGGCAACAATAATCTTACCGTTGGGAATAAGGGGGATGAGCTTTTCGCTTAGGCTCATATCCATCTCAAACGTCTCGAGATTGCGGTGATTGATACCGACAATGTTGGCTCCGGCGAACATGGCTTTTACTAAATCACTCTTGTCGTGGATCTCAACAAGCACTTCAAGACCAAGATGCAATGCGTATTCGTAAAGCGCTTTAAGCTCTTTGCGTGAAAGTGCTTTGGCAATAAGCAAAATGAAGTCTGCACCATACGCCAGCGCTTCGACGATCTGATACTTGTCTACGATGAAGTCTTTGCGCAGCAGCGGGATACCCACATAGCGGCGGATCATCCCCAGATACTCTTTGTCACCTTTGAACCAGTGCGGTTCTGTAAGTACAGAGAGCGCATCCGCCCCGCCCTTCTCATACGCCTGAGCGATCTCTACCGGATCAAAATCTTCACGGATGATCCCTTTGCTTGGGCTTGCTTTTTTCACCTCTGCAATGATACGGTAGGGATTCTCCTCAGTTGCGCGCAAAAAGCCCTGTACATCTTTGGGTACAAAAGGGTTGTATGCCAGAGAACGTCCCAGCCACTCTACCGGATATTCCACTTTGCGTTTTTCAAGATCCGCTTTTGTCTTTCGGATAATTTCATCTAAAATATCTGCCATAAGCCTGTCTCTTCCAAAAATTTTTAACGCATTATACCCGAAGCTGTTTCATTCAATGCTGAACTTCGCTGCACGCCTTTATCTTCTCCCAGTGCTCCGCAATCTCCGGCTCTTTCAAACCCTCCTGTGCGACCACTTTCTGCATCAGCTCATGGGCTTTTTTACACGATTTCTCTTTATAGTACCCCCATGCAAGCGAATCAAGATAATAGGTATTGTCCGGCTGCTGTTTGAGTGCATTTTTAAGGATCTGCATCCCTTTTTTGATATCGATATCTTTATCAATGAGCGTATAGCCGTAGTAATTCAGATAGATACTGTCATCAACTCCCAGCGAAAGTGCTTTGTCAAATGTCTTGACTACACGTGCGATCATCGCTTTGTCATTTTTGTTCTTCGCTTTTTCATAGGTCAATATAGCGATCTCCGCAAGCCATTTTGGGTCTTCTTCTTTTTTGTATATTTTGCGTGCAAGCGCAAGTGCCTTGTCATACGCTTTTTTTGACTTGTAGAGTCCAAAAAGTGTTTTCAAGGCAGCTTGATTCTTTTCCAGAAAGGCGATCGCTCCGTCCACATCTCCTTTGAAAGCGTACG
Source organism: Sulfurovum sp. (assembly GCA_027029065.1). The sequence goes on from JALVGO010000084.1 coordinate 3,482, forward strand.
CCTTGAGTATTTTGTCAAGATATTCATCATTTCTGTCATTTTCGTACAGCGCCTGATAGGTTGACAATACCCCGTCTACATCGTTTTCTTTTACATAGAGAGTCAAGAGTTTGAAGTAAATATCGTTACTCTTGACAAGATGCATACGTCTGTGTGTCTCCAAAAGCTGGATGGCACGTTTCCGTTCTCCCGTATACTCATCCATGATCGCCACCATCCGCAGCAGTACCGATTCATTAAATGTCTTCTCATAGGCTTTTTGCAGCAGGCTCAGCGCCTTGTTGAACTCACCGGAGTAGAGGTAGGGATTGGATGCAAGATCAAAGTCTTCCGGTTTGTCTGAACGTTCCAACAGGTACTCCGCTTCTACTTTTGCTTCACCAAGCTGCTGGTTTGTCAAATAGAGCGGGATCAGCAAACGTTTGACCTCAAGCATATCGGGGTGTGTTTTGTCAAAACGCTTTAGACGGTCAATACTCTCCGGGATATGCGTTCTTCCCAAAAGAGAAGAGGTTACTTCTCTGAAAAGATAGGTTTTCTCACCTGTCATATCGAAGAGTTTCCCAAAGACCTGACGGCTGCTCTCATAGGCATGATACTCCGAATATACCAACCCTCTTACAATCAGTTCATCTTCACTGATCATCTGAAGCTCTTTGGATGCTGCGGTACTGCTGCCAATGGTCAATGCTGCTGCCAGCATCAGGATCATACGATTCCAGGACACTCTTTTCTTACCTCTTCTTCATCATGTTTAAACTGTTCCCAAAACGGAAAGGTACGGCACTGAAGCGGTCGAACCGGGTAGATGGAACAGCGGTTTTTTGTTTCGTCAAAAAAGATACAGGCATAATTATCCGGTGTAAGCATCTTCTCTGTCAGTGAATAACGGTGTTTGACTTTTCTAAGATACATTGTAGCAAATTCTTCCACTGAAAGGTTAACAAACGCTGCCATATTGACAATCTCATCATACTTCGCCCAGATATACCCGCTCTCCCCCGTACAACAGTGCCCACCACACGCCTCACACGCAGCAGGGTCAAACTTGTAGCTGTACCCCTCTTTCTCCATCAGATTTTCATTCATATTTTCCATCCATAGATAATTTCTAATTTCTAATTCTCATCGGTGCGTGGATACGCACCCTACACAATAAAAGCATTGCAACGCAATGCATACCAAAATTCCTAATT
>JALVGO010000085.1 GCA_027029065.1 Sulfurovum sp.
TTTTAGTTACCCTCCTCTTTGTCATCTGGCAGCCCAAAGGGCTGCAGATAGGCACAACTGCCATCATTGGTGCGATTGTGGCACTCATTTTGGGCGTTGTAAGCTTTGAGGATGTCATCACGGTTACAGGCATCGTTTGGGATGCGACGCTGGCGTTTATCGGGATCATCTTGCTCTCTATGGTGCTTGATGAGATCGGATTTTTCGAGTGGGCAGCGCTGAAGATGGTGCGGCTGAGCCGGGGCAACGGACATCTGATGTTTATCTATATTCTGCTGCTTGGAGCAGTGGTAGCGGCATTTTTTGCCAATGACGGTGCAGCGCTTATCTTGACACCCATCTTGCTTGCCAAGATGAAACACCTCGACATGAAACCCGCGGCGATGTTTGCCTTTTTGATGGCGGGTGGATTCATCGGCGACAGTGCCTCCAACCCGCTGGTGATCTCCAACCTCACCAACATCGTCACTGCTAACTATTTCCATATCGGCTTTTGGGAGTATGCGGCACATATGTTTTTGCCAAACCTGCTTAGCATCGCTGCATCGCTGGCTGTACTCTGGCTCTTCTTTCGCAAGGATATCCCCAAACATCTTGATATAGCAAACCTCGCCACACCGGAGTCTGCCATCAAAAACAGGTCGATGTTCAAGCTCAGCTGGGTATTTTTGGCACTGTTGATGGTCGGATACTTCATCGGTGACATCTACCATCTGCCCATCTCTATCTTCGCGCTTGGCGGCGCACTGATCTTTCTCTCAATTGCTGCGAAGTACAAAGCGACCAAACCCATCATGACCATCAAAGCCGCCCCATGGCAGGTGGTATGGTTCTCCATCGGGCTTTATGTGGTAGTTTATGGACTCAAAAATGCAGGACTTACCGATGATCTTGCACAGATCTTGCTCACATTCAAGTCGTACGGAGATCACATTGCCGTCATCGGCACAGGCTTCCTCGCCGCAGTGATCTCTGCAGTGATGAACAACATGCCTACCATCATGATCATGGATCTTGCCATCGACAAGATAGGCTTCTCGGGCAACGAAGCACTGGTCTATGCCAACATCCTCGGCTGCAACCTCGGACCCAAGATGACCCCTATCGGATCGCTTGCCACCCTGCTTTGGCTGCATGTACTGGCACAAAAGGGTGTCAAGATAGGCTGGGGAGAGTATATGAAAGTGGGACTGGTCATCACACCGCCTGTACTGCTTGTGGCACTGACTGGGCTGCTGTAATGAAGATATGATAGCAGTAGTAGTCCTTTTCTTTGGCGGGACATACTTTGCTATCGATCATTATATTTCTGATATAGACGTCAATAAATATAAAAACGTAAAAGAGGTTCGTAAAGACAAAGCTATTGAGCGGGGATGGGTACCAGCCATTCTGCCAAAATCAGCTTATAACATTACCGAAATACATGATCTTGATACCAACAGACTCTATGGCAGATTCTACTATAAAGAGAAGGATGAAACATTACTGCTGCAACATTTGGAATTTATAGAAGATACAAACGATACCTATGTATGGCAAGACTTTCTCTTTAGGTTAAATATTCAAAAAAATATTGTCAAATATCGTAATAATCCTTTAAGTCAATAGATAAGCAAACTTCCTGACCCACTCACCCCAAACCGTTGACCCTTCTACATCGAGCCCATTTGCCTGCATATCTTTGACAAGCATGATGGCAAACTCTCCGGGAAGCTGCAGTGAGAAAGAGAGGATATTGTCGATCGCTTCGTCACTGGGGTTTTGTCGCGCTGCATTGACCAGCCCGATGGCAAGTGCCATGAGTACCTTGGGATCATCCTCATCGATCTCTTTGAGCGACCCGTCAAGGATGCTCTCAAGGTCTGGCAAATCTTTCATCACTTTCTTGAAGCTGCTGTACCCTACAGCCGCCTCACGCCCCACTGCACCGCTAATACTATCTAATATCAAGTCGCTCTCTATTCTGCTTTTGACGATGCTGTCGACATACTCCCAGCTACGCGGTGTGGCAAAGGCTTTTTCGTTGGATGTGGGGTCAAAAGTAAAGAGCATGCTCTTGTCATAAGCAAGATAGCCGATGATCGCACTCTCTATCCCTGCACGGTATGCCCACGCTTTCCAGTCGTCAAAGTCCACCTCCATTTCAAAGTGCACAAAGCGGTTGGCAAGCGGTGGCGGCATCTTGTAGACAACTCCTCGGTCATTCTCCCGGTTGCCCGCTGCAACGATGCTCCACCCCTTGGGCAGTTCGTACTCCCCTACTTTTCTATCCAAAATAAGCTGATACGCCGAAGCCTGTACTGCCGGAGGTGCGGTATTGATCTCATCAAGGAAGAGGATACCTCTGGAGTCTGGGTCACTTGGCAGGAAGCTTGGCTTCGCCCAGACCCCCTCTTGGGTCTGGGCATTGAAAAAGGGGATGCCTTTTAAGTCGGTCGGGTCGAGCAAGGAGAGTCGCAGATCGAGGAACGCCATATCTTTCTCTTTGGCTATCTGCTTGACAATGGAGGACTTACCAATCCCCGGCGCACCCCAGATAAAGACCGGCAGCTGTGCATCGATGAGTTTGTCAATGGCTTTGGTAATATTGCTTGCTTTCATATACTCTTTCTCCTTTTCACAAAGCAAAGCTTCGTGAAATTGTCCTCACTGCGTTGCGGGATTTCGCTACGCAGCATCCTCTCACTAAAGCTTCACCTATCGGCTCAGATGACGTTGTCACCATATTCATACCTTTATTGGTGCGTGGTTACGCACTCTACATTACTTATTCGGTTTCTCATTGCTCGTTCCTCATTACTCAAACGTTCATCATCACTTTACTCTGCTTGAGTACCGCCTCATACGACTTGGCAAGCTGTTCATTCTGCGCAAGCTCATTTTGCAGTCTGGTATCTAATTTCAACACATCGAGCAGTTCCATCGGCAGTGATGCGTTGGTGGCAAGGGAGCGGTTGATCTCAAAATCATCCCTCTCAAAGAGTGCCCGCAAAATAGCTTCAGGTGTTGAGGGATTTTTTGCCAATGCAGCAGCAATCTCTTTATCTTCACCGTCACGTTTATAGAGTGTTTCAAGTATCCACACAGGTGTTGAGGGGTTTTGTGCCAGTGGAGGCATCAGGGTTTTGTTCTCCTGATGGAAGTACGCCTCTAAGCGTGCCGGTGGTACAGTTTTATTCTCACACAGCAGCCGATGCAGTGTTTCGTTCTCCTCTTTTTGGGTAAGCTGTTCTATGGCTTCGCTGCTGAGCATCTCATTGGCACCCAAAAGTGCAAATACTGAAGCATCCAATCTGGCAGCTTCGATCTGTTGCAAACGTTCAGCATCGACAGGCTGATGCACAAGCAGCAAAGAGACTACCGCTTCTGTCTCCTGCAAAAGGGCTGCAAAGACGGCATCGGTAATGGCAGGATTTGCCCCAAGCGCACGTGCAATTGCTTCATCGTTTCTTCCTAGCAGCAGTTTTTGTATCCCTTCAGAGACAGTGCTGTTGCCTGCGAGAGAACGCTCTATGGCACGGTTTCTCAGAGAGAGCAGTTTTTGGATGGTTGTTTCGTTGATATGCGGATTTCTCGCGATGGTCTCTTTGAGCGTCACACTCTCTTTGCCACGTACAAGAAACGAAAAGTTCGGAAACCCCATCAAAGCTTCAAGCAGATTGGGATCGGTCGCTTCCGTTGCAAGACGGCGCAGGGTCAGATAGGAGTAGAACAGATCCTCCTCATTGGGTTTGATCTCTATGTAGCGGCGCAGGGTGTGCATGATGACATCCCTGTCGTCACGGCTGTCCTCCTCCTCTTCGTCAAACCGGTAAAGTTTCAGCAGGCGGACAAAAAGCGCATCACTCAGGTGCTGGTTGCCAAGCAGACGGCGTAGCCTCTCCTGGTCGTTACCAAGCTTGATCGCCATCAGCAGCGCATCATCGTCTATCTCTTCAGAGAGAAGCTGCTCAAACTCAGTCAGTTTGTAAATAGGAAGGTTCCGCTCGTAGGCATCGTTGGAGATATCTTCTTCAACTGGGTTGAGCCGGTGGTGTTCGACCACACCGACCACATCCTCTTCCAAAACGTGTACAGGCGTGATCTTGAAACGCTTTAAAAAACGGGCTATCTCTTTTTGGGTAAATATCGCTTCTTTGCCAAGCATCAGCAGCTTTTTGCCCGCAGAGCTCTCAAGCAGTGATTTCAGTGTCTGTTTTTCATTCATCATAGAGTGAGTATAGCACAGCACCTTTTAAATAGGAGTTAAAAACTCCTATTAGTACGTTTGCTCAATACTTCTCCAGCGGATCATACCGTACCACTGTCGCTTCGGAGAAGTTGGGAACATCATCGTAAGCAAAGACAGCATAGAACTTCTCTTTGTCAAACGATCCGAAATTATCGTATGTCCATGTATCTTTGCCACCATAGAGCTTATTACTCCCCCATTAAATAACCCGAATGTTTGATGCAGCAATTTCGTTCATAATCAAGGCAGATTTTCGCAGGACTCGCCAAAGTGAATTCAAGAAAATTTAACGTCGAGTATGGGCGAAAGTGCTACACCCTTTGGGGAGAACGATACGAGACAACCTGCACGCAAAAAAATCTTCGAATTACCTACGGGTAGTCCTTCAGTTTTTTTCACGCACATGTTACCTCGTCTCGTTCTCTCAA
>JALVGO010000086.1:0-5604 GCA_027029065.1 Sulfurovum sp.
CAAATCAATCCACTCCTTTGGAGAAGTGGGGTTATTCAGAGGGTTCAATTAGGAATTAGGAATTAGGAATTAGGAATTAGGAATTAGGAATTAGGAATTAGGAATTAGGAATTAGGAATTAGGAATTCTGCTGTTTTTTGGTTGAACCAAATCTTAAATTTTAAAAGTCTTTGACTTTACTTTTAACGATTGTCCTAAAACCTTTCTAGCAAGAGGCGGTGAGACGACAACACGCCAGTCCTTCAGCCTTTCTTTTTCCTTTACTGAAGAAACTTTTGCTGACGCAAAACGCTATTCGCTAGTTTTGCTTCGTTTCTCTTTTTCTTTGTGCTGCTACAAAGAAAAAAGAAATGAAGAGAGAAGTAAAATAACCATTAAGGACATAAATCATGACAATGGAAGAGACACTCAAACAGTATAGGGAAGACTTCGAACTCTTTCCCGATGACAACAGCAAACTCGAATATGTCTTCGACCTTGGCAAAAAACATACCACCCTGCCACCTGAGGAGAAAAATGATGATACCTACGTGCACGGCTGCTCTTCGGATGCTTGGCTCGTTGGTGAATGTAAAGACGGCAAACTCGTTTTAAGAGGCGAAGGCACCTCAGAGATGGCAAAAGGGATGATGACCCTGCTGTTGGACATCTTCTCCAACCGCACACCAGACGAGATCTTGTCATTCGACCCTGCAAAGCTGCAGGATCTTGGCATCGTCGAACTCCTCTCCCCTGTCAGACAACAGAGCATGGAGGCGTTTTTGAAGAAGGTGTATGGGTATGCGGAAAAATGTAGGAATGAGGGTTAAGGATTAAGGATTAAGGATTAAGGATTAAGGATTAAGGATTAAGGATTAAGGATTAAGGATTAAGGATTAAGGATTAAGGATTAAGGAATTTTGCATAAATTGGTTAAAATGAATCTTAACTCTTCTTGGAACCGAAAGCTCCTGGAAGCAAAGATTTATCTTCGCACTAACGCTGATCGGCAACATAGCGTTAGGCGGGGCTAAAGCCGCCAATGCCAAGATAACAGGAACCGAAAGCTTTAGCTTTGGCTTGACGCTGATCTGTAAAATTGACGTTAAGCGGGGATAAAGCCGCCGATTCCCAAATATACCAGTAACCAATACACCAATAACCAATCAATAAATTGTGATAAAATACATCCAAACAAAGGATCATCCATGAAAGACCCAAACGATATTCAATTCGATGACATCCCAAGCAATGCCGAAGAGATGGCAGCATGGGAGCGCAAGTTCGGCAAGGGTGCCGAAGCAGATGACGCACCTGTTGGCGGTGTGGACAGCCGCTTCGATCAGGTAGAGGATGGCTGTTTCAAGCCGGAAGGTGCCGAAGCCAATGAAGCGATGAAAGAGAAGGTCATCGAACAGCTCAAGACCATCTATGACCCGGAACTGCCTGTAGACATCTACAACCTCGGTCTGATATATGACATTGACTGCTGGAAAAACCCTACAAGCAAACAGAGTGAATGCAAAGTTACCATGACGCTCACCTCCGCAACCTGCTCCATGAGTGAAGTCATTGTCGATCTGGTACGTTCTATCCCTACCCGCATGGGCGGTGAACTTGGCTGTATCGATGTGGCACTTGTCTTTGACCCGCCCTGGGATCAGAGCAAAATGAGTGATGAAGCCAAGCTTGCTATGGGAATGCTCTAAACAATGAAGCTTGTTGTGGTCATTACCGGTGCAAGCGGGGTAGAGCTTGGCAAAAAGTTTATTGATCTTCTGCCAGAAAATGTAGAAGCGCATGTTGTCGTCTCTGGCAATGCACTTACGGTTGAAAGTTTTGAACACGGAAACGTTACCCTGCATGAGGGAAACAACATTGCAGCATCCGTCTCAAGCGGATCGTTCCGTGTAGATGCAACCGCTATCATCCCCTGTTCCATGAACACACTGGCAAAGATCGCCTGCGGCATCAGTGACAACCTCGCTACCCGTGTCGCGGCAGTCGCACTCAAAGAGCAGAAAAAACTCCTGCTTGCCCCAAGAGAGATGCCCTTTTCTGCCATCGCTCTGGAAAATATGCACAAACTCGCCTCTTTGGGCGTCATCATTGCCCCACCGGTCATGGGCTATTACGCCAATACCCAAAGCCTTGAAGAGATGGAACGGTTTCTCATAGGCAAATGGTATGATGTACTGGGTATCCCCAATGAACTTTATAGACGCTGGGAGTGAAGAATTAAGAATTAAGAGTGAAGAGTGAAGAGTTATGGTATGCTTTTCTGACAAAAAGCTTTTTATTAAACGAGAGAGAAATGACCCTTGTAAATAATAGCATTGCGCAGCAATGCAAACCGACACTCTTCACTCTTCACTCTTCACTCTTCACTAAATGCTCCAAAGGAGCACTCCGATGAAAACGGCTATCTATCCCGGCACCTTCGATCCCATCACCAACGGACACCTCGACATTATCAGCCGTGCGTGCAATATGTTCGACCGCATTATTGTTGCAGTAGCGGCATCCGAGGCAAAAAAACCGATGTTTTCACTTGAACAGCGTATCCAGATGGCACAGGCTGCGACCAAGGTATTTCCAAAAGTGGAAGTGATCGGCTTTGACAAACTGCTGGTCGATCTTGCCGAAGACCTTGGTGCAAACATTATCATTCGCGGACTTCGTGCCGTGAGTGATTTTGAGTATGAGCTGCAGATGGGGTATGCAAATGCATCGCTCAAGCCTGATCTTGAGACCATCTACCTCATGCCAAGCCTCAATCATGCCTTTGTCAGCTCTTCGGTTGTACGTGCCATTCTTGCCTATGACGGCAAGATAGACCACCTTGTTGCCAAAGATGTACACAGGATCATACGGGAGATACGCCGCTAATGTATATCTTGTTCGAGGGCATCGACACCTGTGGTAAAAGCACCCAGATCACACTGCTAAAAGAGAAGTATCCGGAGATTGTCACAACCCATGAACCCGGCGGTACAGCCTTTGGAAAACATGCCAGAGAGATACTGCTGCAAGACAGCCTGCGCTCCAAGCGTGCCGAGCTGCTGCTCTTTCTTGCAGACCGTGCAGAACACTACGAAGAGGTTGTCAAACCCCACAGAGACAACATCGTTATCTCTGACAGGGGTTTCATCTCCGGTATCGGCTATGCGCTTGCCAACGGTGATTTTGACTTTGACGAACTGGTCTCGCTCAACAGGTTTGCACTCCATGACGATCTTCCAGACCGCGTCATACTTTTTCTGACAGACATGAAGACACTCAAATCCCGTACATCCCAAAAAACACTTGATGGCATTGAACAAAGAGGGCTGGAGTATCTTTTACGGGTGCAGGAGCATATGAAAGAGAGTATACTGCGTCTTGATATTCCACATCTTTTTATCGATGCGACACAATCTATAGAGACTATCCATGAACAGATAGATACCTATCTGAAACGTTAGAAGCGCTACAACGCCATCTCATCTGATTCAGCTTCCTCATCTTTATAGTGTAGTGAAAAATAGGCTTTTGTTTTCATCTTCTGCAGTCTCTCTTCTACATCTTTTTGTGCTTTCTCAAAGATTGTTTTCGCATCTTGAAATATCTCAACCGCATCTGCCCATGCCGCTTTGCTTTTAGCGCCGAATTTGCCGTCTATCTTTCCGTGATAGTACCCTAAAACATGAAGTGCAGCCTGTTTTTTGCGTATCAGACGTTCTTTATTGTTCCCATCATATACAATATCCTGCTGCAGTGCAATCTCTCTGTAGATATCTGAAAGATAGGGTTTATAGCGATTTTCTAACAATCCCGTTGCAAACGCCTGATGGTCACGCTGAAATGCTTCAATGGCATTGTAAGATGGCTGTGTCAGCAGATCACCGTCTATTTTTTCGTGGTAGTATCCGAGAAATTTTAAAGCATACTGCCACTGCTTCTCTTTAGATAGTGTATGTACAGCATGTTTATGATGCCTGTAGTGGTGTTTATGTGAAGGTTGTGATGTATAGTGACTTACCTTTTCTACAAGATCATCCAGAATAGCAGCGTGAAGCCCCAGTGTTGCCAAAACTGTTAAAAAACTCTGTTTTACGATAGACATCTTCCCTCCTCCGTATCATCTTCCACAATTCTACCAGAGGAATATTACCGCAATATTAGTTTTCTACCATTCCTCTTTAAAAAAATTTTACCCAAATCTCGAAATAGGATTCTTTGAATTTGCGTTATGCTCGTATTTACGGGGTTTGCAGAAAATTTAAGTCGCACCCGTAGGTTCGGCGATGATTTTATGTGAAGTCCGTGAATACGATGATGATGCAAAGTCATGAATTTCTATTTCGAGATTTGGGTTTTAGGGCTTAATCTCCACAAGGTATAATTACGCCAATATATCTTTACAGGAGATCAGCATGATCAACCCTTTGCGCGGCATGAAAGACCTCACATTTGAAGAGGCTGCACGTTTTAACCATATCATTGAGACCGCTTCAACCATTGCACAGCGTTACGGCTACAGCTACATAGAAACCCCGATTCTTGAAGAGACTGCCCTCTTTAAACGCTCAGTGGGAGACAGCTCTGACATCGTTACCAAAGAGATGTATCAGTTCGAAGACAAAGGAGGCAATGATGTCTGTATGCGTCCTGAGGGAACTGCCGGTGTCGTTCGTGCCTTTATCTCTGCCAAACTCGACCGTCAGCCGATCAAGCAGAAATTCTACTACTACGGTCCGATGTTCCGCTACGAGCGTCCGCAAAAAGGAAGACTGCGTGAGTTCCACCAGTTTGGGTGTGAAAGTTTCGGAGAGGCTTCTGTCTATGAGGACTTTACTGTTATTACGATGATAAGCCAGATCTTCGAAGCACTTGGTATCGGATTTGATCTGAAGATCAACTCACTTGGGTGTCCGGAGTGTATGCCCCCTTACCGAAACAACCTTGTCAGCTTTCTAACCGATATCAAATCTGATCTGTGCGAAGACTGCAACCGCCGTATCGACACCAACCCCATCCGTGTGCTTGACTGCAAGAACGAAAAGTGCCAAAGTATGCTTGCCGCCTCACCAAAACTGATTGACAATCTCTGTGATACCTGCGATGCAGATTTTAAAAAACTGACAGCGTTGCTTGACAATGCCGGCATAGCCTATGAGGTCGATACCAACCTGGTACGTGGACTGGACTACTACAACAAAACCGCTTTTGAATTTGTCAGCAGCGAGATCGGTGCACAGTCTGCCATCGCCGGCGGCGGACGTTATGACAGGCTGGTGGAGTATCTTGACGGCAAGCCTACTCCTGCTGTAGGATTTGCTATCGGGATAGAGCGTATTATGGAACTGGTCAAAATGCCCCAGCACCAGCGTGAAGGCTACTACATGGGTGCCATGGTACCTGAAGCGGTTGAAAAGGTCATTGCTCTTGCCAATGCCAAACGCAAAACAGATAAAGTCACTGTCGAATACAGCTCAAAAGGTTTCAAAAGCCATATGAAAGGGGTTGACAAATCCAATGCACGCTATGCACTGCTTATTGGGGAAGATGAACTCAAAAACAATACGGTTTGGCTAAAAGATATGGAGAGTAAAGAGGAGAAGACCGTCTCATTTGACGATCTTT
>JALVGO010000086.1:5704-13116 GCA_027029065.1 Sulfurovum sp.
CGATGCATCGCCCTGTTTGTCGCTTCTACATAGCCGGAGGCATCTACTGTCGGTGTCGGCTCTTTGTAGCTGAAACGTCTGCTTTTGACCAATTTCCCTGTATCACTGTCAACCAGACTGAACTGTATGGAAACCACAGCATAGGATGCATCCCCTCTGACATGGTGTGAGAAGTCGTATATCATACTCTCAAGCCGGTAATCCTCTCCTGCAGTAGAGGCATAGGGAAGTACCGCTTTGAACAGGCGGCTCTGCTGCAGCAGCTCCATTACACTGCCCTGCACCAGTTTCTCAACAGCATTGGACCACTCGGAATTGAGGTAGACCCCACGGTCACTGCTACTGTAGGAAAAGCACATCTTGTCAGACATCTTCTCTTTGAGTGTCTGAGGGTAAGAGACTTTTAAAACGCTGTTTCGATATTTGCTCGAAGCAACAGGAGTAACTTTCCCCGCATCAAGCGTATAGACATTCATCGGTGCCGCTTCTTTAAACGAGCATCCGCTTGTCAGCAACACTGCCAGCAAAACTGTCAAAATACGTATTTCTTTCATTCACCCGGCCCCTTTCGACGCTTTCGCGACTTAAAGAAAATATCACTCGGACTCTCGTCAAGCTCTTTTGCAAGTGCAGTGATCTGGTCAGAAAGAATTTCAATATTTACCAATAGCGGCTCAAATATTTTTTTGATATTGTAGTCACCACGATCCAGACTCTTCTCGACTTTCAACGTAACACGGTTGAAGTTTCTCGTTGTCTCTTTGAGTTTTTTGACCGCAGGTGCACTCTCTTTGCTGATTGCTTCAAATGATGCAGTCATCCGCTCCAGATCGCTGCTAACACGCTTTGCCGCTTCCTGGTATGTCACCAGTGTTGCATTGAGTTCATCCATCACACTGACACTTTTTTCTGTCACCTGCTCTGTATTGGCAAGAATCTTTCCAAAAGCATCTATATTCTCACTGCTGAGCAGTTTTTCTGTCTTGTCCATCAGCCTTACAAGCCTGTCCGCCAGTGTACCGATATCTTTTTTGGTAGCATCAAACCATGATGCTGAAGAGGGAATGACAGGGATATACTCTTTAGAAGGGTGGAGTGTTTTGGCATGGTTGCTCCCCCCTTCTATCTCAATGGAGAGCAATCCGGTCACCCCAAGCATAGAGGTATGGGCAACCATATCCTCCTTGATCGGCACACCTTTTTTGATATTGAGCAGTATCTCTACCCGTTCAATATCATTGGGATCGATACGGATCTCTTTGACACGTCCCACATCTACCCCTCTAAGGCGTACAACAGAGTCCTTTGAAAGTCCGGCAACTGATTCGGTCATGTAGGTTTTGTAGAGGTCATACTCTTGATGCAGACCGTACTTTGCAAGCCAGAACGAGAAGAGTACCATACCCAGTCCAAAGAGAAGCACAAAGATTCCGACAATGGTATAGTTGATCTTACTGTACATCTTCCTCTCCTTGTGCCAGTCTGTCAGTAAATCTTTCTCGGGTATACTCGTTCTTGAAGAACTCCTCTACAAACGGATGTGTCGAATGCAGTACCTCATCGAGCGTACCTTCGGCTACCACATGTTTGTCTGCCAAAACCGCCATCCTGTCGACAATATTGGCAATGCTGTCAAGGTCATGTGTGATCATTACAACTGTAATCCCCAGCATCTGACGTAATTCTACAATAAGTTTATCAAAATTACGCGCACCTACCGGGTCGAGACCGGAAGTGGGTTCATCTAGAAAGAGCAGTTTTGGCTCCATGGCAAGTGCCCGTGCGAGTGCTGCACGCTTGATCATCCCTCCGCTCAGTTCACTCGGGTAGAGTGCCCCGACATGGGCATCGAGCCCCACCAAAGCGATCTTGGAGCGTACCAGTTTACTGCGCATCTCTCTACTGAGTTTCGTATACTCTTTGAGTTGTACCTCGATATTTTCTGCAATGGTAAGGGATGAGTAGAGTGCGCCAAACTGGAACAGCACACCCCACTCGCTTCGCAGTTTCTGTGCTTCATGAAAAGTGATACTACCCAGCTCCTTTCCAAGCACGCTGATCCTTCCGGCATCGGGTTTGAGCAGCATGATCATCTCTTTCATCAAAACCGACTTCCCTGAACCACTCTCTCCAAGAATCGCAAAGATCTCCTGCTCATTCACATGCAAAGAGAGCCCGTCATGAATAGTGCGGCTGCCAAAACGTGTCACCACCCCTTCAGCTTCAATCACCCGCTTCATAGCCCAAACTCCGTATAGATCACTGAAAAGAGTGCATCAAAGGCGATCACAAGGAAGATCGCGTTGACCACCGATGCAGTCGTCTGAAGCCCAATGCTCTCTGTGGTATCTGAAACCTGAAAGCCCCTGAAACAGCCAACCGATGCAATGATAAAAGCAAAGACAGGCCCTTTGATCATCCCAAGAATATAGTGCTTGACATCCAGCACCTCATTCAGCCTGTTGGCAAACTGCTCAAACGAAATACCAAGCTGCATTTCTGACGCGACCATCCCACCGAAAATGCCAATAATATCTGCAAAAAATATCAGCAGCGGCAGGGCGATCAGCAGTGCAAAGATACGCGGCAGTACCAGAAAGTTGTACGGGTCAAACCCCATGGTACGCATCGCTGCAATCTCTTCGGTGATCTTCATCGCACCGATCTCTGCTGTATAGGCCGACCCGCTTCGTCCTGCAATGACGATTGCAGTGATCATCGGACCAAGCTCTCTGACAATGGAGATGCCCACCGTATCAACAATAAAGATGTCGGCACCGAACTTGGCAAGCTGTACCGCCCCCTGATAGGCGATGACCATCCCTACCAGAAATGCCGTCATCCCCACAATCACAAGCGCATTGAAACCTGACTGGTAGATATGGTAGACCGTCTCTTTGAAACGCAGCGTTTTTGGATGAAAAATGCCATAGAAAAATGAAAGCGTTACATGCCCCAAAAAAGTAATAAAATCACGAATATCCCCAAGCAGTTCCATGGTTGATTTACCAAGCTCACTCAGAAAGCTCTCTTTTCTGGACGGTATCGTCTCTACCATGTGTTCATGCAGCAGCTCGTACATATCCCGCTGGCTTTGGGTATAGCCCTCTATAGTAAGAGAGGCATTGTTCTTCAAACGCTCACACACCTCTATAAACAGCAGCACGCCGGAACTGTCAAAGTCAGTCACACCGGAAAGATCCCAGACAATGGAAGAGGCAGACGGCAATGCCTTAAGGGCAGCCTCGATTTCTGGCACGGTATGGAGTGTCCACTCCCCCTCTGCACTGATCCTAAGCTGATCCCGGTCTCTCTTCCATTCGACAAATTGCTGCTTCATATACTTAATTATAGGTAAGATTGGATTAAGTTTTGGTATAATCATCCGACTATACTTACCAAATAGAGGCAACATACATGAAAGAGTTTGGACTGAATATCTGGGGTGAAGAGAATTTTGTCATCGAAGGCGATACCGTCAATGTCAACCATGCCTCCAAACCTTCACTGCTTCAACTGACTCAGGAGATACGCGAAAAGGGCTACAAAGGACCTCTGCTACTGCGTTTCCCGCACCTGATCAAAAAACAGATAGACACACTCTTTGGTACCTTTGAAAAAGCAAAAAAGACATTTGACTACAAAGGAAGCTTTCATGCCGTTTTCCCTCTCAAGGTCAACCAGTTCCCCAACTTTGTCCAGTCACTCATAGAGGTTTCCCAGGAGTACCGTTACGGACTTGAGGCCGGCAGCAAAGCCGAACTGATCATCGCCATGACAAAAACCCCGCTTGGTGCCCCCATCACAGTCAACGGTTTCAAAGACAAAGAGATGATCGCCCTGTGCTTCATTGCTGCCAAGATGGGACACAACATCACCGTGACCATTGAGGGGATAGGAGAGCTTAAGACCATCATAGAGGTCAATAAAGAGTTCAACGGCAGCAGTGCATCTCCCGTTGTACCCAAAATAGGCATACGGATCAGAATGCACAGTGCTGGCATCGGTATCTGGGCAAAAAGTGGCGGCTACAGCTCCAAATTCGGTCTGACTTCCACAGAACTGCTCGAAGCCTATGAACTGCTGACACGGCATGATCTTCTTTCCCACTTTTGGATGATACACTTTCACATCGGTTCACAGATGGGCGATATTGCACCCCTGAAAAAGGCACTTAGAGAAGCAGGGAACATCTATACCGAACTTAAAAGACGCGGAGCAGACGCGCTTGGTGCCATCAATATCGGCGGAGGCTTGGCAGTGGAGTATTCGCAGCATACCCATACGCAGGAGAGAAACTATTCGCTTGAGGAGTTTGCAAACGATGTTGTCTACCTGATGCAGGAGATCGCAAAAAGCAAAGGGGTAGAAGAACCCGACATCTTTACTGAGTCCGGGCGTTACATCGCAGCCTCACACTCTGTACTTGTCGCACCGGTTCTGGAACTCTTCTCTTCAGAGTACAATGCCAAATGTTTGCGCCTCAAAAAGGAGAACCCGCCGCTCATACAGGAGCTCTATGATCTCTATACCACCATTGAACGAAAGCATGCACGCGAATACCTGCATGATGCGCTTGACCACATGGAGAGTCTGCTTACGCTGTTTGATCTGGGCTACATCGATCTTGAAGATCGTTCCAATACCGAAATTCTTGTCAACCTCATCATCAAAAAAGCAATTGCACTGCTGAAAGATGAAGGTACCCACGAGCTGAAAAAACTGCAAGACCGAATTCAGGAGCGCTACCTTGTCAACTTTTCGGCATTTCAGTCACTGCCGGACTTTTGGGGACTTGCACAGCACTTTCCCATCATGCCGCTTAACCACCTCTCTACCAAACCGACCAACCCGGCATCTATCTGGGATATCACCTGCGACTCGGACGGCGAGATCAGCTTTGATCGGGAGATACCGCTCTACCTGCACGATATCGACCTTACCGAAGAGGAGTACTTCATAGGCTTCTTTCTGACAGGCGCCTATCAGGAGGTGCTTGGCATGAAACACAACCTCTTCACCCACCCGACAGAGGTGGTCATCAACTTTGACGAAAACGGAGACTACCGCATCGAACATCTGATAGAGGCACAAAACCTCATGGATGTACTGGAAGATCTCGACTACGACACCGGGCTTATCGACAAGGCACTCAAACACAAGATTGAGGAATCCACCAAGATCACCGCAGAAGAGAAACGGGAACTTCTTGGAAAAATTTACCTCTATTTAAGTGAAAACAGTTATCTTAAGACCATTCAGGCACTGAGTGAAAAGGAACAAGGAGTAGATACGTGAATCTTTTTCAACTGATCAAAGAGGATTTTGCAAATGTCAAACGCAATGACCCTGCTTTGCATTCCACTTTTGAACTTTTTTTCAACTACCCGGGTCTTTGGGCACTGCTGTTTTACCGTATTGCCCACTGGTTCTACAACAAGGGACTGCGCTTCATCCCGCGGCTTATCTCGGCACTGGGAATGTTCCTGACCATGATCGACATCCATCCTGCCGCAAAATTCGGTCGGCGTGTCTTTATCGACCATGGGGTAGGTGTCGTTATCGGAGAGACCGCAGTTATCGGTGACGATGTCCTTATCTACCAGCAGGTTACCCTTGGCGGGGTCAGTACTGACCAAGGCAAACGTCACCCTACCATCGGCAACAATGTTGTCATTGGTGCCGGTTCAAAGATACTGGGAAATATCACCATCGGAGACAACTCCAAAGTCGGTGCAAACTCAGTCGTTATCAAAGATGTGCCGCCTGATTGTACCGCCATCGGCATTCCGGCACGTGTACTCAAGCGGGGTTATGACAAGACACCGCTTAGCCACAACAAGATCCCCGATGTCAACAAAGAGCTTTTCGAGTACCTTCTGCGGCGTATCGAAGTCCTTGAAGAGGCACTGCCGAAAACGAAGCAGGAGAAGATCAAGGAGAAAGACCATACCCTTGATGAGATCTATGACAACTTCCTCCACTCCATGGACTAAACCCGCAGAGTACCGCGGTACACAACCATATCTCATGGGGTTTTACCCCCTTATCAAACACTTTTTGTTATAATTTCGATTATTTTATTTTAAGGGATTTTTATGCTGCTTTCAGACCGCATACAGACACTCTCACCCTCTTTGACCATTGCCATCTCATCTCTGGCAAGGGAACTCAAAGCAGAGGGCAAAGATATTCTCTCCTTTTCCGCCGGTGAACCGGACTTTGGTACACCACAGCGCATCAAAGAGGAAGCGATCAAAGCGATCAACAAAGGATTTACCCAATATACTGCCGTACCCGGCATACCGGAACTTTTGGAGGCAGTTGCCACCAAGCTCAAGCGTGATAACGGGCTTGAGTACAACCCTTCAGACATCATCGTAAGCAACGGTGCCAAACAGTCACTCTTCAACCTCTTTCAGGCAACCATCAACCCAGGTGATGAAGTGATCATCCCTGCACCCTACTGGGTAACTTACCCTGAACTGGTCAAATATGCAGCCGGTATACCTGTCATTATCGACACTGATGACCAGAGCGGCTTCAAGATCACCGCTGAACAGCTCAAAGCTGCCATCACACCAAAAACGAAGATGCTCATCCTCACCTCACCATCCAACCCTACCGGATCGGTCTATACCAAAGAGGAGCTTGAAGCGCTTGCCGAAGTACTCAAAGGTACCGATATTCTTGTTGCCAGCGATGAGATGTATGAAAAACTGGTTTACGGTGTTACCTTTACCGCTGCAGCAAGCATCAGCGATGATATGTATGAGCGTACCATTACCATCAACGGACTAAGCAAGTCAGTAGCAATGACCGGATGGCGTTTTGGTTACCTTGCCTCGCCAAAAAAAGAGCTCATTGCAGCCATGAACAAACTGCAGAGCCAAAGTACTTCCAACATCAACTCCATCACCCAGAAAGCCGCCATCCCGGCACTGCTTGGTGAAGTCGATGATGAGATAGAAACCATGCGTCAGGCATTCGAAGCACGTGCCAAAGAGGCAGTCAGACTCTTCAACGAAATCGACGGTCTCTCTGTCGTCGCACCAAAAGGTGCATTCTATCTCTTTGTCAACACCAAAGCG
The DNA here is from genome assembly GCA_027029065.1 of Sulfurovum sp. The sequence goes on from JALVGO010000086.1 coordinate 12,796, forward strand.
ATCTCCAACGACTCCATAGCATTCTGTAAAGAGCTATTGCAGGAGACCGGTGTAGCAGTCGTGCCGGGCATCGGTTTTGGAAGCGAAGGATACTTCCGCTTCTCCTTTGCAACAGACATCACAACGATCCGTGAAGGGATTAGACGTATAGAGAAGTTTGTTAAAAGCAAAAGGTAGGGCTAAGGGCTAAGGGCTAAGGGCTAAGGGCTAAGGGCTAAGGGCTAAGGGCTAAGGGCTAAGTATAATATTTACTTATGCTGTGTTAAACCTTAAACCTTAAACCTTAAACCTTAAACCTTAAACCTTAAACCTTAAACCTTA
>JALVGO010000087.1 GCA_027029065.1 Sulfurovum sp.
AGAAGGTTACACCTGTAGACAGAGCAGGGCTCTACATTCCCGGCGGCAAGGCAGCCTACCCCTCATCACTGCTGATGAATATCATCCCTGCACAGGTGGCAGGGGTTGAGGAGATCGTGGTCTGTACCCCAGCTCCAAACAATGAACTCAATGAGCTTTTGCTTGCAGCATGTCACCTCTGCGGTGTAAAGAAAGTCTTCAAAGTAGGCGGTGCGTCAGCGATCGGTGCAATGGCGTACGGTACAGAAACTATTCCAAAAGTCGATGTGATCACAGGACCGGGAAATATCTTTGTTGCAACTGCCAAAAAGCTGGTCTATGGTGAAGTGAACATCGATATGATCGCAGGGCCGAGCGAGATCGGCATTTTGGCAGACAGTACGGCAAGAGAGGACTACCTCGCTATCGATCTGCTCTCTCAGGCGGAGCACGACGAGATGGCAAGTTCCATCCTCATCACGACTGATTCTGAACTTGCCAACAGAGTCAGTGACAAGGTAGAAGCATTCCTTGGTACGCTCAGTCGTGAGGAGATAGCGCGAAAGTCTATAGAGGAGCGTGGTGCGATTATCGTGACACAGGATATGGATGAGGCGATCGCTCTGATGAATGAGATCGCCCCTGAGCATCTTGAGGTGGTGACGGAAGATCCGATGGCACTGCTTGATAAGATCAAGCACGCCGGTGCGATCTTTCTAGGAGAGAATACCCCCGAACCTATCGGTGACTACATTGCAGGACCAAACCACACCTTGCCAACAGGAGGCACGGCGAAGTTCTACTCACCACTGAGTGTGGAGAACTTCCTCAAGAAATCATCTATTATCTCCATGTCCAAGCAGGGGATACAGGAGATAGGCGAACAGTGTGCGATGATTGCCCATACTGAAGGGTTGACAGCGCATGAGGAGAGTGTGAGAATTCGACTGAGACAATAAGATGAACTTTTTCGAAAAATTAGTCGTAGATGTTGTCAAAAGTTCTGTTAAAAATATTGCCAAAAAGACGATGAGTGAAAAAGCATATAAGAGAACTTCTATGGTTTTGACGTTCATATCTTCAATTCTCGCTATTGTAGCAATAGGATATTTTGTTTTTTTGCTTATGGTGTTTAGTGGCTACCATGGAGGATAGATAGTTTCCAAGTGCCGTAGGGTGCTGTCCCCTGACAGCACCAAGAATGTCTATCAATAGGAAAACCCGAAAACTTACATGGATGCTTGATCCAATGGTGCTGTATGGGTACAGCACCCTACATTTTGCGAATATGGTATAATCAAAGCATGAAAAAACCTCTACTTTTATTTATTATTGGCAGTATTGTCTTGATTGCAGGGATAGTTGCATACAATAAATATTGTGCTTCAAAACCGGACGGATGTAAAAAAACAGATGTAAGCTCGGATGATATGGAGCCTCGTAAAGGTATTGACTGGTGAGTTATTGGAAAATATGGTGCGGATGAGAGGACTCGAACCTCCACGGGATTGCTCCCACTAGAACCTGAATCTAGCGCGTCTACCAATTCCGCCACATCCGCATAACAGGTGAAAAAGAGAGTAGTGGCGCGGCGGACGAGACTCGAACTCGCGACCCCCTGCGTGACAGGCAGGTATTCTAACCAACTGAACTACCGCCGCACCGTAACCTTGAAAGGTTGAAAAGAATTGTATCTAAAAAAAATTAAGATACGATGGTGGTCGCTACAAGACTCGAACTTGTGACATCTACCTTGTAAGGGTAGCGCTCTACCAACTGAGCTAAGCGACCATAAAAAATGGCGACCCCTAGAGGATTTGAACCTCTGTGACTACGATGAAAACGTAGCATCCTTGGCCACTAGATGAAAGGGTCATCTAGATCCAAACAGTCACACTAAAAAGAAAATGACTTCTTTTAATGGTGGTCGCTACAAGACTCGAACTTGTGACATCTACCTTGTAAGGGTAGCGCTCTACCAACTGAGCTAAGCGACCGAAAGTTGTGATTGTTTTGGTGGTGACCCGTCTAGGATTCGAACCTAGGGCCCACTCCTTAAAAGGGAGTTGCTCTACCAACTGAGCTAACGGGTCATAAAGAGTGTCATGGCGCGGCGGACGAGACTCGAACTCGCGACCCCCTGCGTGACAGGCAGGTATTCTAACCAACTGAACTACCGCCGCAATGACATACTTAAATGGTGGTGACCCGTCTAGGATTCGAACCTAGGGCCCACTCCTTAAAAGGGAGTTGCTCTACCAACTGAGCTAACGGGTCACACGGCTTATACAGAATTTCTGAATAAGTGGACGGAATTATAGCCAAGACTGTCTTTATTGTCAAGAGATTTTTTGAAAATCTGAAAAAATTTTAAATTTTTAGTATTTTGCCCAGTGTTTCAATTGCAAATTGGACGGACTGCTGCTGTACAGCCTCTCTGTCTCCATCAAAGAGGCAGTGGTAAACTTTTTTCTCTTCAGGCGTAAGGATACCTATATAGACAGTACCCACAGGTTTGTCAGGTGTGCCGCCGGTAGGACCGGCAATGCCTGAAACGGCAATGGCGACATCAGCATCTGCCATTTTGACAGCCCCTTCGAGCATTTGAAGTACACACGCTTCACTGACCGCACCATACGCTTCGAGTACATCACGGCTGACACCGAGCCACCGGTGTTTGATTTCGTTGGAGTAGGTGATACATGCGCCGCCCAGTACGGCAGAGGCTCCTGAAATGGCTGTAAATGCCGCTGCAATACGTCCTCCTGTGCAGCTCTCCGCAAAGGTAATGGTCTGCTGTCGTGCCGCAAGTGTCCGGATGATCTTTTCGGTGATAGTATTGAGATTTTTCATGTCATAATTGTACCCAAAGTAGCCTCTAACCCACTTTTGGATATAATCCCCCGATAATATAACGCTTAAGGTATTATCGACCATGGATTATAAAGAAACCCTCCTTCTTCCCAAAACAGACTTCCCGATGCGCGGAAATCTGCCTCAAAACGAACCGAAAAAATATCAGGCATGGTTTGAAAACGGTGTCTATGAACAGATGAAAGCCAAGCGCGAAGGTGCCGAGCTTTTTACACTGCATGACGGTCCTCCGTATGCCAATGGTGATATCCACATTGGGCATGCGCTCAACAAGATCCTCAAAGATATTATCCTAAAGTACAACTATTTCCAGGGCAAAGCGGTACGCATGACACCGGGCTGGGACTGCCATGGACTGCCGATTGAGCAGAAGGTAGAAGAGAAGCTTGGTAAAGCCAAAAAAGAGGCGATGCCTACAGCGCAGTTTAGAGCCCTCTGCCGTGAACATGCGGCGAAGTTCATCGATATTCAGCGTGAGGGCTTCAAGTCTCTCGGTGTGATCGCCGACTGGGAAAACCCGTATGTGACGATGGATTTCAAGTTTGAAGCCAATATCTACCGTACACTCTGTGAAGTGGCAAAACGGGGGCTGTTGGTTGAGCGGCACAAACCGATCTTCTGGTCATGGGCGGCGCAGACAGCACTGGCAGATGCGGAAGTGGAGTATGAAGACAAAGAGGACTACTCTATCTACGTGCATTTTGAACTCTCCGATGCGGCAAAAGAGAAGCTTGACCTTCACGAGAAAGCGGGACTGGTTATCTGGACAACAACACCTTGGACACTGCCTGCCAACAGCGGTATCTCTATCAACCCCGATGAGATGTATGTATTGACTGATGACGGACACATTGTTGCAGAAGCACGTTATGATGCGATGATAGAAGAGGGTGTGGTAAGTGGACATGCTTCACGCAAGATCGCAGCAACAGAGCTTGAAGGGCTGCTGGCGATCAATCCGCTAAACGGCAGACCATCCACTGTAGTACTTGGTGACCATGTCTTGATGGACGGCGGTACGGGATGTGTCCATACCGCACCGGGGCATGGTGAAGATGACTACAAAGTAGGACTCAAATATGGACTGGAAGTGATCATGCCGGTCAATGAAAAAGGGCTCTACGATGAGTCGGTGGTAGGGCTGAATCTGCTGCCGGATGCTGAAAAATTTGTTGGTATGCACATCTTCAAAGCCAATGAGCCGATTTTGGAACTCTTGGGCGAGAGTCTGCTCAAGGTGAGCAAATTCACCCACTCCTATCCGCACTGCTGGCGAACGAAGAAGCCGCTTATCTACAGAGCGACCAACCAGTGGTTTATCTCTATTGATGATAAGCCGGAAGGCTCTGATGAGACACTCAGAGAGAGTGCACTTAAAGCAATAGAGAGTGTCAAATTCTACCCTGAAACAGCGAAAAACCGTCTCAAGCCGATGATCGAGGGCAGACCTGACTGGTGTATCTCACGTCAGCGAAGCTGGGGTGTACCGATCGCTTTCTTTAGAAGTAAAAGTACCAAAGCAGTCATCCTTGATGACGATGTACTTGAGCACATTGCCGCGCTCTTTGACGAGCATGGGGCAGATGCATGGTATGAGATGAGTATCGCCGAGCTTTTGCCAAAAGGAAGCAAGTATGATCCGGACGATCTGGAGAAGATTGAAGATATTCTCGATGTTTGGTTTGACAGCGGTTCGACGTGGAATTCGGTGCTGCGTTCAGGCAACTACGATGCGGGCAACTACCCTGCGTCACTCTACCTTGAGGGAAGCGATCAGCATAGAGGATGGTTCCAGTCCTCACTGCTGCTTAGCAGTGCGATCAACCACATCTCACCGTACGAGACGCTCATTACTCACGGCTTTACAGTCGATGAGAAGGGTGAGAAGATGTCCAAGTCCAAAGGGAACGTTGTGGCTCCGGACAAGGTCATCAAGCAGTACGGATCGGAGATCCTTCGTCTGTGGGTGGCGTTGAGTGACTACCAGAGCGACCTGAAGATCAGTGATGGCATCTTGAAGCAGACAGCAGAGCAGTACAGAAAGATACGAAACACTTTCCGTTTCCTGTTGGCAAATGTTGATGATCTTGAGCAGGTGGTGGCACCCCAAGCCTATGGAGCATTGGACAGATGGATTCTGCGCAAGGCAGCGGATGTTTTTGCATCGGTCAAAGCGAGTTTCGATGCCAATGACTTCCTGAAAGGCTTTGCGACACTCAACCACTTCATCACCAATGAGCTAAGCGGTATCTATATGGATATCACCAAAGACAGGCTCTACTGTGAAGCCAAAGATAGTGATGTCCGTCGTGCGACACAGTCGGCGATGCTGCACATTGCCAAAGCGATGCTTGGGCTGGTTGCGCCGGTATTGACCTATACGGCTGACGAAATACTTGCTTATGCACCAAAAGTATTCAAAGAAGATATGGAGAGTGTGTTCGACCTGTTCTATACACCGGTGCCTGACGTGGCAGAGAGTTTCGATGATGCAGTGCTTCTGGAAGCAAGAGAGAAATTCTCCGAAGCGATCGATGCGCTTAAAAAAGAGAAGGTTATCAAGGCAACACTGGAGCTTGAAATTGCCGGAGATCGTGCACTCTTCCCGATAGAAGATGACAAAGACCTTGAAGACTGGTTTGTGGTTTCCGCGGTCAAAGCCGACAGTGACGGTGAAGCACTGGCAGCATTTGAAGTGGAAGGCAAACGCTTTAGCGTACACAAAGCCACAGCACACAAGTGTCCAAGATGCTGGCGATATACCGCACCTGCCGAAGAGACCCTGTGTCAGCGTTGTAGTGAGGTAGTGGCATAATGTTTGACATGAGTCAGCCCGTTTCTCCTGAAATTATTATCGGGTCTATACTGTTCATTTTTGCAGCGGTAGGTGTCGGGTTGGCAGTGGTGGCATACTATAAAAAGAAGTTCGATATCAAGTAAGGACAGCGTGTGATAACATTAAAAGAAGCATTGACAAAAAGCAAAGAGGAACTGGTCGCCCTCACAGACGAGCTGGAAGCCAAAGCCAAAGAGAGCGGACTGAATGCCTATGTGGGCTTTGAGCGTTCCGGTGAAGGGGTGCCTATCCTTATCAAGGACAATATTCAGGTGAAGGGGTGGAGTGTCACTTCCGCTTCCAAGATTCTGCAGGGGTATATTGCTCCCTATGAGGCGACAGCGGTTGAAAACCTCAAAGCCAAAGGGATGATGGCATTTGGGCGTGCCAACATGGATGAGTTTGCTATGGGATCAACCACAGAGAGTTCCTTTTACGGTCCTACCAAAAACCCGCATGATACGTCGCGTGTTCCGGGAGGAAGTTCGGGCGGATCAGCAGCAGCGGTTGCCGGAGGCATCGCCATTGCAGCACTGGGGTCTGACACAGGCGGCTCCATCCGCCAGCCTGCAGCCTACTGCGGATGTGTCGGAATGAAACCGACCTACGGGCGCGTCAGCCGTTACGGTCTGGCGGCTTACGCTTCCAGTCTTGATCAGATCGGTCCCATTGCACAAAATGTCGAAGATGCGGCGATCCTTTACGATGTGATCAAAGGGCATGACACCAAAGACTCTACCAGTGCCGATTTTGAGATTGAAGATATCGCCAACAATCTTGATGCGGATGTCAAGCTGACCATTGCTGTGATCGACAATCATGTTGCTGAGGCGGATGAGGAGATTCAAAAAGCCTTTCATGAAACGGTTGCCAAACTTGAAGCGGCAGGACACACCATTGTCCATAAAGAGATGAGCAATACCAAGTATGACATCGCCACCTATTATATTATCGCAACGGCTGAAGCGGCAACCAACCTGGCACGTTATGACGGTATCCGCTATGGCAGAAGGGCCGAAGCCAAAACGACCGAAGAACTCTTCTTCAATACCCGCAGCGAAGGGTTCGGCGAAGAGGTCAAGCGTCGTATTTTACTGGGTAACTTTGTGCTCTCAAGCGGCTACTACGACGCTTACTATGTCAAAGCTCAGAAGGTCAGACACTTGATCCGTGACGAGTACAACAAAATCTTTGAAGAGGCTAACCTCATTCTCTCTCCGGTCGCACCGAGCGTAGCGCCGAAACTGGGTTCCATCCATGATCCGCTTGAAATGTACAAGTCGGACATGTATACACTCGGGGTCAACCTTGCAGGGCTGCCGGGGATTTCGCTGCCGGTTACCAAAAATGACGAGGGGATGCCCATCGGGCTTCAGCTGATCGCCAAAGCGTTTGATGAGAAAACACTCTTTAACGGTGCTGCAAGCATGGAAAAAGCAGTCAACTATACAGCATAGAAAGTAGAGGGGTCTGGTGATTTGTAATTTGTTGCGAAGCAATGAATTATGAATCACCTGACACCCTCGGAGATTGAAAAGAAAATATTCATTTAAAGGAATAACCATTATGAGAATCAAAAAAAGAGCATTGACATTTGAAGATGTACTGTTGGTACCGCAGCACTCCACCGTTTTGCCAAAAGAGGTGAGCGTCAAGACACAGCTTACACGCAGGGTATCTCTCAATATTCCTATTGTCTCCGCAGCGATGGATACCGTTACCGAATTTAAAGCGGCCATTGCTATGGCGCGCCTTGGGGGTATCGGTGTTATTCACAAAAACATGGATGTCGCTACGCAGGTACTTCAGGTGAAGAAGGTTAAGAAGAGCGAGAGCGGTATTATCATCGATCCTATCTTCATCGGACCGGATGCAAGTGTGGCAGAAGCAGATGCACTGATGGGCGAGTACCGCATTTCCGGTGTACCGGTTGTCGATGAAGAGAAGACGCTTATTGGTATCATCACCAACCGTGATATGCGTTTTATCACCGATATGTCTCTGCCTGTCAAAGAGGTAATGACCCCTGCGCCGCTGGTAACAGCGAAGAAGGGCACCACCCTTGAGGAAGCAGCACAGGTACTTCAGAAGCACAAGATCGAAAAGCTGCCTATCGTTGATGAGCATGGCAAGCTGACAGGGCTTATTACCATCAAAGATATCGAAAAGAAAGAGCAGTATCCCAATGCCAACAAAGATGAGTTCGGACGCCTCAGAGTTGCTGCAGCCATCGGTGTCGGTCAGCTTGACCGTGCCAGAGCGCTTGTGGAAGCGGGGGTTGATGTACTGGTGCTTGACTCTGCACATGGACACTCTCAGGGTATCATCGATACGGTCAAACTGATCAAAAAAGAGCTCGATGTCGATGTGATTGCAGGAAACATCGCTACAGGTGTAGCGGCAAAAGATCTCATCGATGCCGGTGCAGACGGTGTCAAAGTGGGTATCGGACCAGGATCTATCTGTACGACACGTATCGTTGCAGGGGTTGGTGTACCGCAGATCTCTGCTATTGATGAAGTGGCAGAAGTAGCGAACAAACTGGGTGTACCTGTCATTGCCGATGGTGGTATCAAATACTCCGGTGACGTGGCAAAAGCGCTTGCCGTAGGTGCAAGCTGTGTGATGCTTGGCTCTGCTCTTGCAGGCACCTACGAAGCACCCGGAGAGATGATCATCTACAACGGACGACAGTTCAAAGAGTACCGCGGTATGGGAAGTATCGGTGCGATGACCAAGGGAAGTACCGATCGCTACTTCCAGGAAGGAACTGCTGCGGACAAACTGGTTCCCGAAGGGATCGAAGGGCGTGTTCCATACCGTGGAAAGATCGCCGATGTGATCCACCAGATGATCGGTGGACTGCGCTCTTCTATGGGGTACTGCGGCTCAGAGAGCATCAAAATGTTTTGGGAGAAAGCGGAATTTGTCGAGATCACCTCTGCCGGACTCAAAGAGAGTCATGTGCATGATGTAACCATCACCAAAGAGTCTCCGAATTATCACGGATAACTATCTTCCTCTTTCTACTCCACCTTTTTTTTATCGTTCCCACGTTGCACGTGGGAATGCATCCTCTAATTAAAATGATAAAACAATTTTTTTTTGGATCGGGAGTTGTACTATCTTCAGATTTTCATTCAGCAAATTATAAATAAATATGTACTAATATATGTACATATAGGAGTTGCATATGGAAACAATGAACTTTTCCCAAACACGACAAAATCTGGCTTCTGCATTTGATGCTGTGGTAGATAATGCGATGCCAATTATGGTTACACGACAGAACAAAGAGCCTGTAGTGATACTCTCTATGCGGGATTATCGTGCTATTCAGGAGACCGCCTATCTCATGCAAAGCCAAGCCAATGCCACACGTCTTAATAGAGCTATTGCGCAGCTTGATGCGGGAGAGGGAAAAACGAAAGAGTTGATAGAGGAATGATACTTTCGTTTGCCAATGATGCCTGGGAGGATTATCTCTACTGGCAGCAAAATGACAAGAGGATTCTAAAAAAAATAAATCGTCTTATCAAAGAGATACAAAGGGAGCCTTTTGAAGGCATCGGAGAGCCCGAACCGCTTAAATACAACTGGTCAGGATACTGGTCAAGGCGTATTACCATAGAGCATCGTCTTGTTTATGCAGTGAGAGGAGATAGTCTGCTGATTGCTCAGTGTCGTTATCACTATGCTTAACACCAAAAAGCTGAGTTATGTGCATGATGTGACGATCACCAAAGAGTCTCCTAACTATCACGGCTAACCATCTTCGCACTGCACCTTCGGTGTAGTGCACCCTTTCTCTCTATGTTCACCTCCATAAAACTTTACATATAACGACATATGTGTTATACTTTCTTTTATGATCAAAACGTTCAAGTGTAAAGAGACGCAAAAAGTTTACCAAAGAGAGTTTTCCAAAAAGCTGCCGCAGGATATCCAGAGAGCAGCCTACAAAAAACTTTTGATGATAGATGCTTCAATAGATGTAAGCGATCTCAAGATACCGCCTGCGAACAGACTGGAAAAGCTTTCCGGAGATTGTGAGGGACAATACAGCATACGGATCAATAAACAGTATAGGATCTGTTTTATCTGGGACAACGATTCAGCTTTTGATGTTGAAATAGTGGATTATCATTGAAAAAAAGGAATGACGATGAAGAAAATAACACCTGTGCATGCTGGAGAGATACTTCTTGAAGAGTTTATGCAGCCTTTGGGACTGAGCCAGAATGCTTTGGCAAAAGCGTTGCATGTGACACCAAGACGCATAAACGAGATAGTAAATGGCAAAAGGTCGATCACTGCCGATACGGCATTAAGACTTGCGCAGTTCTTTGGCAACAGTGCAGAGTTTTGGATGAATCTACAGTATAAATATGACTTGGAGACGGCACGTGATACACTCTCTAAAAAAATAGAAGATGAAGTAGAACTGTATCATGCATCGTAGAGTTATGTTATAATGTCTCCAATAGAGAATTAAAGGATGCTATATGGGTATCAATGAGATTATTGAGGAAGCACTTGCCTTGTCGCCAAAAGATCGGTACCTGATAATTGAAAAACTTAATGACAGTCTCAATGTTTCAAATCCCGAAGTAGAGAAAGCTTGGATTGAAGAGAGTATACGTCGTTCCAAGGCTTATGAAAGAGATGAACTGGAAACGGTAGCATACGAAGAAGTTTTTGGGAAATGAAACATCTTCTTTCGACGCTGGCTGTAAAAGAGCTGGAAGAAGGAAAAGCATACTATAACCTCCAAAAGGCTGCATTGGGAGATGAATTTGAAGAGACTATACGAAACAGTATAGAAGAGATTTTTAAATCGCCATATCTTTACCCGGTTATTGCTGCACCTGTTCATCGTAAAGTCATAAGCAGGTTTCCTTATAATGTTTTTTATCGGGTTGATGATGATGCAATCGTGATACTCTCTATAGCACATCAACACAGAAAACCATTTTATACTATCTAAGCCAAGAAAATAGTTATACAAATATTTCTATCTTTAAATCCGAATGAGATACAATAGAGCCATAATAAAAACCATAATAAAAAGGATTTCTGATGGCATTTTTCGGAAGCAACAAAAATGAGAAGGCACTGGCACCAGAGGTGACCAAGGCACCAAGTGCATCGGCAGCACCAAAAAGCGGGGCATCGACCATTACGGGATGTATGGAGATACTGGGTAACGTCAAAGGGTGCGGTACTGTGCATGTTGACGGGAAGATCCATGGTGATCTGAGTGTTGATGAGAGTGTGATTGTCGGCAAAGACGGGGTGATCAATGGAGATGTCAAAGCCAAAAAGATCATTGTCAGCGGCAAGATCAACGGTACAACCAAATGTGATACACTTGAGGTGACACAGACAGGACATTTGACCGATACCATCGATGCGCATAAGATCGTTTCTGACGGGAAGATAGAGGCAAGCATCACCAACTGCGAATCGATCCATATTACCAAAAACGGTCAGGTGCAGACACCCAAGATGATGGGGAAACACATTATTGTAAACGGCAATATCGAAGGGAATGTCATTGCGACAGAAATGCTTGAGATCAATAAGGACGGGCGTGTCAAAGGGGAGATGCAGGTCAAGAAGATCAAGGTCTCCGAAGGCGGTCTGATGCTCGGTACCATGCTGACGTATGAGCCGACAAACCCGGTACGTAAAGTGGAGAAGAAACCAGAATCCTCTTCTACTGTCGCAAAAAATGAACAGGCAACCGCTCTCAAAGAGATCGTAAAAACAAAGGAAAAATAATGCACGAACAGACGCTGGCGATCCACGCGGGGTATGAAAAAGATGCCCAGGGTACCATGGCGGTACCCATCTATCAGAGTACGGCGTATGAGTTTCGCGATACCGAACACGCAGCAAACCTTTTTGCACTCAAGGAGCTTGGGAACATCTATACGCGTCTGATGAATCCGACCACCGATGTGTTTGAAAAGCGTTTTGCAGCAATGGAGGGCGGTGCTGCTGCCATTGGGACAGCCTCCGGGATGGCAGCTATTTTTTATGCCATTGCCAATGTTGCCGAAGCGGGAGACAATGTGGTTGTCGCCAAGCAGGTGTACGGTGGTACGATGACATTGACTGGGCACACCATCAAGCGTTTTGGCATAGAGACACGCTATTTTGATGTGACCAATCCTGAAGAGGTCACCCCCTTGGTTGATGAGAAAACAAAACTGATCATCTTTGAAAGCTTGACCAACCCGAGCATCGATGTTGCCGATATTGAGGCGATCGTCAAGATTGCAGATACACACGGTGTACTAACCTGTGTGGACAATACAGTGGCAACACCGGTACTCTGCAAGCCATTATCGTACGGTGTTGACTTGACGGTACACTCCACAAGCAAATATACCACTGGTCAGGGGCTTGCGCTTGGCGGGATTATCGTAGAACGTGAAAATCTGGTTGAAAAGATCAAAGGCAATGACCGCTACAGCCACTTCAATGAGCCAGATCCAAGTTATCACGGTTTGGTCTACAGTGACCTGCCGCTGCCGCTCTTTACCCTGAGAGTACGGCTGGCACTGTTGCGTGACCTTGGCGGTGCGCCGAGTCCGTTCAACTCATGGCTGCATATTCAGGGGCTTGAAACGCTGCCGCTGCGTATGCGACAACACTCCGCTTCTGCACTGGCAATTGCTGAATTTTTGGAAGCACATCCGAAAGTGAAAAGAGTCAATTATCCGGGGCTCAAAAGCTCACCGCACCATGCACTGGCAGAAAAATATTTCAAAGAGGGTATGGCAAGCGGGCTGCTCTCTTTTGAAGTAGAGAGCAAAGAGATGGCACAGAAGATCGCCGATGCAACGGAGATCTTCTCGGTGGTGGTCAACATCGGAGACAGCAAATCGATCATTACCCATCCGGCAAGTACAACACATCAGCAGCTCTCAGCCCAGGAACTCATCGATGCAGGAGTGCCTGGGGGATTGATTAGACTCAGTGTAGGGTTGGAGGATACGGGGGATCTTATTGACGATCTGAAGCAGGCTTTGGATAAAGGATAAATAGTAGGGAGCAGGGAGGAATTAGGAATTAGGAATTAGGAATTAGGAATTAGGAATTAGGAATTAGGAATTAGGAATTAGGAATTAGGAATTAAAGTGGATTCTTAAGAATTCCTTTATATTAACTATGCAAAATTTCTCCCTTCTCCCTTCTCCCTTCTCCCTTCTCCCTTCTCCCTTCTCCCTTCTCCCTTCTCCCTTCTCCCTTCCCTCTTATGCTTCAGTCCAAATTGGATAAAATACAGCAATTATTAATTCTGACACCAAAGCAGCCTATGAAAATC
>JALVGO010000088.1:0-17038 GCA_027029065.1 Sulfurovum sp.
TACACGGTATCAAATAGCATCAAATAGTTCTCTTGATACTCTCTAAGTGTTTCTAGCATATTCATATGTTACCTTTTTATGGTTGTATCCATAAAAATTATATCATATTTTATGGTTGCATCCATAAATTTGCCAAAGAAGAGTCCACCAACATACTGCCTACGGCACATACGCCACTGTCGGCAGTCCCATCCCCTCTTCATATCCGCACATCAGGTTGGCCGCAGCAACTGCCTGAGAGGAGGCACCGCGCAGCAGGTTGTCTATGGCTGAGCTGACAAAGAGCGATCGGCCGTTGCTTGCCGCGTAGATGTCGCAGAAGTGCGTGCCTGCGGTGCTTTTAATGTCCACCGGCTTCTCTCGAATGCGGATGAAAGGGTCATTGGCGTAATGCTTCTTGAGGACCATCAGCGGATCAACATCGACCTTGAGCATACCGTAGACCGAAACCAGTTCGCCGCGTGTAGCAGGAATGAGGTGCGGTACGAAGTTGACGTGCATCTTGACACCGTGGACCTTCTCTATCTTTTCGGCAATCTCCGGCGCGTGGCGGTGCTTAAGCGGATTGTAGGCGAAGATGTTGTCATTGACCGTCACGAAGTGTATGGTTTCACTGAGCTTCTTGCCCGCACCGCTCACACCCGACTTCGCATCGATAAAGAGTGCAGAACCCTCTTCAAGGTAAGGGATAAAAGGCAGTATGCCAAGCAGTGTTGCTGTAGGGTAGCAACCCGGTCCTGCAGCGAGGTTGGTGTTTTTGAGTTCCTCACGGTAGTACTCAATGAGTGCATAGACTGCTTCAGGCAGATGCTCTTTGTCTTCATGCGCACAGTAGTTTGCCTCATAGGTATCCAGCTCCAAACGGTAGTCTGCCGAGAGGTCAACCACTTTTAGTCCGTTCTCAAGCAGCCCTTTGGCAAACCCCATAGAGGCTTTGTGCGGCAGTGCAAGAAATACCAGATCACACGCACGTGTCACACTCGCTACATCCGCCTTCTCTACAGGCATGGTCACCACCCCCTCCAAAGAAGGGTGTAGCGCTTCTATCATCGTATCACCCTGTGTTGTTGCCAGATAGGCAAGTTCAAACCCCGGATGGACTATAAGCATCTTTACCAGTTCAAGCCCGGTATAACCGCTGGCACCCACAACGCCGACTTTTATCATCTTATTTCCTCTCTTTCATTGGTCAACCACAAGGGATCGCCTCTACAAAACTTGTTCCCACGGTCACCGTGGGAATACATATAACACTTCTGTCCAATCAACTACCCCGACCCAAGGGTACGGGGTATGAAATTGTTATAAATTTATCATTGGGTCTTCACCCTCGATAAATTGTCATTTCACAAGGTTCGACCTAAAGGTCGGGGAATTATTCCCACAGTAGATTCAAATACAGAATATGCATTCCCACCGAGGACGGTGGGAACAAGTCTAAACTTCTTTATTCCAATTTAAGGAACCATATAATTCCTAATTCCTAATTCCTAATTCCTAATTCCTAATTCCTAATTCCTAATTCCTAATTCCTAACTCAGAGAGATTTCCTCAAAAACCACCTCTTCAATATCATACGCCTTCTTCCCGCTTGGCAAAGAGAGCTCCACTTCATCCCCCTCCTCTTTGCCTATAAGTGCACGCGCCATAGGAGACTGGAAAGAGATAAGCCCCTTTTCGGGTTTGGCTTCCATACTGCCGACGATAGTATATTTGAGTTCTTCACCGCTCTCCTGACAGGTCAGACAGACCGTTGAACCGAAACTCACACGCTCATGTGCCAGTGTAGAGGGGTCAACCACCTGTGCACGCCCAATGATATCTGTCAGCTCGGCAATACGCGCTTCCATAAGCCCCTGCTTCTCTTTTGCGGCATGGTACTCAGCATTCTCTTTAAGGTCACCCAGCTCTCTGGCTTCATCGATCACCTTGGCGATCTTGCCGCGTTCATGGGTTTTGAGGTTTTCAAGCTCCTCGGAAAGTTTGACATAGGTTTCTCTTAGCATCGGCTCTTTTTGCACGACTGCTCCTTTTGTGTATTTTTCTATAAGTTGGTTAATTATACCAAAGATTTATTGGGAAAGAGGCTATAATATCGCCATGAAAAGAATACTCATCACCAACGACGACGGCTACGAATCAGAAGGGCTGCATGCACTTGCAGAGGCACTCAAACCTCTCGGTGAGGTATTTGTAGTGGCACCCAGCACCGAAAAGTCCGCATGCGGACACTCACTGACCCTGACAAGACCGCTTCATTTTATTGAAGTGTCACCCCGTTTTTACAAACTTGATGACGGCACCCCCTCAGACTGCATCTTTCTGGCACTCAACAAACTCTTTAAAGAGCATAAACCCGACATTGTCATCTCCGGTATCAACATAGGATCGAATATGGGAGAGGATATCACATACTCCGGTACAGCCTCCGCAGCAATGGAAGCAGTGCTTCAGGGTATTCCCGGTATCGCCATTTCACAAGTCTATGCAGAGCATGGCAAGAGTATCGATGCGTTTGGCTACACGCTGGCACAAAAGAGCATTTCCTCACTGGTTGAGAAGATCTTTGCAGGCAGTTTCCCCCTGCCCCCGCGCAAATTTCTAAACATCAACATCCCACCCATCCCTGAAACAGCCTGCAAAGGCTTCAAGGTCACCCGCGCAGGCAACCGACTCTATGCCCACAACGCCGAAGTACACTACAACCCAAGAGGCAAAGAGTACTACTGGATAGGCCTGCCCGAACTTGGCTGGATGGACACCCCAGGACACACAACTGACTTTGAAGCTATCAACGACGGTTATGTCTCCGTTACCCCTGTGCAGCTTGATATGACGGCACATGATGAGATAGCTGTGTTGCAGGAGTGGATGGATCAATGAGATTTGAACGCTGTCGTATGCTCTTTGGCAAAGAGAACTTCGAAAAGCTCCAGAAAGCAAAAGTGCTCATTTTGGGCGTGGGCGGGGTAGGCTCCTACGCGCTTGACTGTCTCTACCGCTCCGGGGTAAAGAATATCACCATCCTTGACTGTGACCGGTACGATGAAAGCAACCGAAACAGACAGATCGGTTCGGATGCTGTGGGAGAGAGCAAGGTTGAGACCCTGCTCTCACTCTATCCCGGGATCAAAGGTATTGAAACACGTATGGATATGGCGTGGGTAGCTTCCTTTGACTTTACCCCCTATGACATCATCATCGATGCTGCCGATACCACCAAGGTGAAAATTGAGATTGCCAAGAAGTGCTACAAAAAACTCATTATGGCAATGGGCTCGGCAAAACGCTACGATACAAGCAAAATAGAGGTTGCCGGTATCTGGAAAACACACGGCAATGCCCTTGCGCGAAAAGTACGCAATGAGCTGAAAAAAGCAAAATTTGACAGGAATTTTACAGTGATATTTTCACCCGAAGAGGACAAGTGCAAAGAGAAAGGCTCCTGTGTCGCAGTGACCGGTGCCTTTGGACTGACCGCCTGTTCGGAGGCGATCAAAAGAATAGTGGAGTGACTATCGTATCTTGTCTGTCAGCTCTCTGTACTTCTCCTGTATCTGAATATTCTCAAACGGCACGATATCGGGTACCTGAATTTTACTGACTTCCGCGAACATCTGCTGACTCTCCGAAATCAGATCATACAGATCTGCACTCAGCGAGACGGTCTCATAGGTATTTTTGGATACCCGCAGATTCGCTTTTGCCACCTTTTGGGCTTCGATCATCTTGTCACGGGAACGGACGAGGTCTTCACGGTAGCGCAATGCCGCTTTCTGAGTCAGTTCAAGTGCTTCAATATTGTGGGCATACACCATGATCCTTCTTGGGTCTTCCTCCTGTGCCTGAAGCCGTTTTGTCTTCTCGATCATACTGCGTGAATCGTTGATGATCTTCTGTATTTTCACCAAATAGACCCGGTTGCATTTGTCAATATATTGCTGCTGAATATAGACTACCAGCTCCAGCAGGACTTCATGCATACCATAATATTTTTTTGCCTGTTTGAGCTCCTCATTGCTCTGTTTCATTAGATGCAGTATCTGATTGGTAATGTATTTGAGGGTATCCATCATCAGCGATATCTGAATAATATCATCACCGTCCACCCGTGTCAGCAGCACATCGATCTGTGCCATACTCAAATGTACACCGATATCGGCAAAGCTCTGTTTGAGATTTTTTTTGACAATACGCATATCATTCTCAAACACTCTATTCTCATCCTGAAGTGCTTTGATCTTCTCGTCATACTCACTTTTTGTTGTGTACAACTTGCTTGACTCCGGTGCGCCTATCTGTTTTTCCCGGTAGATGAGTATCTTCTCTTTGTTCTCATCGATCTTTTTTCGCAGATGTGCCATCTGACGCTTGTATTCGCTCAGGTCACCACCTACCAGTCCATCGATAATCCGGTCAAACAGCGCATTGAGATCTTCCCTGACTGATTCTTTGTCCCGTCCGATCCATGCTGAATCGGGTACTGTTTTAAGCTCATCGATATATCGGGTACCCTCCTGCAGTTCTTCAACAGCATCATCCCATGCCTCGAAGAGGCGTTTATCTCTCAACTCGGTATGGGACAACGGTTTTGTCAGAAGCGTATCTTTGTATATCTGTATGGTCTTCTCACGTGTCTCATCATACAGTTGGGCACCTTTTTTGAGCAGGTCGCTTCCCCAGTCGGCATGCACCATGGTCAGCAGAACCATACCCAAAGTCAAACGTTTCATGATACGCTCCTTTCATTTTCATTGAAAATCTTTTATGAATTATACATCAGGAAAGGAAAACCGAGGTTAACCGATGGGTGTAAGGGATAGTGGGGAGTGAAGGTGATAGTGGGAAGTGATAGTGATAGTGGAGAGTGATGGTTGATAAGAAAGGCTGCCGGGGCAGCCTCGGTTATGCGGTTTTCTTTTTGAGGTGACGGTTGCGTGCTGCCAGTATGGTTAGTACAAACAGACCGGCAATGGCGTAGTAGACCCACATCGGAATGGGTACAGGGTCTCCGGCAGCATAAGAGTGCAGACCGGAAAGGTAGTAGTTGACCCCAAAGTAGGTCATTAGCACTGTCGAATACGCCCAGGTTGCCGCCACGTTATAGATAAACGTATCGTTCAGTTTTGGGACAAAGCGCATATGCAACACAGCCGCATAGATCAGAATGGTCACTGCCGCCCAGGTCTCTTTACTATCCCAGCCCCAGTAGCGTCCCCAGCTCTCGTTCGCCCAGACACCGCCAAGGAAGTTCCCTACTGTCAGCAGCATCAGCCCGATGATCAGCCCCATCTCGGAAAGATTGGTCAGTTCTTTGATTGAACGGTCGATGTTGGGGTTGCCGCCTTTGCCTCTGATAATGAAAAGGATAAGCACCAGCAGCGAAAGAATAGAACCCAATCCAAGGAAGCCGTCACCTGAGATGATGGTTGCCACATGGATCATCAGCCAGTAGGATTTGAGTACAGGTACGAGGTTGGTGATCTCCGGGTTAATAAAACTCATATGCGCCACCAGCATGGTAAACCCTGCCAGAAGTGCCGTTCCGGCCAGTGCAAATGGAGAACGGCGCGCAAGAATGATACCCGCAAACACGGTAGACGCAGCAATGAAGACAATGGACTCATACGCATTTGACCACGGTGCATGCCCGGCGATATACCAGCGTATACCCATACCGATAATATGCAGTGCAAATCCGAAGATCAGTACCGCCCATGCAATACGCATCACCCACTTCATAGGGAAGTTCGGCTTCATCACATGGACAAAAGCAAAGATCAGCAGTACCAGTCCCAGTGTCAAATAGAGCGGGAAGAGCTTGCTGAAGAGTCCCAGTTTGTTGTACCATATCTCCATTTTGATATGCTCAGGGCTTGGCAGTACTGCTGCACCATAGGTTTTCTGATACTTCTTGATCGCCGCGATCCCAAGATCTGCTTTGTCCCATTTCCCGGTTTTCAGCCCCTCCGCTACGAAAGCAAAATAGGCGGAAATGGTCATTTTCACCTCTCCTGCCTGCTTTTGGGGAAACGCTTTCAATGCATCAAGCGGTGATACCCATTTGTTGTTTTTGTCTCCGGGCACAGGATAGATACGCATCAAAGAGCCCTGATACGCCATATAGGCAACATTGAGACGCTCATCGATCTTGATCAGCTCTTTGTCGTACTGCGACTTCTCCAGCGGCTTTTTACGGCTTGCGGCAGTGACAACATCAAAAAGTTTGTAAGCGTGGTCGTGTTTGGCATCAAAAAAGTCGGTAAATTTCGCATACTTTGTATCTTCGGAAAGTCCCAGTTTGAGTGCAATCTTTTTGTGCCCAATTTTAATCATAGGTACATTCTGGTAGAGGTCTGGCTGCATGATCATCCCAAGGAACATCTGATCGGGTTCTACACCATAGAGTGATGTGTGTCCCGTGATTTTAGCAATCACCTCATGTGCAACCGTGTCCATTGGCTTCATACGCCCTTTTCCATCCTGCACGGCAAGTGTACCGAAGTTAAGTGCATGTTTTGCATCATACGCTTTCATCGCTTTGAGCGTATCGGGATTTACTGCAGGAGATGCTGCCTTGGCATGCTGCGGTGCAGCGCCAAGCAGGACCACAAAGAGCAATGCCAGTGTCCCCTCCTGAAGTTTTCTCGCTCCTTTGAGCAGTTTCTGGAACCGTCCGTTGGGGATGAAAAGACTCCAGAGCATACCAATAGCAAGCAGCAGATATCCAAGATAGGTCGGCAGTGTGCCTGGATCATGGTTGACAGAGAGTACCGTTCCAAGTTCATCAGGATCATAGGAAGACTGGAAGAAACGGTAGTTTCTGTGGTCAAGCACATGGTTCATGTAGATGTGGTACGGCATGGTCAGGTTCTGCTCTTTGTCGATCAATACGACTTTGCTTGAGTAGGATGCAGGTGTCATAGAACCCGGATAGCGTTCAAGGTTGAAATCTGTCAGTTTGATGCTAAACGGCAGTGTGATGATCTTCGATCCGATACGCATCTGAATATCGGCTCCGTTCAGTGAGAAAGTTTTCATGTCACCCACCTGTCCTTTGTAGGGTTTAAAGACAACCTCTTTGCTCTTGTCACCGACTGTGACTTTCATTTTGATGTATTCGGGTTTTCCCGGTTTGGTTTTCAAGGCATGAGAAACCACTTTAACCGCGGCTTTCTCATGTACCGATTTAAGTACCACGGCATTGTTTCCAAAACGGTAGAGCGTACGCTGTGCAAGCGTGTTGGTTCCCGGTTCTATCTGACCGGTGGCACGGGTATTCATATTGAGTGTCTCCATAATAAAAGGAAAATCAACGTACAAAGTACCAGGTTCACCCATGATCTTGAATGTCGGTTTGTCGGTCGGTACATTCTCTACATTGTATGCAATATAGAACTGTCCAAAATCCTTGATGGTACCTTTTTTAAAGTAGTATATCTCTCCCTTTCCTCCGGCAGAGACTTTCAGCTCCAGAAGGGTATTGCCTTTTGGATCGGGAACGACCTCCTCATCGGCTGTAGGCAGGTACTTCTCAAGTGTAATCTTTACCTCTTTGGAGCCCGCTTTCAGCGTCTCAGAAAGGTGGTTTTTGGTCATTGTCGAGAAGAAAAGCGGTTTTTCAAGTGATGCATTGCCATCCTTGGTATGGACAAAAACCTCCATCACCTTGACATCTGAGACCATTTTATTGGTACCCTGTCCTTCTCGGATATGCATGATTCCCTCGTAGCCCTCATAACGGGTGATCAACGCTCCCAGTGCTATCACAATAAATGCAAAGTGAAACAGGAAAACAGGAAATTTTGTTTTGTAGGTTTTGTATTTGACAATCTGATAGGTCAAAATGGCGATGAAGTAGGCAAGGAAGAACTCGAACCATTTTGCTTTGTAGATCAACGCACGTGCCGTCTGTGTACCGTAATCATTCTCGATAAACGTTGCCACCCCGATGGAGACACCGAACAAGAACATCACCAGTACAGCCATTTTCATTGAAAAAATCCGCTTAAACATCGTTGTAGTCCCTTTTAGACGCTGTAATAAGAGCCGATTATAACGGATGTTTGCTAATGGTACGTTAACTGGGAGATTTTTTCTCTAAATTACTTCAGTTCACCCCAGTTTTCTCCCACACTCATGGAGCACTCAAGCGGTACATTAAGCGGGTAGATATCTTCCATGGTTTTGACAAATCTGCTGCCGATGCGTTCCACCTCCGATACTGCAATCTCGAAAATCAGTTCATCATGGATCTGCAGCAGCATACGGGCGTCGAGTTTCTCATCTTCTATCATCGTATCAATCTGAAGCATAGAGAGTTTGATAAGGTCTGCAGCACTGCCCTGAAAGACGGTATTGACCGACTCGCGCATAAAGGCAGCTTTTTGCATGCCGTTGGCATTTTCGTAGTCAAAAAAGCGCCGTCTGCCCAGTATTGTCTCTACAAAACCGTCAATCTTTACCTGCTCCTGTATCCCCTCAAGGAACTGTTTGACCGTTGGGAAGGAGGCAAAGTAGCTGCTGATGATCTCTTTGGCTTCACTTTGAGAAATGCCCAGTTCGGCAGAGAGCTTTTTGGGGCCCATACCGTAGAGCAGCCCGAAGTTGACAGACTTGGCGAAGTTACGTTTGGCTTTGGCTTCCGCCTCACCAAAGAGTTTGACAGCCGTCGCCATATGGATATCGACCCCCTCTCTAAATGCCTCAAGCAGTGCGGCATCCTGAGAGAAGTGTGCCAGAAGCCGCAGTTCGATCTGGGAGTAGTCGATGCTGACAAGTTTGTAACCCTCTTTGGCGACAAAGACACTGCGCACCCGTCTGCCAAGCTCAGAACGTACCGGAATGTTCTGAAGGTTGGGGTCTTTGGAACTCAACCTTCCCGTTGCCGTACCCGTCTGAAGGAACGAAGTGTAGATACGGCTTTTTTCATCCGCTTTTGCCAGTTTGAGCAGCGGTTCGACATAGGTAGAGAGCATCTTCTGGTACTCTCGGTAGCTGAGAATCTTTTCTATGATGGGGTGTTCCCCCTTAAGCCCGCTCAGTACTGCTTCGTTGGTGCTGTAGCCGGTCTTGGTCTTCTTACCGCCTTTGAGTCCAAGCTGCTGGAAGAGTACGACACCAAGCTGCTGTGTAGAGCGAATGTTGAACTCCGTTCCTGCAAGTGCGTAGATCTCCTCTGTCAGCGTTTGGAGCGCTTCACTCAGCTCACCTTTCAACGCGATCAAACGTTCCTGATCGACCTTGATACCCAGATTTTCCATCCGTATGAGCACATTGATAAAGGGGTACTCCACCGTTTTTGCCTCTTTGAGCAGATGTGTCAGCGAGCCAAGCTCCATACGCTTTTTGATCGCCCCGTAAAGCAGGAAGGTCATCCATGCATCCTCCGCAGCATAGAAGGTCGCCTCCTCTATCGCTACAGCAGAGAAGTTCTCCCCTTTCTTGACCATCTCTTTGAACGCCTTCATCTCGTAGTTGAAGTACTTCTTTGCCAACGCATCCAGCCCGACTTTGCTGCCCGGGTCACTCAGCCACGCCATAATCATCGTATCGGCAAACGGTACCACCTCAGGCAGTGCGAAACGGTTGTAGAGCAGTGCCAGATCGAACTTGAGATTCTGCCCGATCACACGGCATGTCATCAGCTTCGCCAATGCCGCTTTGGCATCCTCGGCTGCAACCTGCTCCCCAACACCAAGGTAGCTGTGCGCTATGGGCACATAGTAGGCTTTCTTCTCATCAAGACAGAACGAAAAGCCGACCATCTCTGCCGTTTTGGTATCAAGCCCGGTTGTCTCCGTATCGAACGCTACCAGTGTCTCTTTGGTAAGCCCCTCAAGTACTGCATCCAACTTCGCTTTTGTATCGAGCATCACCGCCTCAAATGTCAGTATCGGCTTCTTGGGCTCACTTCTCTTTGCAGCAGATGACGGCATACCGCATTCGGGCATGGGTGCGTTGGTGGTCTGTGCCTTTTTGATCGCCTGTTTCATCTCATATTTTTCAAACTCATCAATGAGACAGGCAAGGTAGTTCTTGTCCTCGAAGACAAAACGGCTCAGATCGAGATCATCATAGACATCATCACGCATCCGTACCAGTTCACGGGAGAGAAAGGCACTCTCCTTCCCTTCAAGAAGCAGCTTTTGGATACGCGGTGTACCCGCCTCTTCGATGTACGCATAGATATTCTCAAGCGTATGAAAGGTGTTGATAAGCTTTGCTGCCCCCTTGACACCAATGCCTTTGACACCGGGCACATTGTCCGAACTGTCCCCTACGATCGCCTGAAAATCAACAAAATCCTCCGGCTGCACGCCAAACTTCTCGACACACGCCCCCTCATCGACCTCTTTGCGTTTGACAGCATCGTACAGCACCACCCTGCTGTCATCGATGAGCTGGTAGAGGTCTTTGTCATGAGAGACGATGGTTACCTTCATCTCCTTCTCTTTGGCAAACTTCGTTACGGTCGTGATGATATCATCGGCCTCAAAGCCCTCTTTGGAGAGGTTGGCAAACCCCATCTGTTCGATCCATTTGATGGCAACCGGCAGCTGCTTGATAAGCTCCTCAGGCGGTGCCTCACGGTTGGCTTTGTACGCCGGATAGATCTCATTTCGAAAGGTTGGCCCTTTGCTGTCGAGGGCAAAGACAAGATAGTCTGTAGCATGGTCTCTGCGGAGAGAATCGACAAGGTTGATAAATCCTGTCAGCAGTCCGGTGGGAAACCCTTCACTGTTTCGAAGTGGCGGCAGTGCATAGTAGGCACGGAAAAAAAATCCGAATGTGTCAATGATAGTGATCGTTTTCAAAATAGCACCTGTTTTTTCCATATTTTAGCCTATTGTCTGTTAGAGGCATCTATCATTTCACAAAGTATAATTTCTTTTTACTCAGTATTAAGTTTAATTATCTTATTATTTGTTCTAAGGAATAAGAGGGATGATCTTAACGCGGTCATTATATGATAGAAACAAAGGGGAAGCAGCAACAATGAATCCAATTGAAGCAGTAGGTGTAAAAAACACTTATGGAACACCTGTCATAAGAACACAAACACAACAGAGCAGATCAAAAGCGGTTCAGTATATGCAGCAGAATGTAGAGCTTGGAGAAACACCGCTGCTCTTCTTCCCTCCTGGGAAAGAGATGCTCTTTCTCGGTATCTATTTTATTACAGTACCTTATATCGTAGGGCTCTTGTTTCTCTTTTTTTATATCTCAAATATGCAAGTTTCTATTTTTCAATCAATTGGGATGGATACATCTGTCTTTTTTGTATGGATTATTGGCTATGAGATACTTGCAGTATTTATCATTCTTTATATTATTAAAAGTGCTATTGCTTTCGCTATTTTTGGGAAAAAATAGTTATAATAATCTTGTATATATAAACAAGGGAAGACAGATGGATCCAATAGAACAAATTGGCAAAGATATAGATTATAGTAAACCTATTCAAAGAAAGAAGATAAAAAGAAAAAATACCAGTTTTTCACAGCAAGAGGTTGATTTACAAAAAACACCATTTCTCTTTTTTCCTCCGGGAAAAGAGATGCTCTTTTTGGGTATCTATTTTGTCACTATACCCTATATTGTCGGTCTTGTTTTTCTTTTTTTTTATGTCTCAAACGGAAATGCTTCGACATTCGGTTCTTTGAGTACAGACTCCAATTTCTTCTTGGTTTGGGCTCTGGGGTATGAGATCGTTGCTGTCTTTATTTTGCTGATGATCGTTAAAAGTGCCATTAGTTTCAGTATTAAAAATGCACAAACATCCGAAAGAAGGAAACCTCCCAAAAAAAGATACAGATAACCTTATCTCTCTTTCTATCTATCCAGCTCTTTTGCCAGATACTCTCCAGTATATGACCCCGTTTTTTCATATTCTGCAGCCAGTTTCTCAGGGCTTCCCTCTGCGATGATCTGTCCGCCTTTGTTACCGCCCTCCGGTCCCATGTCGATGATATAGTCCGCATTTTTGACCATATCAAGGTTGTGTTCGATCACCACAACAGAATTGCCCAGATCAACTAGATGATGCAGTACACCCGTCAGCCTGTCCACATCGGCAAAGTGTAGACCAGTTGTAGGCTCATCAAGGATGTAAAGTGTACGCCCCGTATCTTTACGGCTGAGTTCCTTGCTGAGCTTGATACGCTGCGCCTCACCACCTGAAAGTGTCGTGGCATTCTGTCCCAAAGTAATGTAGTCAAGCCCTACATCTTTGAGAGTTTTGAGTTTGGCGGCAATGGCAGGGATAGCTTTGAAGAACTCCAGTGCCTCCCCTACACTCATCGCAAGCACATCTGCGATCGATTTGCCCTTGTAGAGTACTTCGAGTGTCTGTGCGTTGTAGCGGGTGCCATGGCAGGCATCACACTCCACCAGTACATCCGGCAAAAAGTGCATCTCGATCTTGATCTGCCCATCCCCCTGACACTTCTCACAGCGCCCGCCTTTGACATTGAAAGAGAAACGTCCTACTTTGTAGCCACGCAGTTCAGCCTCTTTGGTCTGTGCAAAGAGCTTACGTATCTCATCCATAATGCCTGTGTAGGTTGCAGGGTTTGAGCGTGGCGTACGCCCGATGGGACTCTGGTCAAGGTAGATGACTTTATCAAGCTTATCAAGTCCGTTGATCTCCACACCGTCAACCTTGTTGACCTTTTTGGCATGGTTGAGCAGTTCACGTGCTACGGGTAGCAGTGTCTGAAGGATCAGTGAACTCTTCCCGCTGCCGCTTACCCCTGTCACACAGACAAAGTTGTGCAGCGGAATACGTGCCGAGAGCTTCTCAATGTTGTTTAGTGTGACATTTTTGATCTCTATCCATGCCTCCTGCGGCCTGTCGTGCGGATAGCTGATCTCTTTTTTGCCGTTAAGGTACTGTGCAGTAAGTGTTTTGGCTTTGAGCATCTTCTTCTGCTCTCCTGCGAAAACCACCTCTCCGCCAAATGCACCCGCACCAGGACCGATGTCCACAATATAGTCTGCCGCCATGATCGTCTCTTTGTCATGCTCGACGACAATAACGGAGTTGCCCTTCTCTTTGAGCGAATTGAGGGTACGGATCAGCTTCATTGTATCGCGCTCATGCAGTCCGATGCTTGGCTCATCGAGTACATACATCACCCCCGTCAGCCCTGAACCGATCTGCGAAGCGATACGGATACGCTGTGCCTCCCCGCCGGAAATGGTACGTGCATCACGGCTGAGGGTAATGTACCCAAGCCCTACATCATAAAGGAAGTAAAGACGCTCTTTGATCTCCTTGAGAATCGACTCGGCGATCATCTGCTGCTGCTCACTCAGGTGTGAGAAGTTGGCATCGTCAGCAAAGTAGGCGTAACTCTCTTCTATAGGCATATCGATGATGTCGGCAATATTATGCCCCTCGATCCTGACAGCCAGTGAGCGTGGACGCAGGCGGTGCCCCTGACACTTGTCACACACCTTTTCGGTCATATACTCACTCATATCCTTTTCATCTTTGAACATATCCTGCGCGAACTTCACAACGCCTGGCCATTCACGCTTTAGCTTGTGGCGCTTCCATGTGAAATCCACTGTCGAACCATTGCCGTACAAAATCGCCTTCTGCTCATGACTCTCAAGCTCTCCATAGGGTTTGTGAATGTCAATGCCGTTTTGTTCACAAAAGGCATTGAGGAACTTTGTGTAGTAACTTTTGTTGAAGCCGTACATGATCTTGACTGCACCCTTGTCGATGCTCAGATCAGGGTCGATCACCTTTTTGAGGTCAATGGTGTAGCGGATACCCAATCCGTCACAGGCAGGACAAGCCCCCTTTGGCGAGTTAAACGAGAAACTCACCGGCTCAAGCGGCTCAAAACTGATCTTACAGTCAAAACAGGCAAGGTGCTCTGAGTAGTGGTAGTCTTTGCGCTCCAAACCAAGCTCCTCATGGTTGAGTACCTCTATCTCCATCTCACCGTAACTCTCTTTGAGCGCCTTTTCGACATCCTGCCCTATCCTGTCACGGCTCTCCTCTTTGACTACCACACGGTCGATGACCACTTTGATGGTATGCTTTTTGGTTTTGGAGAGTTCTATCTCATCATCAAGGCGCACCATCACCCCGTCGATCATCGCACGCACATATCCTTTGTGGCGGAGAGATTCAAGCATATCGGCAAAGGTTCCCTTCTTCTCCTTGACCAGCGGTGCCATGATGATCAGCTTGGCACCCTCCGGCAATTTAAGCACCTCTTCGATGATATCTGCTGCACTCATGGATGATATAGGCTTGCCGCACTGGTGGCAATACTGTCTTCCCACACGGGCAAAGAGCAGACGCAGGTAGTCGTAGATCTCAGTGATGGTTCCCACTGTTGAACGCGGATTTTTTGAAGTGGTCTTCTGATCGATGGCAATGGCAGGCGTAAGCCCCTCTATCTTGTCTACATCGGGTTTTCCCACACGTCCGAGGAACTGACGTGCATAGCTTGAAAGCGACTCGATATAACGGCGCTGCCCTTCGGCATAGAGTGTGGAAAATGCCAGCGTAGACTTACCCGAACCGGAAATACCGGTAATCACCACCAATTCATTTTTAGGGATCTCAATGTCAATATTTTTAAGATTGTTCTCTTTGGCACCATAGACCTGTATCATCGATCGCTTCTGTTTCAATGTCTTTCCTCTTACTGCCATATCGGCAGAAAATCAATCTGGGATTATAGCATATTTCAAACAGAAAGGATCAAACAAAAAACATCTTTTTGACCAAAATCACCAATGATGCAAGATAGAGTACTACCAGTGCTGCTTTATGGTGGGTGTCATGGACATGGTCTTTGAGCCAGATACCGAGAAATACACCAACAAGCGATGCGACAGCGACAATGAGTCCGTTAGCAAAATCGATCGTACCGATCATCATACGGCTGGCAAACCCCGCGATGGAAGAGAAAACCACAAAGAAGAGCCCTGCACTGATCGCTTTTTTGAGCGGATAGTGCAGCAATCCTACCAAAATAGGTGTCAGTATGACCGATCCGCCGATCCCCAGTGTAATGGAGAAGATACCGATAATCAGCCCGATACCAAACAGCACACCTTTATTGAGCGTTTTGGTATGCGAATCGTCGGTATGGTTTTGGGAAAATACCAGACGCCAGAGTGCAAAGATAAGAATGCCCAAAAAGAGTACCTGAAGCACCCTGTCTGAGACAAAGTGGGTCACATAGCCGCCAAGATACCCTCCGACAAAGCCGCCAATACCAACAAAGATCCCCTCTCCAATGATCAGCGAACCTTTTTTCCAGTTCAGGTAGGAGCCAAAGACCGAGCTGAAGACCATCTGGACAATGGAGATACCGATGGCATCTTTGATCCCAAAACCGATCGCGATCAGTATCGGCACAAGGATCATCCCCCCACCGATACCGAAAAATCCTGACATTGCACCGATAAAGGTACCCACCAGTGCCAGTTCTACAAACATCTACAGACTCCTCTCATCTACAGGAAAAAAATGCCGATCATCAGCGCAAAAAAGGGGATCATCGCTGTCATATAGACTACTCTCTGTGTTTTGAGTGCCTTGAATACACCCCAAAAGAACAGCACAAGTGTCACCAGAAAGATCACGATCAGTGTCAGATTATTCATTGACTTTCTCCAACTCCTCTTTGTAGAGCCTATCGACCATATGGATGCTCTCAAGCGCATTGAGGAGTATCTTTTTGGTTGAAGCAAGCGGTTTCATGTGAATATTCGTCATCTGCTTGTCGATCGTCTCGTCCGTTACCAGTGCCATGACCTCTTTCTCCAGTGATGCCACGATCTCCTGAATATTTTTCTCGATCAGCTGCATATCCATCATTTAGCCTTTGGGCGGAAAACTTTGATGACCTCTTCGTTGGCCTCCATGTAGTGTCCGCCAATAAGGTCGATGCAGTAAGGTACTGCCGGGAAAACAGCATCGAGACACTCACGGATCGATTTGGGTTTTCCCGGAAGATTGATAATGAGTGATCCATTACAGATACCGGCTGTCTGACGGGAGAGAATGGCGGTGGGTACATACTGAAGGCTCACCGCACGCATCTGCTCACCAAAGCCCGGCAGCAGCTTCTGGCAGACATTCTCTGTCGCTTCGGTCGTTACATCTCTTGGGGCTGGTCCCGTACCGCCAGTGGTGACGATCAGGTCACACTTTTTGTCACGTGACAGCTCTATGAGTGTCGTCTCGATGACACTCTGCTCATCGGGAATACAGCGGTACTCATATTCGCACTTATTGAGCAGATACTCCTTCATCGTATCCATGATCGCCACACCGGAAATATCTTCATAAATCCCCTGTGATGCCCTGTCACTCGTTGTTACTACACCAATTCGTATCGTATCCATCTGTTATCCTGTCTTCAATAAGATTTTGTCAAGTAAAGTTGTACTCAAAACTCTCTTTAAAAAGCCTAAAATCACCGTCGCTTTGGTGATGTAGTAGCGCGGTTTGGGTACATCGGCAAGGATGATACGGTGCACAACCTGCGCTACAGAGACCGCCTCTTCGTTAAACGGCACTTCACTCTTTTTGGCAGCAAGGTTTCTGGCGTACTTTTGGGCAAAGACCGAGTGTTCTATGTCTACATTCTCCCGCAGTTTCTGCATGGCATTTTTGCGGAAATTGCTGGTGATGGGACCGGTGTTGAGCAGTACCGGATAGATGTTTGTACCCGCAAGCTCAAGACGCAAGGTATCGGTCAACCCCTCAATGGCGTATTTGCTGGCATTGTAGGCACCGCGCCCAAAGAGTGACACAAGCCCCAGTACCGATGAGTGCTGGATGATCTTGCCATACCCCTGTTTTCGCATAACGGGGATGATCTGTCTGGTACACTCATGCAGTCCGAATACATTGGTCTCAAACTGCTCCCGCAGTACATCGGTGCGGATGTCCTCAATGGCGCCGGGCTGTCCGTAACCGGCATTGTTGAACCAGACATCGATGCTGCCCTCTTTTTTCAGTACGGTTTCAATGACTGCCTTAATCTGCTCAGGC
>JALVGO010000088.1:17138-35681 GCA_027029065.1 Sulfurovum sp.
AGATGCAGGAAAATACCCAAAAGAGTGTCGGCTACGGTTTGCTCGTCATGGCGGCGGTGGTGATTGTGCTTGCCGGTGTCAAGACCGCTTCAGTGATTGTCGTACCCTTTCTGCTTGCCCTTTTTCTTGCCATTATCCTCTCGCCGCTTTTCTTGTGGCTCAAATCCAAAAAGGTACCGCAGGGTATCGCACTGCTGCTGATTGTACTGCTGCTCTTCCTCTCTGTCGGTACGCTTGTGATGCTCATTGGCAGTTCGGTACAGGACTTTACCCACAATGTCCCCGCCTATGAAGCCAAACTGCGTACCGATTTCAGCCACTTTCTGGGAGTGCTTGAGCGGTATAACATCCAAATCCCCAAAGAGGACATTCTCTCCATGTTCGCTACCGACAGCATCATGGAGTACATTGCCCATACACTCAAATCACTCGGCGGTCTGCTGACCAATTCGTTTATGATCATCCTGACCGTGATCTTCATGCTGATGGAGATCGGAAATTTCAGCAAAAAACTCCAAAACTCCGGAAGCCTCGGACTTCAGTCACTGCTGAAGGTGAGTGATGACATCAAACACTTCATCCTGCTCAAATCCCTAACCTCCGCAGCAACTGGTCTTACAATCACCATAGCACTCAAATTCATCGGCATAGACTATGCCATACTCTGGGGTGTGGTCGCTTTTTTGCTCAACTACATCCCCAATATCGGCTCCATCCTCGCTGCCGTACCTGCTGTACTGATGGCACTGGTACAGTTTGACATAGGCACGGCACTCATGGTTGCCGGTGTGTACCTCTTTGTCAACATCCTCATCGGCTCCATCCTTGAACCGCGCATCATGGGTCAGGGACTTGGACTCTCAACCCTTGTGGTCTTCCTCTCCTTGATCTTCTGGGGATGGCTGCTCGGTCCGGTAGGCATGCTGCTCTCCGTACCGCTGACGATCATGGTCAAGATCATTCTCGATGCGAAAGAGGATACACGTTGGATTGCAACACTGTTGGGGAATTAGTACGGTTTTGTGCGGCATAACGTGTTCCCACGCAGAGCATAGGAGTGGGAGGCAAAAATTTAGAGAACAAAAAGTGCAAAAATTTTTGTTATAATACTTGAAACGAGATGAGGATGAATATTTGCCGACTTTACTCAATGAAAAGGGTTTTAAGTTTTTCTTTTATGCAAATGAACATGCACCAAAACATATCCATGTGATGAAAGGTGAAGGATTTGCCAAAGTTGAATTGGAAAATTTAAAAGTAGTCCAAAACTACCTAAAACCTAAAGATTTGAAAACGGCATTAGAGATCATTGAAGAGAATCGAGAGAATTTTATAAGGGTTTGGAATGAATGGTTTAGTTAAAGGTAAAGAAGTTCATTTTGATGATGAATATCTACATGTAAAACTTGAAGATGGCAGAATAATATCTACTCCGATGGACTGGTACAAACCACTCAAAGAAGCTTCAATATCGGAACTGAAGAACTACAGTTTTATTTGTATGAATACCGGTATTGAATGGGAATCTATTGATTACCATCTCAGTATAGAAAGTATGTTAGCACTTTCATCAGAAAAAGTTGCATAAAGATATTGCAAATCAGAGAACAGGAATTATGAAACTAACTTATTCCCACGTTCCCGCGTAGGAATACATACATGAGTTCCAGGTACAAAGCTTCTCATTCCACACAAACACGCATATGCACTCTCATACATGAGCATGGGAGCGAGAGAGATATACCTTGAGAATATCAGCATGGTCAAAGACCAGCTTCTCAAACGGTATGGTATCGGGTGTATAGACAAATGCCTCTTTCGCATCGTCTCCTGCTTTTGGTTCCCCTTCGGCACGGGCGACAAAGACTGCACTTGCCGTGTGGAAGCGCGGGTCACGCTTCGGGTCGGAAAAGATGCCAAGCAGCCGGGCAATCTGCACATCCAGCCCCGTCTCCTCTTTCATCTCCCGCACCAGTGCCTGCTCAACACTTTCGCCCACATCTACAAAACCGCCCGGAAGTGCCAGCCCGACAGGCGGGTTTTTACGTGCAATCAGGACAATACCGCGAAAAGTATCACCATCATACAGTTCGATAATACCGTCAGTTGTCAAGTAGGGTGTTTTAGGAGTGAAGTGTGCCATTCAACGCTCTTTTAACAGATGTCCGGCATCTTTGATGTAGTAGGTGGTTGTCAAAGGTGCGAAAAAATCAAGTGCCGCTTTGGCATCGATGATCTTGTCTTTTCCACCGAGAAAGACCTCTATGACAGTACCTCGCTGCTGTATCGTCCGTATCTTCTCCTCCTCCCACACATAACCAAGCAGCGCTTCAAGCGCACTGCTGCTGCCAACCTTTAGAAACGGGGTCATATCTTCACGGGAAGGGTACGCCACGTTTTTCAGAAACTGTGACACATAGGCATCTTTGTCTGCCTCAAAGTAGCGCAGCTGTGCCCGGACAAATGCCGGTTTCTGGTTTTGGAAAAATGCAGGAGAGAGCAAAATGAGTCTGTCTACCCTTCTATCGGTCTGCAGCACATACTCCAGTGCCTGCTGTGCACCGTAGCTGAAGCCTGCCACACACATCTCACTCTTGATGAGCCATTCCTCAAAAAAGCCCTCCTCTCCCTTGAGGGAGAAACCGTTAAAATATCTCAAGGAGTATCTTCCTGCACGCTTCATGGGTGATATTCTCATGCTCAAGCAGATAGGCAGAGACTTCATCAAGTGCCCGATCAAGGGTCTTCAGGAGGGCTTTAAGTTCTGAAACCACATCTTTGAGCAGTGTCTCCTCCTCCGTCGGTGTCACAACAAAGTTCTCACTCATCGCATACTCATACACCACTTTCCGCACCAGCTCTTTTGCCTGATGAATATCGTGGCTGGCATTGGTAAACTGTTCGTTGTAGCGCATCTGTGTCGCGATGCTTCCGGCAAGATAGACTTTGATGCGGTTAAGCAGTGCCGAACGCGAAAGTATCTCATGCTCCTGAATGGCAAGCCGTGTATTGACAATACCGATCTTCTCGAACTCCACATCCAGCCATGTGGCAATGAGCGCCTTGGCACCCTGATAGACCGCCTGAATGTGGCGTTCTTCATCGGTAAAACTGAGGATCTTGCGCTTGCCAAGCAGTACTTTCTCCTTAACTGCTTCAAAATCGGAAGTCTCTACCACACTGCGTCCCTCACGCATGGCAAAAATCGCCGCTTCATTTGTCAGCGTATCAAGTGCGGCGGAGCTGAACCCTACCGTCATGCGCGCGACATGCTCGATATCGACATTGTTGGGTTTGTGTGCGAGATAGAGTTCGAGTGTCTTTTTTCTATCTTCCAGATCGGGCAGAGAGATGTGGATGCGGCGGTCAAAACGTCCCGCACGCAGCAGCGCCTCGTCAAGTACATCGATCTTGTTGGTCGCACCGATGACAATAACCCCGGAACTCTCTTCAAAGCCGTCCATCTCCGTCAACAGCTGATTGAGCGTCGCTTCACGCTCATCATTACGAAGCTCTCCCCTGCTCTTGCCTACCGCATCGATTTCGTCAATAAAGACGATGCTCGGTGCATGCTGCTTGGCTTTCTGGAAGAGTTCGCTCACACGCTTAGCACCCATACCGACATAGATGTGTACAAAAGAGGCACCGCTTTGGTAGAAGAAAGGCACTCCCGCCTCTCCGGCAACCGCCTTGGAGATAAGGGTCTTCCCGACACCCGGAGGCCCCACCAGCAGCACCCCTTTGGGAAGCCGGATGTCAAGCTTCCTGTACTTTTGCGGTTCACGCAGAAAATCGATGATCTCCTCAAGCTCCTCTTTGACATCTTTGATACCTGCAACATCATCAAAGGTCACATGCGACGTGATCGGTCTGATAGGGGTATCATTATGCTCAGTACCCGAAGAGACACTCTCAAGCTGTTTTATCTGCTGCAAACGGCTCTCTTTCATAAACTTGAAAAGGTACAGAAAGGCTCCGGCAAGAATAAGCAGTGACAAAAGATCGTACAGATTGGATGTATCGCTTTTTGCTTCAACAAGATATTTGCTGAAAAAAGCATTTTTGTTGATAGCGTCCTTATAGACCTTGTAGCGCCCTTTAGGGGTGACAATGCGGATGTAGTCACCATCTACGATCAGTTTTTCGATCTTCTTTTTTGTGTAGAGGGCATTTGCCTCTTTGTGTGTAATGAGCCTGTCGGTATCACGCATTATCGCAAAGGCAAGAAGCAAAATAAAGACAACGAGCAGCCCGCTGATAATACGCAGCTTTTTTCTGTTTACATGTTTAAGACTATAGTTTCGCACGGTTGCCATCGGGGGTTACCTCCACATCGTTTAACAGTACCCAGTTGCTGCTGAGATCCTCACTGCTTGCTACCTCTACTTTGTTGAAATACTGGTCAAACCCATGAAAAACACCATCTTTGCCTGTCTCCAGAAGCACTTCAAGGTTTTGGTTGTGACTTCGCCTGAAGGCATAGTTCTTCGCCTTGACAAGGGCAGTCAGTTCCCGGTGGCGCTCTTTGGCAATGTTGCCCCGTACTTCCGGTTTCATCGTTGCAGAAGCGGTATTGTCGCGCTTGGAGTAGGAGAAGACATGCACATGGGTAAGCGGCAGTTCCCTGACACGCCCGATGGCTTCCTTCCACTCCTTCTCCCCTTCGCCGGGATGCCCTACGATGAAGTCCGTACCCAATGCATAACCGCGTTCTGCGATCTTGTTGAAGAGGACAATATCACTCTCGAAACGGTTACGGCGGTTCATCAGTTCCAGCATCCTGTCCGAAGTGTGCTGCAACGCAATATGCAGATGCTTCGCCATCCACGGTTCATCCAGCAGCTCCATAAACGCATCATCTATCTGGATAGGCTCCAGACTGCCTATGCGGATACGGCGCACCCCGCGGATCATGCTCATCTTCTGCAGTAGCTGCGCCATACCCGTACCGTGGTCTTTGCCGTAGCTTCCGACATTGGTTCCTGTCAAAATGAACTCCCCAAACCCGTTGGCAGCCAGCTTGCGTACCTGTTCGAGTACCGTCTCTTCCCGGTGGGAGCGGGCATCTCCGCGTACCGCGGGGATAATACAGTACGAACAGCGGAAGTCGCACCCCTCCTGTATCTTGATAAACGCACGGCTTTTGCCGACAAACTCCTCTACGATCGTCTCGTCAATATGCTCCAGATCACCGATCTGATAAAAGGGTGTCTCGTGTTTGAGGATCTCATTGATCTTCTCTTTCTCCGAGTGCCCCATGACACCAAATACCTTGCCATCCTCAAAAAGTGCTTCTCCTTTGGAGTGGGACCCGCATCCGGCAAGGATGATCTTGGCATCAGGATTTTTTCTTTTCATCGAGGAGATGTAGTTGCGTACCGATGAGTCCGCACCGTTGGTGACGGTACAGGAGTTGACCACAATGATGTCTGAACTGTTCTCATCCTGTGTCAGTTCAAACGCTTCGAGTCTGGACATCATCACCTGTGTATCGAACTGGTTGGTACGACAGCCAAATGTTTTGAAAAAGACCTTTTTCATGCCTCTTCCCCATCAAACAGTGTCGGTTGCTGTATCTCTGGCTTACGTACATCTTTGTCGATGTAGATAGATTGTGTCGGGAATGCCAGTGTAATATCCTCTTCTGCCTGAATCCGCTCGATGATCTCCATGGAGATGGTACTACGCAGGGTCAGTGTCGCATAGGCGTTGGTATGGTACCACGCCGAAATCTTGATACCGTAGGGCTCGATAAAGCTATAGATACGCGGTTCGACATTGGTGTTTTTCATGCTGTACTGACTGCGTAGTTTATTGAGCTGTTTTCGGGTAATATCCGTATATCCCTTAGAGTATTTTTTAGTAACTTCCTTGGCAATTTGACTGGCTTTATTCGCATTGGAATCAAAAGTGATCATAAAGTCAATACCATCCCATACGGTTTTAAGCCCGGCATGGGAATAGTTTGCGATCATATCTGTAAAGACATAGTTGTTAGGAACAAAAATGATACGCCCCGCCCTTCGGTTATGCATATAGGTGGTCAGGGTAATATCTTCCTGAATCGTCATACGCAACAGTGAAATATCGACAATATCACCCACATACTCCATGCCGTTGCGAACAAACTTCACCCGGTCGCCTACATGTACCGCACCGCCTATCACGATCACGAACCATCCCATCAGCGACATGAACCAGTCTTTCATTGCAATAGCGATACCGGCAGATGCAAATCCGAGTATGGTCACAAGGTAGTTGACATTTTCAATATAGGCAAAGAGTAAAATCAGTACGGCAAGTGTTACAAACGTGATGTTGAGAAACTTGTTGATCGTATAGAAACGCTCATTGTCTGACATATAGCGGCGTACAAGATATTTGATCAGGAAGATAATGATCAGAAAGATCAGAATAATAATCCCTATTGTGGTAGCCTTTTCAATCTCTTTCTTGATCTCCTCCTGAAGATTGAGTTTGATCTCGTCAATCTTCTTTGTATAGACGTTCTGTGTCGTTTCAAATATCTCTTTGACAGGTGTGAAGGTTGCTATCTGATCTCTGGTATCTTCAAGTTCTTTCTTATAGTTTGTATTGTTTGGATCATGTTTTAGGAGTGCAAGCAGCACCTTCTCTTTCTCTTTCAGCTCACGCATGACTAACTTGATAGATTCAAAACGGCTCTGATACTCCTGTGCATCATTATTGAGTCTCTCCTGAAATGAGAGTGCCGAAATGATCGCAAAAGGGTTTCCTACCTGCGGAACATCACCGATGGGAGGCGGGGTAAGAAACTTTTTGAAAGGATTTTTCTCATACTCTTTCAGCAGTTGCAGCTTCCCTTCCAGAATCTTCTTCTTGCTTTTGAGTGATTCCAATACCTCACGCTGCGCCTTGTTTAAGCGTCGTCTTTTTGAAAGTGCGTTCAACTGATCGATCTTCTTTGCAAATGCCTCTTCTTCAGATTTGAGCTGCTTGTAGATATGGTAGTTGCTGTAGATCTTCGACCATATATTATTCTCTTTCAAGTCTGTGTCGAGCTGTTTTTTCTCTTCAAGCAGATGGGAAACAGCAATAGACTGAGACCCTGTGTCGAAAATATGGCTGTTTCCTGCAACAGCATCGGATACTTCAGGCTGTGCGGCAAGAAGCGTCAAAGCGCACAGCAGTCCCGAAATCAACCGCAGCATCAGGCACCACCAAACATACCGAGCACACGTTTGACAACCGAAGCATCGATATCCTCTACAATGCGGTGCGACCCGATGCCCTCAGGCAGGATAAACTTGATACGGTTGTTGGCACTCTTTTTATCAAGGAAGAAGTGTTCATAGAATGCATCGACATCTTCAATCGTATAGGTTGTCGGCAGATCCGCTTGCTCAAGCAGTGTTTTGACTTCATCTGCTTCTGACTGTTTCATCATCCCCAGTTCAACTGCAAGGGCATTTGCCATCACCATACCTATGGCAACCGCTTCTCCGTGCAGATAGGCAGTATAGTTTGTTTCATTCTCTACAACATGCCCAAAGGTGTGTCCGTAGTTCAGCACCGCCCTGATACCTGCCTCTTTCTCATCCTGATTGACAACCCATGCTTTGAGTTCGACACTCCGGCGTATCGCCTCTTTCAACTGCTCTGTATCGGTCAGGTCTGCTGTTTTGAGGAATTCAAAGTAGTCTCTGTCAAACATTACTGCCATCTTGACGATCTCTGCAAATCCGGCAGCAAACTCACGTTTTGGCAGTGTTTTCAAAAATGCCGGGTCGATGTAGACCGCTTTTGGCTGGTAGAATGCCCCGATAAGATTTTTGCCGTATTTGTTGTTTACCCCTGTTTTGCCACCCACACTTGCATCGACCTGGCTCAGCAGTGTCGTAGGGATCTGCACAAAATCGATCCCGCGCTGATAGAGGCTCGCCGTAAATCCGGTCATATCCCCGATCACGCCGCCGCCAAAGGCAATAAGAAGCGATTTTCTGTCGAGCTTCTGCTCGAAACACTCGTTGAGGATACTCTCCACTGTCTCCAGCGTTTTGTACTGCTCTCCGTCAGGTACAGTCACCACATGCAGCTGCGGTGCTTCTATGTGGGACAGAAGCATATCAAGGTGCAATCCCGCTACAGTCGGGTTGGTTACGACAACGACTTTTGTATGGTAAACGAGTTTGGGAAGTGCATCAATGGTAATGTCATATTTTACCGGTTTTGGCGGCTGCAGTTCAATTGGGACGATCATCGGGAAAAACCTTGAAGTATTTAAGATAATAATGTGCTTTATTTTATCTTATATGCCCTTAAAAAGAGCCTCTCAAGACCGTTCTCCTGCATCAGTCATCATCTATGGCATACGGAACAAGAAGCTTTGGATGTTTGGCTGTAGTGAGGAGAAAATCACTGACTCTGGTTGAGATCATCCGCCATATGCCGCTGCTGTGAAATGTTTTCTCAAACGGTGCGATCTGAAGTACCTGATCCATAGAGGAGAGCTCCCGTACAGGGTTTGCAACCTTTTGTTCGATTTTAATCTCCATATTGAAGATATGCGAAAGGGTCTCGTAGTGTTCTACAATGATCTTTCTGTTCTCAAACTCCCCTTCTGGATCAAAATCACATAAACAGATCTCAATCCCGAGTGATTCAGAAACATCAAATGCCGTAGAGGAGATCGATTCCATCTTGCGGTTATCATCTTCCATGAGGATTACGGCTTCATGAACCCGATGCAGCGGCTGATCACCAAAGAGGTAAACCACTTTACGCAGCGCATAGAGTACCTGCATGGTCTTTTCCTCTTTAAACGCCTCAATACTGCTGAGGACCAATCCAACATCATACTCCTGGATATCATATTCGATCAAATGGTCAATCTCATGATCATCATAACAGACCGATACAGTGATGTTTTCACTCTCATAT
Source organism: Sulfurovum sp. (assembly GCA_027029065.1). Next base: position 26,058 of record JALVGO010000088.1, read on the forward strand.
GCTTTGAGATTCTCAATCAGTTCAAAGTCATTGGGATAGATAATCCTGACATAAAGACGTTTGTCTTCAAGTTTTTCCAGCATATAGATACTCTCTTTCAAATAGAAGAGTGCCTCATCCCGGTCTGTTCTGAAGTCGATGAGCAGATAAAGATCTTTTCCAAACGGCTCGGGGAAGAGTCCAATACGCTTATTGATCGTACGGTACACTCCCTCAAGCACGATCGGTTTTCCCACAACAAGAAGTGTATCGTTTGGAAGGATAGTTGTGGCATTCGTAGGCAGTATCTGCTTCTCTTTCCTGTAAATCGCGGCGATCTTCCACTTTCGCTGCAAAATGGAACCGACATGCCGAAATGCATAGGTACTGCCGAAAGGGACATGGATCTCCATGATCTCCCCCTTGCCAAGTCCGACATTCTGAGCGATCACAGGCACATTTGGAAGCTGGTCATAAAGATGTGAGGCAATCAGTTCATCCGTATCGATAACCGTTACATTCTCTTCATCACGTCCCGCTTCAGGATCATCCCACTGATTGACAAAGATCACCCGTATCTTGTCCTCTACCAGACGTATATTTTTTAATGTATAGAGTGCATCCTCTCTGTTCTCCATGACAATGAAGACATGAGAGAACTTCACCTCATCCATGATATGTTTGATACGCGCATAGCTGGTCGGATCTGCTTTGATGAGGGTAATATTCTTCCCCATCTTTTCCGGTGTTGCCCCCTCATTGAAACAGGTAACGTAGTAGCGGTTCTCGGCAACACGTTTGCGCCCAACCCACTCCACGAAATGTTTGGCGATGCTGCCGTCTGCAAGTATCAGTATGTTCTTCATTTATGCCCTAATGCGATATAATCTCTCACTTGATTTAAGAGGATATTATAACACAATGCAATTTCAGATAGATAAAACCGACGGCAACGCCAGAGCCTGTACCATTACAACCGCACACTCTACCGTACAGACACCGGTGTTTATGCCTGTAGGGACAGTCGGCGCGGTTAAAGCACTTGATGCGACTGACCTTGAAACCTTCATCAAACCGCAGATCATTCTTGCCAACACCTACCACATGTATATCCGCCCGGGGGATGATGTGGTTGCCAAGATGGGGAAACTGCACGGCTTTACCAAATTTCAAAAAAGCTTCCTGACTGACAGCGGCGGTTTTCAGGCCTTTTCACTGAGTGACAATGTCAAGATAGACGAAGGAGGCATCACCTTCCAAAGCCACCTTGACGGCTCCAAACACTACTTTACCCCCAAAAAGGTCATCGACATCCAGCACAACCTCGGTTCAGACATCATGATGATCCTTGATGACCTTGTTGCCCTGCCTGCCACACAGGAGCGCATCGCTGCCAGTATCGACCGCACCACACGCTGGGCGAAAGAGAGCATCGACTACTTCCGTGCCAAACAAAAAGAGGGTATCGGGGTGGATCAGAACATCTTCGCCATTATACAGGGAGGTACGGACAAAGCCTTTAGAGAAAAGTCTGCCAAAGAGCTCTGCGCACTTGATTTTGACGGCTTTGCCATCGGCGGACTGAGTGTGGGTGAGTCAAACAAAGATATGTACGAAACCGTCGCATGGACCACCCCTTTCATGCCCAAAGAGAAGCCGCGCTACCTCATGGGTGTAGGCACCCCCGAAGATCTGGTAGAAAACGTCTATCGCGGAGTGGATATGTTCGACTGTGTTATGCCCACACGAAATGCCCGTAACGGTACACTTTTTACCTCATTTGGCAAAGTCAACATCAAAAAAGCCTGCTTCACGACCGATGAGTCACCCATCGATCCTGAATGCGGCTGTATGGTCTGCAAGACCTACTCACGCGCCTACCTGCGCCACCTCTTCAGAGCCCGTGAGATCACCTACTTCCGTCTGGCAACCATTCACAACCTCTACTACTACCTTGATTTGATGAAGCAGATGCGAGAGGCGATCCTTGAAGATCGGTTTGAGGCGTTTAGAGAAGAATTTTACCAGAAACGAGGCAAAACGATATGAAATATTTTTTTATGACCGTTTTCTCTCTAATCTTTATTGTTTTGGTTATGGCATTATTAAATGGATTTGACCGTACGACCTATGGTCTTATTCTCATACTTTTTGTCATACTTTTATTAGGCTCAATAGTAGCTTTCTGGTTTGCATTTGGAAACAATAGTAAAAAATAGCACTACTCTTACTCTAACATCCATTTATAACTTTCTAATATAAAAATCCAAATAGCCACAAAGGTATCTTCTGTTGGAACCCTACTTCAATACCATCCGAAACCACATAAGAGTTATTCATATCTTTGATCTGTTTGAATCCTTTGTCTTTTCCTCCAATCTCAAACGTATATTGCCCATCCGCCACAAAGTCTCCTTTTTTCGGATAACTCAGTGTATGACCTACCGATAACATATTCAAAAAATACTCCTCCCGTATGGTACCCACTTCGCTTTCTTGGCAGTAGCAGTTGTTAAGGTTTGGATTATTCAAATAGAGCTTTGCAGGTTTTGAAAAGACGGTATCACCTTTACCTTTTGCTTCAAGCCGGCTAAAAATATTTCCCAATGTCAAATAATATATATACTGGTAGAGTGTTTTTCGGTTAATACCTATTTTTTGCGCCAAAGATGTTAGGTTTAGTTCATAAGGTTTAGAAGTACAGATATAGGCAGTCAACTGTTTGAGTTTATGTATATTTGATGGCTCAATATTGAAAATAATAGGTAAGTCACTCTCAATGACAGTATTGATAATCTCCTCAAGTTTAATGCAGTAGTTCTCTTTTGATTCAAAATAAAACGGATAGTACCCCACACGAAGGTATTCTTTAAAATGTTCAAGGGGTTTGATTTCTCGTACTATCTCTTTAGCAATCAAAACATGATTGTCCAAAATTTCATGAAGTGTGTAGGAGGGAAACGATTTACCCAGCTTAAATGCCAAAAACTCTCTAAAACTGAGCCCCTTGAGTCTGTATATCATAGCTCTGCGGCTTAAATCCGATTTTTTGTGCTCCAAAACAATGGCACTGCTACCGCTGAATATCACCTGAATATCCAAGAAATCATAGATCTCTTTTAGCTCCACTTCAAAGTCTTTATATTTGTGTATTTCATCTATGACCAAGACTTTCCCACCAATATTATAAAAATCTTCTGCTATATCAAAAAGTTTCATATTACTTGTTGTGATGCTGTCTACACTAAAATAGAGTTTCTTCTCTTCATCGATATCAAGCGATTGAAGATATTGAAGCAAAAATGTTGTCTTACCTATTCCTCTTGCTCCGATAAGACCAATAAGCTTTTCATTAAAATCTACCACATTAAAAAAATATCTTTTATACGATATGTTTTCTATTTTTTTATAGATATATGCCTGTTTTCTAAAGAGACCCTCTAACACGATTATCCTTTTTTGTATAATATAAACAACATTATTTTATATTTTTGTTTCTTAAAGTATAATATTTTTGACTAAAAGATCAAATTATGAAACACAGAAATCATCTTGAATGATACATTTATCTCTTATACTATATTATTAATACCATCTCATGTACAATGTGTACGTAAAATATGGAAATCCCTTTATAATCAGGTATACAATGATCCCCTTTAACAAACTCGGATGGGCATTTCACCGTTTTGGCAAGCGTATCTACCCAAAGGAGGTACGTCAAAGTCTCTGCCGTTTTCTTGACACGCTCCCAACAGAGGCAAAGGTACTCGATGTCGGGGCAGGGACAGGAGTGCTGTGTGAGCTTTCACTGGCATGCCGAAATGACCTTGTACTTACCGCTGCCGATCCTGCTGAAGGAATGCTCCAATATTGTAGTGACCGTGTGCAAACGGTAGTTTCTCCTGCCGAAGCACTTCCTTTCGACAACGACAGCTTCGATGCCATCATGATGGGTGAAGCACTGCACCACTTTCGGGATGTCGATGCAGCCTTTCTGGAGATAGCACGCATCCTCAAATCAAATGGGATGCTCTTTATCTACGACTTCAACCCCGAGAAATTCATGGGCGGACTCATTGCAAAAGGTGAAGTACTGCTTGGCGAACCCGGCAACTTCTTTACACCTGCTATGCTTGAAACCAAACTTTCAGCCTTCGGGTTTGAAACAAAGTGTGAACAATACGGATACCGCTACACCGTTCATGCCAAAATGCTACCGCAGTAGCATTGCTTCTTTCATTGCACATGATATGATGCTGAAAAAAAGGAGTAAACATGAGTCACAGACATAAAGCAAAGATAGAAAAGGTATTTGAACATCCAATATCATCCAATATTGACGTCAAAAAACTGATTGCTGCGCTTGAGCACTACGGTGTGAAGGTAGAACTTACCAAAAAACACAAAGCAAAGCTCTTCTACAATGAAAGTGAGTTTGTCCTGCCGCTTCCACACGGTGACCACTTAACCAAAGATGAAGTGGTCATGCTGAGACACTGGCTTGAAGAGATCGGTCTAACACCTGAAAATGTCGAATAAATTCTTGGAAGTATCTATTCCCGTATCTTTTTACACGGGAATGGAAAATATTTCCCTTATCATTTCTATTTTCCCTTGGGCAACTTGTACAGTAACTCTTCTACCTGTTGTTTCCAGATATCACCATATGCAAAAGTAGTCTTCTCCAGATAAAACTCCAATCGTCCACAGGATGTGTTACCGGCAACTACAGCACCAGATGCTTTGATACGAAAACACGATTGTATCTCCTGGGTATACTGTGTACCATCCGGAGCAAAATCTCCTCTTACACCGTATAAAAGTGCTTCTGTATCACTCAAGCCGTGATCGCCGTATACACCGTATCGATCCACTGACAAGATAAAAGCCATTGGGGAGTTTTGAAAGCGGTCTGCTCTATACATATCAGCTACCCGTTTATCACTCATGTCTATGTTCGGTATTGTCGCGATCACCACTGGAACATTTGGCGGTCTATGTGCAAAAAAGTATTTGCTGGCATCAGATGCACTGTTTGGTTTGGAAGTCCCTTCAGAAAAATTCATTTCCGGTTCTCCTGAAGTACGACTTTTCCAACCATTTGCCAAAACAATTTTATCCACTTTTTCAGAAACAAGCTGTTGCCCGTTGCAGACTTGTGTTTCTGCCAATATATTGGCAACATTGTGCAAATGTCCTCCCACTATCCACGTCACCTTTTCATCCGATTGTCTTAAAATTTCACATACCATGTTATTTGCTTCATTAAGCCCCACACAAATCGAATAATCCAAACACTGATACGACTGAAATTCATCTATATTACGAAAACTTCCCCGATAATCAACATGTCTTGGGTTAGGATTTGTTACATCCAATGCATACGTACGCATATCCTGACGTACATTCAGTCCTATAGAAATATCTTTTCTGTCATAATAGTGCAAAATAGAACTATATGCCATCCCCTGTTTGCGATTAACATCTCTTCCTGTAAGAAGTACACCGGCTATATTGGCTTCACAGTTCTGTTCCATGCCCAATGCAGTGGCCAACATAATGACCCAATCAGGATCAAAAGCATCATTATCCAAAATAATATTTTTCATATGATTCACTTTATTGGATATCTTTTGGATCATCACTTTTGAATCAACATTCTCTCCTTCATCCAATATTGCCTGATTCATTAGCTCAAGATTCAATTCATTGACACATTTGATCTCTGCTTTTTCATAATCCTGTAGTGTAGGTTCTGGGTTGCTTGGATTTTTTGCATATGCAATAATTTTTTCTTCACCTTCGGTATTTCTGCTTTCGGAACTATCTAACAGCATCGTAATAATAGGTATCAAAAAGTCTGTATTGGTTTTTTTCTGGGCTTGAGATGATATTGCTTCAGTACTTTCTCCCATCAAATACGAGATACTTAGACACATACCAAAAAAAATACTTTTGTTTACAATAAATTTCACTAATTTAATCCTGTTTTTCTATATATTATGCCATATTACTATTTTATAAATAAATTAAATCATATTTTAGTAAACTTCCTTAACATTGGATTGAATAGTATTAACTTCTGCGTCTTTCAAGTATCCATTCCCGCGCCTCTTTGCGCTGGGAGAACGGAAAGTGTTTCACTTCTGCAGCAACAAAGTGCGATCCGATCTTCTCTGCAAAATCACCTATAGGGGAATCTGTTACAAAAGCAAGACGTTTGACCTTTTTGTGATGGTTTTTGATAAACTTCAGATGCTCACTCAATGCGGAAAAGTCTTCCCATCCGGGAAAAGATTCTGCCGCAATGATCAATCCTGACAATTTGCCGTGTTCTTCTATAAAGGGATCTATGACCTTTACTGCCGACTCAAAATCTGCCACACTCAATGCGCCATCGGGCTCAAGTGTCACAACTGCCTTTTCTCTGTCCAGAGTGATGCTTAACATTTGGTTTCCTTTATCGATTACTGTTGTCTCCAACAGACATGATAACAGATTAAAGCTAAAAATAAATCTTATTATATTATTTTTATTTATTTTTTAACATAAGGTACTTTTGCAGAAGGGGTCTTCTGTGAGGTTTTTTTCAGATGCACATCCTGATCATCGAAAAAGATATCTGCCTTGAACGACTTGACCACCCTGCGCTTTTCCACACCGCCAAGGAAAAACGCCTCATCAACCCGAACATCCCACGCATCAAATGTGCGGATCACCCTTTCAAAAGTTGAAAAATCCCGTGCAGTAATCAATGCCGTTTTGATCGGTGCCTTCTCCATAGGGAAGCGCTGCTGTATCTGGGAGATCACTTTTAAAAGCTTGGCAAAGGGACCTTTTGGCAGCGGATTTTTGGCATTTTTACGTTCATGCTTCAAAAAGGCTTCCAGTCCATGCTTTTGGTATATCTTCTCCGATTCATCTGAAAAGAGTACCGCATCGCCGTCAAACGCGATACGGACATCTTTCCGCTTGCCTCTCTTTTTATATTTTTTGGGGATGATCCGTGCGGCAGCGATCCCCTCATTGATTGCCCTTTGGACATCCTCCTCATGTGCCGAGAGAAAAAGATCAACATCAAAGGCTTTGAGATAGTTGCTGATCGGTGTACCCGCTGTCCAGCCTGCCCGCTCGATGTCAAGCCCATACTTCTCTATGGAGTTGCGTATCCTCAGTCCTGTAGCTGCATTGTTGCGCGAAAGAACAATCACTTCGATAAGCTTGTCGTCAAACGCTTTGTTGATACGCAAAATATTACGCACAAAATCAAATGCCGCGCCGCGTTTGAGCACGCTGTTTTCATGCGCAATCTGGTAGCGGTAGTACTTCTCCAGCCCCTTTTTCTCAAAAAGCCTGTTCTCCTCTTCCAAATCAAACAGTGCCCGGGAGGAGATCGCTATTACCAGCTTGTTCTTCAGATCGTATGCCATATCTCTACTTTTTTTCCATAAGTATAACGTAAAAAAATTTTCCAATATCCATAGAAATACTGCTCCAAAGTTGTATTGCGATACAATCCCACCCAAAAACGGAGCATTGTTTTGGAAACCCTCTTTGTCTACGGTACATTGATGCCGGGATGTCCAAACGGACATGTACTTGAAAACATTGTCGGAAAGTTTGTTCCTGCAACAGTCAGAGGCAACCTGATCGGTGCAGGATGGTCAGCCTCCATGGGATACCCGGGTATCAAACTCGATCCAGAAGGTGACACAGTACACGGGTACCTTTTCTACTCTCATAACCTCTGCGATCACTGGGAGTATCTCGATGCCTTCGAGGGAGAAGAGTTCGTACGTACGGAAGTGACAGCAGAACGTTACGATGAACTCGATGTCGATACCTTCATCTATGTGCTCAAAGAAGAGAAAGAACACCTTGAGGAGTAGCCTGTGTACCCGATGAAAAAGAAAGAGAGACTTTACATCAGTGACCTGCTGGAAGATCCGGCGTTTTCCTACCCATCCTACTACACGCTCTCCTCTGCCATGATGAAAAACGAGATGCTGCACAGCGCTATTGTTGCCCTCCACAGTTTTAACTTCTCCTACTATGAAACCCCAAGAAGCTTCGATGATATTTTCAAAATGTTTGAAAGTGGTACCTTTCCTATCTTTAAAGAGAAGTATATTGTCGGGTATTTTGGCGGGAAAATGATGTATCTTGAAAGCAACGGATGGAAGGGTATGCCCGCTACGGAGGCGCTTTTTCAGCTGGAAAACTGGCTGGTTTTTTAAATAAGTTACACAAAAAACAATTATTATTTTCTAATTAAGACTAATTTTATCTTATTTAGTTATACTTTCGCCATATCTTAGGTATCGGCAAAGACTTTTTTCATTCTTCCTCCTTTTTAAAAGTTTTTGTTGTATCGACCACCCTCGTACAATCTATTCTATAGCCCGTCGGTACCTAAGATTACTTTTTCACTCCAAAATCCTTCAAAATTATATCTTTTTCATCTAAATCGGATAAAACCTATCTTTTTTTCAAAAAACCTGCTATAATGCGGCACTTTTCTGCAAGAGTGTACTGAACTCCTTTATTTGAGACGCATTGTCTCCTCTATTTTCCACGCTTTAAGCGTGTGACACCAGTTTGGTATCGGTTGCATAAAACAGGGTTTTACGCCTCTTACATACCGTTGGAACTTTCCAAACGAAGCAAGACAACTTCAACACCGACCATTTTAACACAAAGACAACACATGACATTTTCAGATTTCAACCTCAAAGATACGATCCTCGCAGCAGTAACCGAAGCAGGATTCAAAGAACCAAGCCCCGTACAGAAAGAGGCGATTCCACTTGTGCTTGAAGGGCACGACATGATCGCACAGGCACAGACAGGAACAGGCAAAACCGCAGCATTCGGACTGCCTATCATGAGTATGATGAAAGCAGACGGTTCTGTTGAAGGGCTGGTTATCGTACCTACCCGCGAACTTGCGATGCAGGTAAGTGACGAGCTTTACCGTTTTGGTAAACTCTCAGGACTTAAAACCGCCACCGTCTATGGAGGTACCGCTTACGGTAAACAGATCGAGCGTATCAAACAGGCTTCTATCGTCGTTGCCACGCCGGGACGTCTTCAAGACCTTCTTATGAGCGGAAAGATCAAACTAAACCCCAGGTTTGTCGTACTGGATGAAGCGGATGAAATGCTTGATATGGGCTTCCTCGATGAGATCAAAAACATCTTTACTTTCCTGCCAAAAGAGCGTCAAACCCTGATGTTTTCCGCAACCATGCCAAAAGCCATCAGAAGACTTGCCGAAGAGATCCTTGAAAACCCCAAAACAGTTTCCATTACCAAGTCTGAAAGCACCAACTCAAAAATCACCCAATACTACTATGTCGTACAGGAACGTGAAAGAGATGATGCACTGGTCAGGCTCATTGACTACAAAAACCCGGACAAGTGTATTATCTTCTGCCGTATGAAAAAAGAGGTTGACAGACTGGTTGCGCACCTTACCGCACAGGGCTTCAAAGTCAGCGGTCTGCATGGAGATATGGAGCAGAAACAGCGTGAAGTGACCATCAGAGCCTTTAAAAGCGGCGGTATCGACATCTTTGTAGCAACCGATGTGGCTGCACGCGGACTCGATGTCAACGACGTTACGCATGTCTTCAACTACCA
>JALVGO010000089.1 GCA_027029065.1 Sulfurovum sp.
ATCTCGCACAGCAGATAGGACTCTTTGATGAGGAGACTTTCGACAAAGGATACGGAGAAGAGAATGACTGGTGTCAACGTGCCATAGCACATGGATACCGCAATATTCTGGTACCAAACCTCTTTGTCTACCACAAACACGGAGGCTCCTTTTCTGCACAGCAAAAATCTATGCTCATGGCAAAAAACGGGCAAAAACTGCTTGAACGCTACCCCAACTACGATAAAGAGGTTTCAGCATATATCCAAAAAGATCCGCACAAAACGCTTCGCAATATGCTTGTCATGACTGCCTCCTCTTTGCATAACGAAGGTCTTTACCTCATTGCTGACCATGCTCTTGGAGGCGGTGCAAATATCTATGCGCAGGAGCTGAGAGAACGCTACCGTGCCGAAAAGAAAAAAGTACTTTATATGGCATATGATTTTTATGCCGGTCAATACAATTTCGATTTCGATTACCAACAGTACCACTTTGCATTTGCTATAGAAACGATAGAGGGGGTTGAGCGTCTCTTCGATCAACTTGTCATTCAAGAGATATTCGTCAATACCCTGGTCTCATACAAAGAGACCGACCGTATGATCTCACTCTTGAAAACACTTCAGGAGATACACCACAGCAACCTCATTGTCCCTATCCATGACTACTACCCTGTCTGTCCCAACTTTACGCTGCTGAATGAGGAGAGTACATTTTGTGATGTGCCGTCACTGGATCGATGTTCACAGTGTATGGCACACAACGATCTGGAGTGGAAAACATTTGACAATGGTCATACTGATGTTGCCATGTGGCGCTCACATTGGCACACATTGCTCAACGAAGCAACACGCATCATCTGCTTTTCACACTCTTCCAAAGCAATCATGCAAAAAGCCTATCCTGCACTGGAGACGGAGAAGTTCTCCGTAGAACCCCACGAAGTCGCCCCTCTTCCTCCAGTTCATACCAATAGAAAACCGGAAAAAAGAACTGTAACCATAGGCATTCTCGGTGCGATCAACCTTGCCAAAGGTGCCGGTATCGTTAAAGCACTTGTCAAGACTATTGAAGAGAGAGGATTGGACATCAATGTCGTACTGATCGGAGAGATCTCTGAATATATCAAAAGTGACCGTTTTCATGTAACAGGACGTTACAAAAGAGAAGAACTCCCCTCTCTTGTCAAAGAACACGAGATCGACATTTTCCTGATCCCCTCTATCTGCCCTGAAACTTTCTCCTATACAACACAGGAGATCATCATGATGCAAATGCCTCTAATGGTTTTTAACATCGGGGCACCGGCTGAGCGGGTGAAAGCATATGACAAAGGTGTAGTACTCGAACCTGACTACATAGAGAATATTCTCAACTATATCACATTACAGTATGCCGACTAATCATCCCCGTACTCTGCATAATATCCAGATGCTCAGGGCATTTGCCGCTATGCTGGTACTGATTCATCATGCACTGCCCCATTACGAAGTCATGGGCGGTTCCATCTCCATCATCAAAACGGTTGCACACTGGGGGTTTACCGGCGTGGATATCTTTTTTGTCATCAGCGGATTCATCATGGCATACACCACTTTCCCAAAAGAACGGACAGCAGACAATGCAAAAACTTTTATCAAACACAGGCTTTTTCGTATCTATCTGGGATACTGGCCTTTTTTTCTAGCGATGTTGTTGATCTGGTACAAAAAGAATCCAGACAAACTGCATTCATTCGATCTTGTCGGCTCTTTTTTCTTGACCAATACCGATATGTACCAACTGGTACTTCCTATTTCTTGGTCACTTACCTATGAACTCTACTTTTATCTCCTTTTTTTACTCACATTTCTCTTTCAGATCAAACAGTTATACAAAATCATTCCTGCATTTACACTCCTTATCATACTTCTTGGGATCTACACTTTTATGACACATTCTGAACCTGCCCCATTTATCTATTCTCCCTTTTTAATAGAGTTTTTTGCAGGTGTACTGCTTTATATGTACAGACAATATCTGCTAACCTACACCATGCTTCCGGTAGCACTTTTCATAATGATCATCTCCTATAGTATGGGGGTTACCCATGAAACTTTCAACGGTCTGTCAAGAGTACTCTGTTTTGGAGGTGGGGCTTTTGCCCTTGTCTGGAGTGTCATGATATTGGAACAGTATGCTATCTATCGTGCGGGGCACTTCCTTGTTGCCCTGGGCAATGCCTCCTACACTCTCTATCTCTCACACCTGATCATACTTGAACTTTTTTACTATACCGGGCTTCGAAATCTTTTTACAAACAGCGAATATCCGTTCATTCCGCTTACTGGACTATTGGTACTTCTTGTGCTGTGTATAACCTTCAGTCTGCTATACTACCGAAAAATTGAAAAGCCGCTCTATAAAACAGCTATCAGTTACGGATCCCGCCCATGAAAATATCTGTGATCATTCCCACATATAATGCAGAAGCCTATCTTCCGACACTTTTAGAAAAACTCAGCACACAAAGTGTCGCATTCGAACTGGTAATTATCGATTCCTCCTCAACAGATTCCACCCCTGTACTTGCGAAAGAACATGCCGATATCTTCATCAGCATTCCCAAAGAGACATTTGACCATGGCGGGACACGTACCATAGCGGCAAAAAAAGCCACAGGGGATATCATTGTCTTTCTAACACAAGATGCTCTTCCATGTAATAATACAGCTGTGGAAACACTTGTCAATACACTACAAGATACCACCATTGGTGCAGTCTTTGGCAGACAGCTTCCCTACGAACAAACTTCACTTTTTGGGAAACATCTTCGCTATTTTAACTATCCGGCACACTCCTACAGCAGAGAATTGGCTGATAAAGAGCAGTACGGTCTCAAAACTGCCTTTTTTTCAGACAGTTTCTCGGCATACAAAAAAGCGGTACTTGAAGATGTCGGCTGGTTCAAAAACAATCTTATTGTGGGAGAAGACATGCATATTGCTGCCAGGATTCTCCTCAAAGGCTACAAAACTGCCTACTGTGCCTCTGCCAAAGTGTACCATGCCCACAGCTATACAATAACAGAAGAGTTCAAACGTTACTTCGATACCGGTGTTTTTCATACAAAGGAGCACTGGCTTTTGGAAACCTTCGGTAAAGCAGAAGGAGAAGGCACACGCTATATAAAATCCGAACTGCATTACCTGCTACAGCACCATGCCTACGGCAAACTGCTTATATTTTTTCTACGTAACCTTATGAAATATCTGGGCTACAAATTGGGTAGGCATTACACCGCACTTCCCACTCCCCTCATTTCAGTGTGCAGTATGCATACAGCATGGTGGAAACAGGAAAACAAATCACCACAGCATTCATGACTTTAAACAAAAGCCTATATACTTACCTATGAAATATTACAACAGGATATCTATATGAAACGTTTCACCTCTCTTCTGCTTATAACTACTATTTTTTTATTAAACGGCTGTGCACTTTGGGACAAAATTGAAGACAAAGCCAAAGAACTCTATGAGGATGCAAAGAAAAAATATGCCGAATACCGAGGGGAAGGAGAAGAGAACAAACCCAAACCCTTTACGGTAGTATACCAAACTGATCCGAACAACAAACGTGTACTCATCTCATCTGCATGCGGCAGCAACCATGCCGTATCCTATGTCTATTATCAAACTCCTGCAGACACCATGAGAGTGCTGCATGATACACAGTCCTTTATCTCCTACCCAGGAAACGAAAAGCCTTTCTGGGATATCCGCTATGTAGACCCGGTTCACACTATCATGAACGGGGGGACATATGACTACCTGCCAAACCACGGAAGTTTTACCGGTTTGGATACACGCAGGGGTGTACGAAACATTGCCATCGGTACAGATGCTGCAACCGTAGAAGCAGGTGGGGGCATTACACAGTCCGAATGTGTGAACGGTCAGCTTGCCGGGGGTACAACAATCAATCTCTACAATGCCCCTGAACAATTTATCTACTACGGCGGTCCGCAAAGTACATTTATTTACCAAATTGGCAATAACCCACTCTCTTTCCCATGGAAACAAGACGGTACAGGCAACCTTGCACTACAGGCATCGTTTGATACTCCACTTTACTTCAATTATGCAAACAACATCGGTGGAAGTGTCAGTTTCGGACTCTATTTGAAAAACAGACGCACAGGTATTGTACTGAACTATATTATTGGTATTTATGCCGCAGGAGAAGCATGGATCAAAGAAAAACGGGGCATACAGTTTGACCCTACAACACGTTTTGTCCATGTCGCAACTGTCATTAGTGACGAGTCATGGTGGTCAACAAACTCACCGGCATCAAAGTTCATTACAGAAGTACACCCTTCTCAAAATACAACCACGACCGATGATGGGCAATGGCCAAACTTCTTCCGCGTTAATGTCGGCTACCAAAATCTAAAAGCACTTCTCAATGAACTCAATACCAACCCGCCTGCCGGAGCAGAAGGACAAAATTTTGGATCCGATCCATCCGAATGGCAGGTCACTGCTGCCATGATACAGTACGAACTTGATGAAGAAGGTGGAGCTGCAACCTTCTCAGGCTCATTTAGAGGCTTTGAGGTTTATGTGACTCAGCTTCCTAT
>JALVGO010000090.1 GCA_027029065.1 Sulfurovum sp.
GGAGGAATCTGAAAAAAGGGAGTATTTCTTGATCTCATTGTGCAAATTCAGAGAAATATAAGGAAGTTTTTTGGCTTATATATTGATTGATACATCGGTTTTTAGGCATTTTTTTGCTATTATGAGACATCCCTATGGGATTTGAAACTTATGCGGTGCAGTGGGGTTTTATAGATGGTTTATTATGAGACATCCCTATGGGATTTGAAACCTGGGACTTCATGGCGAATGATGGTCAGGGGGGATGATTATGAGACATCCCTATGGGATTTGAAACAGATCGCTGATAGTGTGCCTGAATGTAATTTTTTATTATGAGACATCCCTATGGGATTTGAAACCGGCTCTGACTGTTTCAACTTGTTCTTCTGCACCATTATGAGACATCCCTATGGGATTTGAAACATTTTTGGAAAAACGCCAAGAATTTCGGGCTTATTAATTATGAGACATCCCTATGGGATTTGAAACTTTGGATGCGCTGAAAAAAAAGGGGGCATCCGATATTATGAGACATCCCTATGGGATTTGAAACCTTTGATTGTTGATGAGTGTCACTTGTATGGCTATATTATGAGACATCCCTATGGGATTTGAAACGTGGGGAATCTCTCCCCGATCATCATAGAAAATCATTATGAGACATCCCTATGGGATTTGAAACTAACTAATATACCAAGCTTGAAGATAATCAAGCTCATTATGAGACATCCCTATGGGATTTGAAACTCAACCAGATCTGGAGTAAACCGGGTATAGTCTCATTATGAGACATCCCTATGGGATTTGAAACTTGGGATTTTATGGGGAATGATGGTCAGGGGGGATGATTATGAGACATCCCTATGGGATTTGAAACTTGAGTGCTATATTCGGCGGATTTGGCTTGATTATTATGAGACATCCCTATGGGATTTGAAACATTTTTGGGAGGATTTGGTAATGAGAAAGTTGTTGTATTATGAGACATCCCTATGGGATTTGAAACTTGCTCATTTTTTTGATTGAGATGTACTGTGTCTTAATTATGAGACATCCCTATGGGATTTGAAACCAGAAGAGACGATCTCTATCTTCTTCACGCCGTCATTATGAGACATCCCTATGGGATTTGAAACTGTCATTTTGGTACGATAGGCTTCGTGAGATTAGGATTATGAGACATCCCTATGGGATTTGAAACCCAAAAATAAATGGTGAGTGTCAAGTTCCTACGTGATTATGAGACATCCCTATGGGATTTGAAACTCTCCCAATACACAAAATCAAACATTTTCAATATCATTATGAGACATCCCTATGGGATTTGAAACAAGAGATCTTTGCGGTGATCGAAAAGTATTACGGATTATGAGACATCCCTATGGGATTTGAAACAAGCTAACAGTATCGGCATTCAATAGCACTATAGCATTATGAGACATCCCTATGGGATTTGAAACTTCGTTCTATTTTTGAACATGTTTTGTTTAGTGAATTATGAGACATCCCTATGGGATTTGAAACTTGTAATTGATGAAGTTCATAATATTTTGGGTCGATTATGAGACATCCCTATGGGATTTGAAACATGATCTGCCGTTTCATTCTCATGGTAGTGTCATTCATTATGAGACATCCCTATGGGATTTGAAACTTTTTCTGCAAAACACTTGACAAATGCGGAAAAAATTATGAGACATCCCTATGGGATTTGAAACTAAAGACAATATTTATATTTGTTCAAAGGGAGTTGAATTATGAGACATCCCTATGGGATTTGAAACTTATGCGCGGTTTAAGGTGCGGGGCAAGGAGTATTTGATTATGAGACATCCCTATGGGATTTGAAACCCTGCTCATCAAAGCTCTGTGTAAAGTCAAATCTCATTATGAGACATCCCTATGGGATTTGAAACTTTCATTTGTAAAATCTGCTGTTCTGGTTTATTTCTATTATGAGACATCCCTATGGGATTTGAAACAACATATCACCGAGAAACGGAAGAGCCCAGTAGATTATGAGACATCCCTATGGGATTTGAAACAACGTCAAACCAAGCTTATTAATCGTAGCCCCAACCTGATTATGAGACATCCCTATGGGATTTGAAACAAGCTATTCCAGCTTCTCAACGTTTGATTGCATCATTATGAGACATCCCTATGGGATTTGAAACAAGTCTGTGTAAGACCGAGTACAGTAACCAAGACATTATGAGACATCCCTATGGGATTTGAAACTCCACCTTTCAGCATCATTCGCATACTTCGGCTTGATTATGAGACATCCCTATGGGATTTGAAACATGCAGCATCCGCATATGGAGATGCGATCATAGTTGATTATGAGACATCCCTATGGGATTTGAAACCATCATCATTCAAAAACAATGGTATCTGCGGAATAGCATTATGAGACATCCCTATGGGATTTGAAACAGATGGCTATCGAACGAAGAAAGAAGATGCAGGCCATTATGAGACATCCCTATGGGATTTGAAACCATTGTCAGAAGTGGGACTGTCGGATCAGTAGAGATTATGAGACATCCCTATGGGATTTGAAACCCTCTTCTTCGTTATCAAACCCAAAAAGTTCCGCCATTATGAGACATCCCTATGGGATTTGAAACTATATTCATGTGTAGTGGAATATACAACACCAAGCATTATGAGACATCCCTATGGGATTTGAAACTCGTCATAAATACCGTCAGAGAAATAGGAACTGAAATTATGAGACATCCCTATGGGATTTGAAACCGCTTCCCATTGTCCTCATAGGAGACGACGCTGCCATTATGAGACATCCCTATGGGATTTGAAACTTACACCTTTTTGAGATACGCCAAAAAAGAATTTATTATGAGACATCCCTATGGGATTTGAAACCTCCGAAAGTGCCTACACCGTCCGATATTGAGACTTATTATGAGACATCCCTATGGGATTTGAAACTTTTTGATACATGTGTCCAGCCCGTATCAGCCCCGTATTATGAGACATCCCTATGGGATTTGAAACATACAGAAATAGCCAATCAGGTCGAAGTTGCGATATTATGAGACATCCCTATGGGATTTGAAACAAGGAAAACATCATGAAAAAAGAACTCTCAGCTAGATTATGAGACATCCCTATGGGATTTGAAACGAACCAACGGTGGAAACAACGCCGGAGAGTTCAGCATTATGAGACATCCCTATGGGATTTGAAACTGTTGTAAGCCTTGAGAAATATTTTGTGCAGCTTGATATTATGAGACATCCCTATGGGATTTGAAACCTTGACGATGATTGGCACTATCTTACGGAATTGAAACATTATGAGACATCCCTATGGGATTTGAAACAAGGCAGAGGGCAACAGTTAGCAAGAGTGCTAAGATTATGAGACATCCCTATGGGATTTGAAACTCGCGGCTGGTACTGCTGCGGCTACTGCTGCCCCATTATGAGACATCCCTATGGGATTTGAAACAATGATACAATCATCACAATTGAGATGCTTCTCAATTATGAGACATCCCTATGGGATTTGAAACTTGTGTGGCAGCTTGAAAGGATAAGAAAATGCTAAAATTATGAGACATCCCTATGGGATTTGAAACTTCTTCTCCGGAATCATATGCCTGTACATCCCACCGATTATGAGACATCCCTATGGGATTTGAAACTTTCTGATTCTCCAGTACCAAAAAATTGGATATCAATTATGAGACATCCCTATGGGATTTGAAACTTGTTTTGTTGATCTCTGCCTCACTCTTTGCGGTGCATTATGAGACATCCCTATGGGATTTGAAACTTATCCTCGCACTGACCACATTCCGCAAACAATTTATTATGAGACATCCCTATGGGATTTGAAACTTGGCATAATCAGATAAACCATGCCTATAATCATATTATGAGACATCCCTATGGGATTTGAAACGTATTTTTCGGCGCCGAAAAATACGGCTATGCTAGAGGATTATGAGACATCCCTATGGGATTTGAAACTGGTTGATGAGTGTCACCTGTATGGTTATCGTGGCAGATTATGAGACATCCCTATGGGATTTGAAACCAGCGCCTGCATCACCGCTCCCGTAGCAGACGGCAAATTATGAGACATCCCTATGGGATTTGAAACCTGTATGTAAAGCTTCCTCCTTTTACGAAGCAACCCATTATGAGACATCCCTATGGGATTTGAAACGTTTGAACAGCCCGAACATCTGTCGCCCCTCTTGATTATGAGACATCCCTATGGGATTTGAAACTTCAAGTGACCGCCCACTACATACACCGCCTTTTTATTATGAGACATCCCTATGGGATTTGAAACTTTCTGAATGTAAGCGTATCTATGATTCTCAAATTATTATGAGACATCCCTATGGGATTTGAAACTTAGGTTGCGGTATGTTTAATGCGGATAGGCTTTTTACATTATGAGACATCCCTATGGGATTTGAAACCATAAATTGGAGAAAGTTACACGATGACCACATAATTATGAGACATCCCTATGGGATTTGAAACAATGTGTACGATCACGGCAGCTCTCTCCAGGTCTACATTATGAGACATCCCTATGGGATTTGAAACTTTGTCTTAACCGTCCATGTCGGTTCAAAGCCAGATTATGAGACATCCCTATGGGATTTGAAACTTTGTCGTCCATTCATTGAGGGTCTTGATTATGAATTATGAGACATCCCTATGGGATTTGAAACCCTTTTTCATGGGTTTGCCTTATGCCATTTTCAGCGTTATTATGAGACATCCCTATGGGATTTGAAACAATAATGGCAGAGAATTGAAAACAGGCGGGCATGTATTATGAGATATCCCTATGGGATTTGAAACAATTTCAGAATGTACCACGCGAGAGAGAGGGCAGATTATGAGATATCCCTATGGGATTTGAAACAACCTCTGTCAAAATCGGTCAGAGTGTCGCGGTATAATTATGAGATATCCCTATGGGATTTGAAACTGATATGTGTCTGCACTCCCTTTTCAGCAAGTATCATTATGAGATATCCCTATGGGATTTGAAACGTTACAATAAATAAATACTAAAATTATTTAGTGTATATTATGAGATATCCCTATGGGATTTGAAACTGTATTCGTTTTCTTTGCTTATGGCTTGTATTCTATTATGAGATATCCCTATGGGATTTGAAACTTGCAGAGATAAGAGAGAACAGCACAACAAAAGAATTATGAGATATCCCTATGGGATTTGAAACCTTTTTCCGGTGAAAAAATAGAGCCGATCTCTATCGGATTATGAGATATCCCTGTGGGATTTGAAACTCGAGGACGATGATGTCTACTATCTTCCCAAGAACGATTATGAGATATCCCTGTGGGATTTGAAACAGTTTTTCCACATACTTTTCTTCCTTTGACTTCAAACATTATGAGATATCCCTGTGGGATTTGAAACCCAATGCGGGTACGGCTATGATCACACTCGCTGTATTATGAGATATCCCTGTGGGATTTGAAACCGCTTCTGTTTTTGGTACATATGAAAATTTGAAAAGATTATGAGATATCCCTGTGGGATTTGAAACTTACCGTTGATAACGGAACAGATTCAGAGGTTGTAATTATGAGATATCCCTATGGGATTTGAAACCATGTTTTGGGAAAATCGCGGATACGGCGGATGCGGATTATGAGATATCCCTATGGGATTTGAAACCGCCACCCAGACAAAACAGTTCCCAATTTTTCTCCATTATGAGACATCCCTATGGGATTTGAAACGTGATGCTATACCTGTAGCTGGTGTTCCCCTTGGTATTATGAGACATCCCTATGGGATTTGAAACGAGAGCGTTTCTGTTTGTGTTTGAGTCTGTGCCTGATTATGAGGCATCCCTAAAAAGTAATATTCAAGTTACATTC
The DNA here is from genome assembly GCA_027029065.1 of Sulfurovum sp. Next base: position 5,895 of record JALVGO010000090.1, read on the forward strand.
TTACACTACAATACGCAGACATTTATCAAAAAAGGATCAACACATGACAAAACTAACCATACTTTCCATCGTAACAGCTTCGGTGCTGTTGACTACCGGATGTTCTGACGAAACCAAAAAGGCAGCAGCCGATACGGCGAAGGCGACTACGCAGACAGTTGCTGCTGCGGCAAAAGATGTGAAAGTATCTGCGCAAAAAGCGGTAGATGCTGCCAAGGAGAAAGCCTCTGCTGTAAGTGATGTTGTGGCACAGAAAGCTTCTGAGGCAAAAGAGGCGGCGGTAGATGCTGTTGAGAGTGCCAAGGAGGCGGTTGCGCCAAAAGAGCAAAGTACAGAGAGTGCAGCACCTTCTGCGGTTGACGGTAAAGCGGTTTTTGCCAAGTGTGTGGCGTGTCATGGGCAGAACGGAAAGCAAAAGGCGCTTGGCAAGTCCAACGTTATTGTCGGACAGAGTTCCGATGAGGTGGTTGAAAAGCTGAAAGCCTACAAAACGGGTACACGCAATGTAAGCGGTATGGGGATGACCATGAAAGCGCAGGTTTCCACACTGACTGAAGCAGAGATCGAGGCTGTTGCAGGCTACATCTCCACTCTCTAAAAGCATAAAGCAGCATAGCGTGCATTTGCACTCTGCTGCAGCAATACAGCTTCCATACAAATATACACACTACATATAATAGACCTACGCTATAATACCAATAATATTTACATATACTCCAAACAGGACAGACTATGCCGACAGATGCAATACAACGTGTGGAAAAAGCCATTGATGAGATCAAGAGAGGGAAGATGGTCATCATGATGGATGATGAGGATAGGGAGAATGAGGGTGATCTGGTATATGCCGCGACATTCTCTACGCCCGACATGGTCAACTTCATGGCAAAAGAGGCGAGGGGGCTGATCTGTACGCCTATCACCAAAGAGCTGGCGGCAGAACTTGACCTCATGCCGATGGTCAGCCAGAATGACTCCAACCATGAGACCGCCTTTACTGTCTCCATAGACTCTGCTACGGCAAGTACAGGGATCAGTGCGGCTGAACGTGACGACTGCATCCGCAAACTTGCCAACCCGCTTAGTGTCGCTAAAGACTTTGTCCGTCCGGGGCACATCTTTCCGCTCATTGCCAAAGACGGGGGGACCTTGGTGCGTACAGGGCATACCGAAGGTTCTGTAGATCTGTGCAAACTTGCCGGACTCGCACCCGTAGGGGTGATCTGTGAGATCATCAAAGAGGATGGTACCATGGCGCGGGCAGATGACCTTGAAATCTTTGCACAAAAACACAACATGCCTATTGTCTACATCTCCGACATTGTCGAGTACCGTCTTGCCAATGAACAGCTGGTACAGAGAGTCTCGAGTGAAGAGAGCACACTGCGTGGCATGAAGGTAGAAAAACACACCTACAAAGACCACCTTGGGCGCTGCCATACCGTCATACAGTTTTACAAACTGCATGAAACAGCCAATGTCAAGTTCCACAACATCGGCAGCGACATTGACCTCATTCTTGATGACAGACGTTTCAGTGCGCTTAATAATTCTATAGAGTATCTCAAAACAAACGGCGGGGTACTGGTTTTCCTCGATACCAAAGTTATTTCACACGAACAGGCAAAAGAGTTTGGTGTCGGAGCGCAGATACTCAAAGACCTCGGCATCAGGAACATCAACCTTCTGACCACCAACAAAGAGACCGAGTTTGTCGGGCTGGCGGGCTTTGGGCTCGATGTGGTCGAAAAAGTAGAGATCGTATAGACAGCAGCTACAAACCCAAATCTCGAAATAGAAATTCATGACTTTACATCATCATCGCATTCACGGGCTTCGCATAAAATCATCGCCGAACCTACGGGTACGACTCAAATTTTCTACAAACCTCGTAAATACGAGCATAACACAAATTCAAAGAATCCTATTTCGAGATTTGGGACAAAAGCCTGCTGTTACAAATAAGACAAAATATATCCTAATTAGAACAATTTCTTCCAAAACCCTTTTTAAATCTTCTTAGTTTATGTTACACTTGTTGTAACAAAAATACTACTGAATAATTGAAAGAGGTATAACATGAGAGAACACAGACCTGTCTTCGAACCCAATCCGGAATTTGCACAAAACGCTGCCATCAAAAGCATGGACGAGTACTGGGAGCTTCAAAACCGTGCCAAAGAGGACTATGAAGGCTTTTGGAAATCGTTTGCCGATGAGAAGATCGACTGGCTTGCACCGTATGACAAAGTACTGGATGAGAGTGACGCACCGTTTTACAAATGGTTCACCAACGGAAAGCTAAACGTCTGTAACCAGTGTGTCGACAGGCACCTTGCCGACAGGGCGGACAAAACCGCTATCCTTTTTGAGGGTGACAGGGGAGATGTGGAGCACATCAGTTATGCCGAGCTTTCACTGCGTGTCAACAAGATGGCAAATCTGCTCAGAGAGCATTTTGGCATCAAAAAGGGTGACCGTGTCGTACTCTACATGCCGATGATCCCTGAAGCTGCTTACGCCATGCTTGCGTGTGCGCGTATCGGTGCCATCCACTCCATCGTCTTTGGCGGATTTTCTGCCGAGGCGCTCAAAGACCGTATTGAGGATGCGGAGGCGAAGCTGGTCATTACCGCTGACGGTGCCTACCGTAAAGGCAAACCATACATGCTGAAAAATGTTGTGGATGATGCGCTCAGCCAAGGGGGTGAGAGTGTCGAAGCGGTACTGGTTGTCAAACGCAACAATGAAGAGATCGCATGGGTAGAGGGGAGAGACCACTCCTACAATGACCTGATAGATGCGCAGCATGCCGAGTGCCCGTATGAGATCATGGACAGTGAAGATCCTCTCTTTCTGCTCTACACTTCCGGGAGTACCGGAAAGCCAAAAGGGGTGCAGCACGCCAATGCAGGGTACATCCTCTGGGCACAGATGACCATGGAGTGGGTCTTTGACATTAAAGATGAGGATGTCTACTGGTGTACGGCAGATATCGGGTGGATTACAGGGCATACCTACATCATTTATGGACCGCTGGCTGCGGGGGCGACCACCGTTATGTTTGAAGGGGTGCCTACCTATCCGGATGCGGGACGTGCATGGAAGATGGTGCAAGATCACAAAATCAGCCAGTTCTACACTGCACCGACTGCCATCCGTGTACTGCACAAGATGGGTGAGGATGAGCCTAAAAAGTACGATCTGAGTTCTCTTAAAGTACTTGGTACGGTGGGAGAGCCTATTGACCCGCCGGCGTGGAAATGGTACTACGAAGTGGTAGGGCAGAGCCGCTGTGCCATTGTCGATACATGGTGGCAGACAGAGACCGGCGGACACATGATCAGTCCGCTTCCGGGTGCGACACCTATCAAGCCTGCCTGTGCGACACTGCCGCTACCGGGGATTATGGCGGAGGTCATTGACCCTGACGGTACGCCAAAAGAGACCAATGAAACAGGACTGCTCTGTATTACCCGCCCGTGGCCGAGTATGATCCGTACCATCTGGGGAGACCCTGAGCGTTATGTAAAGTCCTACTTCTCCGATGCGGTCAAAGACGGAAAACCGGTCTACTTCTCCGGTGACGGTGCACTGGTCGATCACCTTGGCTACATCACCATTACCGGACGTGTTGATGATGTCATCAACGTTTCAGGACACCGCCTTGGGACAGCAGAGATCGAAGCTGCGGTCAAAAAAGACCCGTCTGTTGCAGAAGTGGCAGTGGTAGGAAAACCGCATGATATCAAAGGGGAGTCTATCTTCATCTATGTGGTACTCAAAGAGGGGCACATTAACGAAGATATCAAAAACCACATCAATCAGTTGCTTGCCGAAGAGATAGGCAACATCGCCAAGGCAGATCATGTCATTGCTGTTCCGGGGCTGCCAAAGACCCGTTCTGGAAAGATCATGCGGCGAATTCTTCGCTCCATCGCCAAAGGCGAAGCGATCACACAGGATATCTCGACACTGGAAGACCCTGCGATCGTGCAGGCGATCATCGAAAAAGCAGAAGAGGCGTAGTACCTCTTCCGATATGCTTTTACAATGCCGTATCTTCCGTACGGCATGATCCTCTCTTGACTACAACTGCGCCATTAGTGCCTTGACCTTCTTCAAATCTTCAAAGACCTCTTTTTTCGCACTCGGATTTCTCAGCAGAAAGCTTGGATGGTAGGTAGGGATGAGGATGTAGCCGTGCTGCTGGTGTAACGTACCGCGCACTTTGGTAATGCCCGTCTCATCTCCCGTTAGGTAATGGTATGCCGTACCTCCAAGGGTGATGATGATCTTGGGCTTGACCAGCTCGATCTGTCTGTTCAGAAAGGGCTGGCAGGTGTGTGCCTCTGTGGGGGTCGGTACCCTGTTGTTGGGCGGGCGGCACTTGACGATGTTGGCGATGTAGACCTCGCTTCTTGGGATGAGGAGAACATTCTCTATCATCTTTGTCAGCAGTTCGCCGGAGCGTCCGACAAAGGGTCTTCCCATGCTGTCTTCCGTTGCCCCCGGTCCCTCTCCGACAAACATGATCGCTGCGTTTGGGTTGCCCTCGCCAAAGACGACATTGGTACGGCTTTTGCTTAGTTCACACAGGTGGCATTTGAGTGCCTGTTCTCTAAGTTTCTCCAAAGAGTCCGGCAGTGCCAGATCGGTCTCGTCTTCTTTGAATATGGAGGCGGAAGTGTAGCGGTATCCCAGCTGTTTAAGCTGGTAGAGCTGTTTGAGAAGCAGGGCATTTTTGAGATTTTTCATAGCATGATTATAGCGCCATCATCGTTACAGACAGCTTCCTGAAACGATGTAGTGTAGGGCGGTTTTGAACATGCGCTCTTCAGGGTCGCCGCGAAGGTGTTCAAGGTCATCCGGGGCGCTGCAGGTAGGCGGGATGCCTGAGAACGGTGTCGTTCCTCCTTGTGCATTTTTGACATAGAAGTTGATAAGAAAGTAGTAGTCATTGCCGTAGCTTCGCCCCTCCATACCGACATTTTTGCCATGGGTCGGTGTGCCGATAGTGATGACACTGTGTGCACCAAGATAGGGTTTGAGTGCACTGATGACCGCTTCACTGGCACTGGCGGTATCGGCAGTGACAAGGAAAATGACCTGCTGCATGGTAAGCTCATTGCCGTCTTGCATCCCCTGCTCCTCAAAGGTATAGTAGCTGTTTTTGTCTTTGTTGTTTTCATTCCAGTCGAGGTAGAACTGGGTCGATCCGGGATGGGCATTGGTGATGTTGTCAAGCAAGATACTGGCGACAGCCACATCACCGCCGCCGTTGTAGCGCAGATCGACAACCAGTCTGTCCACAGCGGCATTTTTAAAGGTGCTAAAGGCGTTCTCAAGCTCTGTGACAGAACTTCCGGAGAAGGCATCGTAACGCAGGTAGCCTACGGTATGACCCCCGTAGGAGATGACTTTTGGCTCTGTTACCCTGTAGTGGTAGGTTGAGGGAGTGACCGATATATCGAGTATGGTACCGTGACGGTCGATGGTAAAACGGGCAGGGGTACCAAACTGTCTGGAGGCAGCCTGTATCGCTTCATAACTTGCCGGTTCGCCATTGATCTTGAGGATGGTGTCACCACGCTGGAGTTTGCCATCGGCAGGTGAGCCAAGCAGTGTGGTGTAGATGCGGTATCCTTCAACATATCCAAATCCAAAACCGCCGGTCTGCTGAGAGGTGTAGGCTTCGTACTCCTGTGCGGTAATGGCAAAGCTCCATCTGTCCGGCGGAGTGACTTTTAGTGCATCTACAAGTGACTGTGGTGTTGTGTAGTTCTCATAGTCTATTTCCGGTGTGACACGGTCGAACCAGAGGTATTCTGTCTGGAAAAGCTCATGTACGAAGATCTTCTCATCGAGCGTAAAGTTCTGCGGTGCGGATGTTTGCTGTGATGAACGGGAACTGCTGCCGCCGCATCCGGAAAGCAGCAGAAGAAGTACCAGAAGGAAAGAGGTAAAATGTCGTTTTGTAGGCATGATGGAAACCTACTCTATGTCTTCCAGCAGCATCGGTGTACCGATCGCTTTGAGGTTGCCGTGGGTGTTGTGGAAATAGTCTTTCCAGAATGCCGTAAGGCGTTCAAGGCTTTTGGCATCGCGGTAGGCCTTTTTGCTGCCTGTCGCACCGACAGCCATCATGTAGATACGGGCATTGTCAAAGTCTGCAAGAAAGCCGCTTTTTGCCACTTTCTGAAGCTCTTTTTTGCGGTCTATCTTTTTGATGCCTCCTTTGCGGTAGAAGGAGGTAATGGCAGAGTGTTCCAGCCCGTCAGAGAGGATGAGTACCACCTTTTCGCTCGCTTTTGAAGGTTTGACGACACGCTTGGAGAGGTCGTGCAGAGAGCGGAAGATATCAGAGTGGGGCAGGTTTTTGTTTGCGCCCTTGAGTACGTGTACCAGTGCCTTGGTTGCTTTTTTCTTGGCGTAGCGGTACTGTCCGTTCATACACGCTTTGTACTTGCGCAGTTTCTTTTTGGCGATGTCATACTCGGAACGTTTTGCCAGCAGCGGTTCGACAAATCCCTGGTAGGCGATATCGGCATATTTGCCGTTGGCATTGGCAGAGAAGGAGGCGATGGTGATAGCGTAGCCGTTTTTGATGAAATGCATCATGTTTTTGTATGTGTAGATCATCATCTTCTTGTCCAGCGGCGTAGTCTGGTCGACAAAGATGAAGAGCTCTTTGGCAGGGATGTTGTCTTCAAGCGCGATATCGAGTGCTTTGTAGCAGCTTGGCACATCGTTGCGGGCACTAAGCAGGGCACTGAGTGTCAGCAGTATCAGAAAAATACGTCTCATTTATTTATCCTCGAATTCAAGATATTTTTTGAAGGTTCTGTCCTTGTTGTTGCGCAGCAGTGCGGTTGTCTCTGCATCGGTACCGCTGTTGTCGTTGATGATGTTCATCTTGTGCTGCAGCTTCTGAAGCTGTTTCTGTGCTACTCTTGCGATGTGGGTCTTGGCACGCTCATAGTAGCTGAGGAACGCCTTTTTGGTACTGAACCCGCGCAGGCACTCGTACGCCTCTTTCGATTCGCGTCCGGCAAAATCGTAGTGCATACCGAAGAAGATACCCAGTATCTGGATGAAGACAAAGAGCAGACCGAGTATCATGAAGGTAGCATCACCGCCTTTCTGGTTGGTCTCATCTTCGATACTGGCGCTGTTTGGTGCCGGTTTGCTGCCGCTGTCTGCTTTGGGTGCGTCGTTGCCAAAGAGTGCAGAGAGATCCTCCTCTGCATCTTTGCTGTCGGCATCGCCAAAGAGTGCACCGACATCATTGTCGCTTCCTGCATCGGCATCGCCAAAAGGGGAAGCGCTGTCGTCATTGAAGATATTGATGGCACTCTCATGGGCAGAGGCGATCTCCTGCACGAGCACCTGATGTCTGATGTAGGTAGCTCCCACAGCAACAGCGATGATAAACGCCAGTGTCAGCATGGTCTTGGTGTAGGTAGTCTTGACCTTGTCGTTGACATCGAGACGATTGAGCATACGGATGTAGTTTGGGGATGTCTTGTCATCAAACGTGTTATCAATGGTAATGAGTTGTTCATCAGGCTTGAGGTCACGCCAGTTGCTGCCGCCGGCATTGTCATTTTTGTACCATCGGCGGATCTTTTTGATGAGTGTGTTTTTGTGAAGCTCCTGCCCGGTAAGGTGGGTCAGCCAAACCAGAAGGATCGCCAGCATGGCAGCAACCCCAACGGCACCTTTTTGCTGTGTCGCTTCACTCGCACCGGGAATGGTGAACCCTGCAAGCACATAGGCAAACCCAAACGCTTCGACGATCACCAGTACAAAGATCATCACCCAGATGAATGTCGGAGTAGGTTTGCGTCCCAGCTCCCCGACAGCATGGAGGTAGTCTTTTGCCTCATCATACGACTCGTCATCGAGATCGACCTTCTCGTAGAAGTTGTAGTAGTCCCGACACAGACGCTCTTCGGAGTAGAACCATTTGTGGTTTTCGTCAAACCCCTCGATGTCTTTTGCCAGACGGGAGAGTTTCCCGATAACAGGGAAGTTGTAGGTGAAATTGAGCCACCAGAACTTTACCTCCTGCCAATGCGTGATCATGAAGGCGAGGAGTATAACTCCAAAGCCCAACAGCAGTGTCTCTATCTGATGCATCATAATAAATGCCCATATCTGTTCCATATTGATTCTCTCCTCTGAATTTACAGCCAATTATAACCAAAATTCATTTGAAAAGATCTCCAAAAAAACAAAAAGTGATACATTTTATGTTATTAAAATGATATAATTTAACGATATTTTTATAATAATATTATTTTTGGGAACATTAAAGGAGTGAAAGTGAATGAAAAACGTATTCTTATCGTGGATGATGTAAATTTCAATATTGAGTTTGAAACCAAATTGATCAAAAATCTGATGGTAGGCTATAAAATCAATATAAAAATAGATGAAGCCAACAGTGTACAGGATGCACTGAAAATGATTGACGAGAATAAAGATTATGATGCGATGATTATCGATATGAATCTGCCAGATGGTTCAGGTGTCGATATCGCGAAAAAAGCACGTGAAAAGAGTGATAAAACACGGCTTGCCGCACTGACAATCTATCCGAACGAGTATGAAGCAGAGCGTCCCTATTTTGATCTGTTCCTGAAAAAACCGCTTATGATGGATGCTTTTAACCAAAATTTCATTCGCCTTCTGCAACTTTAACGCCGGAAATTCATACAATGATGGGAAGGGGAGTACCACAGCAGTACGAGGAGGTTGACAGTCTAACCGGACTCTATTCCAAAGCGGCGCTGCTTTCTATCCTCTCTGAACGTTTTTTGTCTTCTTCACAACCTCTTACTTCCGCGCTGCTCTATATGGAGTTCGACGAGCTTGCGCGTTTCAATGACACTTTTGGCTATGAGATCGATGATATACTGCTTGAAAAACTTGCACATCGGCTGCGTGCCCATCTGAACGATGAACTTTTTGCAAGGGTTGGTACATACCGTTTTGCTATTGTGACAGACTATAACGACAAGACAGAGCTGAAACGGCTGGCAGAAACCATTGTCACCTCTCTGCGTGAACCGTTCAATATCGAAGGGACGATGTTCTATATTACAGTTACTATCGGAATTGCAGTGGTTACAGAGTCAGTGGGGTCAGCAAAGATGCTGCTGAAATACGCCGAAAGTACCATGCAGCAGTTGCAGAAAGACGGTACCAACCATATTGGCTTTTATATGCCTGCCGATGAAAACCACCTCAAGACCGAACTTCAGTTGATGAAGGATATTCCCGGTGCTATTGACAGGGGAGAGTTCTATATGGTCTATCAGCCGCAGTATCTCCCTGACAAGGGATACTACACAGGAGCAGAGGTATTGACACGGTGGCTTCATCCGCAGCTCGGTGATATCTCACCGGAACGGTTTATTCCTCTTGCAGAGAAGAGCGGTATGATCGTACCGCTTACTGTCTTTATTTTGATTGAGACTTCAAAAATGTTTGAAAGGCTTGAAGCCAAGGGCATACATGATTTCACGCTCTCAGTTAATGTGCCGGCATCTGTTCTTTTGGAACAGAGTTTTCTGGATACGATTGCATTTTTGCAGCAGGGCTACAAACTTCCGGAAGGAAGGCTGATCATCGAGATTATGGAAGATACGATCCCTGAAAATATTGACAGTTTTGTCGCACTTCTGACAAATCTGAAAGAGATGGGGATCGGTATTGCCATCGATGACTTTGGTACAGGCAATACCTCACTCCATTACCTGATGCGTTTTCCTGCAGATGCTCTCAAGGTTGACCGTTCATTTGTACGGAATATCCATACCGATCAAAAAGTCCTTTTGCTCTTTCGTGCCATAAGAGATATGGCAAATGCACTTCATATGAAAATGGTTGCCGAGGGTGTAGAGGAGAGTGGTGAGGCAGAGATCATGAAATCTCTGGGAGATATCGTGATACAGGGCTACTACTATAGTAAGCCGATCGGAGCGGATGCACTGCTCTTTCTTTTACAGACAAGAGAGAGATCTGTTTATTACTCCCCCAACGAATAAGCTGAATTTTTGATGCTGCAATTTCGTTCATAATCAAGGCAGATTTTTGAAGGACTCGCCGTAGCGAATTCGAAAAAATCTAACGCCGAGTATGGACGAAAGTGCAGCACCCTTCGGGGAGAGCGATACGAAACGATCTGCACGCAAAAAAAACTTTGAATTACCTACGGGTAGTCCTGCAGATTTTTTCACGTACATATCGCCTCGTCTCGCTCTCTCAAAAATTCAGCTTATTCGTTGGGGGAGTAATAATTTGCATTCATTATCGCATTTACGGACTTTGCATAAAACTCATCGCAGAATCTACGGGTGTGACTTAAATTTGGTGTAACCTCTGTCACTACGAGTATAATATATATTCAAAGAATCCTATTTCAGGGTTTGAGTATTTGTAGACATATTGTGTAGGAAAATTCCTATATACAAAAGAGAATATTTTTGGTAGTATCCTGATAACTACAATAGCTGAAAGGAGATCTTGGCTTCTTCCTCTATCTAGATAGATCAGAATGCTTTTTGGGAGGAGGACGAAGTGATGGGTGTTCAGTATGAAAGAAAAAATAAAAGAAAATTAACATCAGGAGTGTGTGGTGCCTAGACCGATTCAGGAGCTTCTACAAGAGGTAGGAGAACTTTCAATACTCTATATTGAAGATAACGCACTGGTAAGAGAGAGTACCCTTGAACTGATTCAAATGTTTTTTGACCATGTCGATGTTGCTGTTGACGGGGAAGAGGGGCTTCAGAAGTATCAGGCGTACTATGAGGCACATCAGCGTAACTACGATATTGTACTGACAGATATCAATATGCCGAAAATGAACGGTATCGAGATGATCAGAGAGATCAAAGCACTGCATGAAAGACAGGATATTATCGTACTCTCCGCACACAATGAAAGCTCCTATCTGATCAAACTTATTGACCTTGAAGTAAGCAACTTTATTTTCAAACCTATTGAGATAGAGCGTTTTGAAAAAATTTTTTCTCATGTAATCGATATCATTATTCAAAAGCGTCAGTTCAGACAGATGAACGAATACTTGGCACGCTCCAAACAGCTGGCGGAAGAGGCAACGAAACAGAAGAGCCAGTTCCTTGCCAATATGTCCCACGAGATACGTACGCCGCTCAATGCCATTGTCGGTTTCATCAAACTGCTTGAAGAGAAAGAGACCGATGAAGAAAAACTCAAATATATGCATGTGATCAAAAACTCTTCCGATTCACTGGTACAGATCATCAATGATATTCTGGATATCAGTAAAATCGAAAGTGGAAAGTTGAAGATCGAACCCTACAATTTCAACCCCTATGATGATCTTATCGCTATTGCAGAGCTGTTTCAGGCAAAAGCAGCCGAAAAGCATATCAATTTCAAGATCAAATACAATAACAATATGCCTAAGATCCTTTTTGGCGATGCACTGCGTATCAAGCAGATCTTTACCAACCTGCTCTCCAATGCGATCAAGTTTACACCGGAAGGGTCGATGGTAAAGAGTGTGGTCTGGTACAAAAACGACCGTTTGAACATACTTGTAAAAGATTATGGCATCGGGATCAGCGAAGAGAAACAGAGAAGTATCTTTGAACCCTTTACACAGGCAGACGGTTCGACAGCGCGCGTCTATGGCGGTACCGGACTGGGGCTTACCATTTCTCTGGAGCTGAGTCGAATGCTTGGCGGTGAACTGACTCTCAAAAGCGAGGTAGGCAAAGGAAGTACCTTCAAACTCTCCATACCGTTGCCGCTTGGGAAGGAAGAGGAAGAAGTGGAAGAGGAGGATGTTGCATTATCCGGACATATTCTCATCGTAGAAGATTATGAAGCCAATAGAATGTTCCTAAGCATCATCCTTGAGAATTTTGGTTTGACCTATGAGATGGCAAATGACGGACTTGAGGCGATTGAGAAGTTTAAAACCGGCAGTTATGACCTGATTTTGATGGATGAAAATATGCCGAATATGGGCGGTATGGATGCCGCCAAGCAGATAGCGAAGATTGAAGAGGAGGAAGGTATGCCGCATACACCGGTTGTATCGCTTACTGCCAATGCACTCAAAGGAGACAAAGAGCGTTTCCTTGCTGCAGGTTTTGACGGGTATCTGAGCAAACCGGTTGATCCTGACCTGCTTAAACGTACCATTCAGAGGCTGCTTTTTTCACATAGTAAAACGGGAGAGTAACTAACGTATGGAAGAACTTCATCTTTCCTTGTAATCAACCATTCGGATACACCTATCCGTTTTATCTGGCTTTCAACAGTTGTCTATATGGTTTTTTATCTGTTTGATGACAGGGAAGCTTCTCTATGGCTTCTTGGTATCGGGATAATTGTATTTGCCTGTTTTTTTCTGTATGTAGATGGATTTCATATCAGTTTTGTCGATTTTCTGATCTGGATCATGAATATGCTGATGGTTTTGATGATCGCACACTGGTATGCGGATATTGAGAAACTTGTGACAATGAAGCTGCTTGAGATCAAGAATATACTGGCAGAAGAGGTGAAAAAAAAGACCAGAGAGCTTGAGAGAAAAAAACGGGAGCTTGAAGAACTCAATGAAACCCTTGAAGAGAAGATCAGGATCAAAACCGAGGAGAACAGGCAGCAGGAGAAGATGCTCTTCCAACAGGCACGTTATGCACAAATGGGTGAGGTGATCAGTATGATCGCACATCAGTGGCGTCAGCCGCTCAATGCGATTGCCGCAGTCAATGCGACAGTAAAACTGAAAAATGATGTGGCTGGGTGTGAGAAAGCGTTTATTAGCAATAAAACACAGCTTATCAGTGAACATGTACAGCACCTCTCTTCAACGATCGATGATTTCAGAAACTTTTTCAAACTTGATAAACAGAAAGAGGTACAGACGACGGAAGAGATCATTCAGGATACCCTGAGGCTTGCGGGAAGTGCGCTTGAATCCAGACAGATAAAGTTTTCTATGGAGGTAGCCTGTGACTGTACCATAGAGACCTATCCAAACGAGCTTGTGTATGTACTTTTGAATCTTATAAAAAATGCTGAAGATGCCATTGTCATAAGGGAGATTGATGCACCGCTGATTGTTGTACGTACCATGAAAGAGGGAGAGTATGCTGTGATCGAAGTGGAAGACAATGCGGGCGGCATAGAACCTGAGATCATGGGGAAGATATTTGACCCCTATTTTACGACAAAAGAGAACAGTGGGGGAACGGGTCTTGGACTCTATATGTCCAAAACGATCATTGAAGATCACTGTAATAGCAAGATTGAAGTAAAAAACGGTTCAATGGGCGCTATTTTCAGACTTCTTTTTCCGCTCCATCACAGTACGCTTCCAAGCCGTTCATAAGCAAGCTGCTGCAGCTGGGTACGGCTGGTTAGCATTAGTTTTTCCATAATACGGCTGCGATAGGTTGATACTGTTTTGGGACTGAGTGAGAGAAGTTCGGATATCTCTTTGGGACTTTTCCCCTGTCCTATAAGAGAGAAAACCTCGAACTCCCGTTTTGAGAGAATCTCGGATATCTCTTTTTTCTCTTTTTCAAGCGTGGTGCCGTAGGGCAGATTCTGGGCAAGTGTTTCACTGATATGGCTTTTGCCGTTTTGGATTGTCTGTATCGCTTCAATCAGCTCGGAGGAGACCACTGCTTTGTTCAGGTAGCCTGAAGCACCGGCTTTGAATGCACGAATGGCATACTCCTTTTCCGGGTAGGCACTGAGTACGAGAATCGGTAAAGCAGGATGGCGTTCGGTGATGGCTTCGAGTGAACCCAGTCCATTGACATCGCCAAGGTTGAGATCGAGTATCAATATATCTGCTTCGTGTACTTTAAGCATTTGAAGCAGTTATGATGTGAAGATGCTGCTATATTGACCTGCATATTCTGTGTATTCTCAATGATCATAGAAAGTCCATTTCGTACGATTTCATGATCATCTGCAATGGCGATATGCAATATGTTCTCCACTCTTTCCCTTCTCTTGCATTTATCTCTTAAATATTATAAATTTAACACTACTTTGAAGGTGGCTTATACTATGTTTTTTATAAAGTAGTGAGACTAAGTATCTATACTTTTTTTTGAATTTGGTAAGGGAACGCAAGTTCATTTAGTGTATAATAATTTTTATCTACAAGCAAATAAGGGGATCTCGAGTATGGAACATGTGATTGATGAGACATTAAGAATCGCGAAAGAGAAGTTCTCCGCATTTGGATTTAAAGAGGAACAGATAGAACAGCTTCTGGCTTCTGGGAAGAGAGATCTTTTAAGCGAGCTTGAAAAACTCAAATCACTGCTTTCTGCGGAACCATACGATATTGAACAGATCAACAAATCTCTACATGCACTCAAAGGACTCTTTTTCAATATGGGCAACACAGAGGCGGGGGATATCATGTCTGACCTTCGTAAAGGAAGTGAGCCTGATGAGAGTATTGATAAGATCAAAGCGTTTTTAGAAGAAGGAAACCTGTCATAATGCTATCAAAAAAGATCATCCTTGTAGGGGATTTTTCCACAGGAAAAACAAGTCTGATACGGCGATTTGTCGATAATCAGTTCAGTGATACCTACCTGAGTACGATCGGTGTGAAGATCTCAAGAAAAGAGATTACGGTAGATGGTATGGTCGTTCAGGGACTCATTTGGGATATTGAGGGCGGAACCGAAACCAAACCGGTCAATGAGACCTATATCATGGGGGCTCATGGTGCCATTCTCGTTGCTGACATTACACGAAAAGAGACCATCGAAAATATTGCAACCTATATCAAAATTGTAAGAAAAGTATCTCACGCCGCTTCGATCATACTGGTACTCAACAAGAGTGACAAACTCTCCGAAGAAGATCGTCAAAAGATCTACCTGTATGCAGAAGAGACCTATCGGGAGCTGGGTGAGCATATCTATCTGACCTCTGCAAAAAGCGGCGAGGGTGTCGGAAGGATGTTCGAAGCAATTGCCAGACTGATGTTAGGAGAGGAATAAAAGTGCATATACAGGAGATACTGAATGCGATCTATGTGAACCATACCTACGAATATATTGTAATTAATGAAGAATACCGTGCTATTGAGTTCTCCGACAAGACGTTTCTTGTCTGCAAAAAACATGCAAAAGAGTGCAATAACATAGCGATGACGGAGATCGTTCCGGAACTTTATGGGCTTGAAGAGATACTCGAAAAGATCTTTAAAGGGGAGAAAAAATCTTTTACACTGCCCTATATTCTCAAAGAGCCGGATACCTACGTGCATATCCATGTACATCCGGGATGCAAAAAGAGCAAACCGGATGCATCGGGGAGGAAGTACGAAAGCCTGATCATTCTTTTTGAAAACATTACAGATATGGCACATACGCAGCAGAGCCTTGTGCAGGAGCGTAATGAAAAAGCATTGCTGCTTGAGGAGATATCCAGAAAGAATACACAGTTGAAGCAGTTCAACGAGAAGATGCAGGAGATGGTAGATGAAGAGATCAGAAAAAACATGGAGAAACAGAAGCTGGTAGAGCTTCAGGCACGCCATGCCCAGATGGGTGAGATGATCGGCATGATCACCCATCAGTGGAAACAGCCGCTCAATGTCATCAGCCTGATCATGAATGTACTTAAACTCAATATATCCAAACATACATTGTCCGATGCAGAGGTCAACAAGAAACTCGATGATGCCCTGAAGCAGGTACGCTACATGGATCAGACAGTCAGTGACTTTCAGAGTTTCTTCAACCCTTCAAGAGAGCGTATCTACTTCAATCTCTATGAGAGTATTAAAACGATTATCGATCTGGTACAGTTTGAGTACAGCCATAACCACATTACGCTTGAACTGCATGGTGATGAGAAGCTGCTCGCCTACGGCTACCCCAATGAGTTCAATCAGGTTATTTTGACACTGCTCAACAATGCCAGAGATGCCTACGCGGACAACCCGCAGGATGATATGCGTATTTTTATCCATGTAGGAGAGAAGGATGGACAGCCGTGTGTGACAGTGAGAGATAATGCCGGTGGTATTCTTGAAGATGTCATGGACAAGATATTTGACCTGTATGTAACGACTAAGAGCCATGGTTCGGGTATCGGACTGAATATTGCTAAAAATATGGTTGAAAACAATATGCAGGGTAAACTGTTTGCCAAAAATGTCGATGGCGGGGCGGAGTTTACGATTATTCTGCCTGCCGTTTCCTCTTCTATAGGTTTTTAGCCTCTTGTCATTACAGTTTAGCTAAAAATATTCTTAGATAGTACGGTCATACTATCCGTAGAGGCGTTTAAAGAGCATCATCCCCAGCATGGTTGCTGTGATGCAGAGTATGACATTGAGGGTGATGTTCATGGTGACACGTCCCCACAGTCCGCCCTGAAGCATGGTGAGTGTCTCCAGTGAGAAGGTAGAGAAAGTCGTCAGCGCGCCAAGCATACCGGTAATGACCAGCGCTTTTTGATGCGGGGCGACGACCGATTCAAAATAGAGTGCCATAAACCCGATGATGAAGCTGCCCAGTATGTTGACACTCAGGGTGCCTACCGGAAAGAGGGTAGGTGAGAGTTTCTGTACCCATCCGCTAATGAGAAAACGCAAAATCGCACCGACAAATCCACCCGTACCGACGGCAAGCAAAAGCAGCGGCTGCATCAGGCTTCTCCTTCAAACCTGGGATGGTGGTAGAGCACCACATCGATGTCGTGGGTGGTGACAAGCCCCTCTTTGATCATCTCTTTTGCCGCCTCGAGAAAAGTGACGATCTTCTCTTCTTTGTCGATGATGGTAATAAGCAGCGGCACTTTCTGCTTGAGTACCCAGACATTGAAACTGTGTATCTCGGAGTGTGCTCCGAGTCCTGCAACCCCCTTAAAGACAGTCGCTCCGGCAAGTCCCATCTCTTTGGCAAGGGAGAGGAGTGCCTCAAAGAGCGGTTTTCCCTCATAGGAGTCTTCATTGCTGATGTAGATCTTCAGCTCTTTGCGTTTTCCAAGGTAGCGTTGCATGGCATCTCCTCTGTGGTTTGTCTATAGGCATTATACATCAAAAATCCAAACAGTTATGAGTGCTTGCCTGTCCTGTATGCCCTGCTAAAGAGATGCCCTCTGACATACCGTCCGTAGATAAGCTCGAACATACCGGAAATAATGACAAATCCCATGAAGATCATAACGGCGTCCGGATTAGTATGGTAGGTGTGCAGAAGCAGGGTACAGAGTGCCAAAAAAGCCAGTATAGATGAGGTGATCAATATAGTCCGGCTGGCACCGATAGTAGCATGAAGACGGTAGGCACTCACATTGACGATAAAAAAGAGTAGCAAAAAACCGGCACTACCGATGATAGCAATCTGTGTCAGGTCGATGGTATTGGCTAAAATGAGGCTGAAAACGGTGGTGTAGAGTACCCCTTTGAAAGGCACACCTGAACGTTTGTCCTCATCCATCAGTGCTTTGGGGAGTTTACCGTACTTTGCGATGATGTATCCCAGTCTTGCATTGCCGTAAATGGTGGCATTGATCGCAGAGAAGGTTGAGAGCAGGGCGGCAGCTGCGACCAGTACAAAGCCGGCATGTCCAAGTGAGGGCTCAGCAGCAATGGCGAGGGCATAGTCTTTGGCTTTCATGAGAGCCTCTTCAGGAACGCTTCCTACGGTAATGACGGAGATGAGTACATAGAGTGCAATAACAATGATGACCGAAGCGTAGAAAGCGCGCGGCAGGTTCTTTGCCGGTTTGATGATCTCTTCAGCGGAGTTTGCAATGAGTTCGAAACCCTCATAGGCAACAAAGATGATCATTCCTGCCGTGACGATGGAAAGTGGACTCCCCCAGTGTTCGGGTGACATACGTGCAGGGTCAACATGGGAAGCGCCCGCGACGATGACCAGCACCAGAATGGAGACTTTCAGTACGACGATGACTGTTTCGCTTTTGCCCACAAAAGAGGCGCTGACAAGATTGATGAGTGCAGGGACAATGATGGCAGCGGTAATGAGCCCATGATGCAGCCAAGTGCTTTTGTGGGTAAAAAAGGTTTCACCGTAGTAGGCAAATGCGGTCGCGTAGAGTGATATGGTCACCAGGTAGCTCAGCCAGAGCATCAGGTTGACGCTGCCCGAGAGGACATTGTCCCCAAAGGCCTTGTCTATGAACGTCACCGTTCCTCCCTCACTGGGGTAGGCAACCGAGAGTTTGGCATAGGAGTAGGCTGTCAGGATGGCAATGAGCCCTGCAATGGCAAATGCCACCGCAGTTGCCCCGTGTGCAAGCGATACCGCTTCACCCAAAACAGCGAAGATCCCTCCGCCGACCATACCGCCGATACCGATGGAGATTGCCCCCAGTAGTCCGATGCTTCGCATAATACTCCTTGTTGTTTTGTCATATTGTAGCACTTCTTGATAGAAACGTACATAGCAGGGTTTAACAATTTGTAAACAAAATTAGGAGTATACTTAGAGAAAGGCATAAACCCTGAAACAAGGATACATCATGAGTCAAAATATCAAATGGTTCAGTGAAATAGGCATTGAGGATGTTGCCGAAGTAGGTGGCAAGAATGCATCACTTGGTGAGATGTACCAAAACCTGACTCAAGAGGGTGTGCGTGTCCCTAACGGATTTGCCATTACCGCTTCGGCGTACAAGTACATACTCGACTACAACAACCTGTGGGAGAAGCTTCATAATCAGCTTGACGACCTTGACCCTGACAATGTGCAGCAGTTGCAAGAACGCGGCGCAGCCTGTCGTGACCTTGTCTACCATGCGACAATCCCTGATGACCTGAAGCAGGAGATCCTTGATAATTATGCCAAACTCAAAGCAGAGTATGGTGAACACCTCTCCGTTGCCGTGCGATCCTCCGCTACAGCAGAAGACTCCCCCGAGGCCTCCTTTGCCGGGCAGAACGAAACCTACCTGCATATTCAAAATGAAGAGCAGCTGCTTGACTCGTACATGCGCTGTCTTGCTTCCAACTTTACCGACCGCTCTTTACACTACAAATATGACCATGGTTTTGACTACTACAAAGTCTATCTCTCTGCGGTTGTTATGAAGATGGTACGCAGCGACATCGGTGCAAGCGGGGTCATGTTCAGTCTTGATACCGAAACAGGCTTCCGTGATGTTGTTTTCATGAATGCCGCGTTGGGTCTGGGAGAGAACGTGGTACTCGGTACCATCGACCCGGACACATTCTACGTCCACAAACCGACCTTCAACAAAGGACACCGTGCCGTACTCAAACGCCGCCTTGGAAGCAAGGCGCTTAAAATGGTCTTTACCAAAGAGGCCAATGTCAGCAACATGGCTGTAGAGTACACCAAAAATGTCGAAACGACACCCCAAGAACGCAAGTGCTTTGCCATCAGTGATGAGGATGTGATGGTGCTGGCAGATTACGCCATTAAAGTAGAGAACCACTATTCAAAAAAAGCGGGCTACCACAAGCCGATGGATATGGAGTGGGCAAAAGACGGCGAAGACGGGCATCTCTACATGGTGCAGGCACGGCCGGAAACAGTTGAGTCGCAGAAGAAAGGTTCCGTACTGAAACTATACCGTCTCAAAGAGAGAGGCAAAGTACTGGCAACAGGACGTGCCGTCGGTACCAAGATCGGAGCGGGAAAAGTACATATCATCAACGATGTCAAAGAGATGGACAGCTTCAAGCCCGGTGAAGTGCTTGTCGCCGACATCACCACACCTGACTGGGAACCGGTGATGAAGATAGCATCCGCCATCGTTACCAACAAGGGCGGGCGTACCTGTCATGCAGCCATCGTCAGCCGTGAACTGGGACTGCCTGCCGTGGTCGGTGCGGTCAATGCGACAGAGGTGCTTAAAAACGGACAGGAGGTGACCGTCAGCTGTGCCGAGGGTGAAACGGGCTATGTCTACGAGGGCATACTCCCCTTTGATGTGCAAGAAACCGACCTGAGCACACTGCCAAAAACCAAAACTGAGATCATGATGAACCTTGGCGATCCTGACATCGCTTTTTCTTTGGCTTCACTGCCGGTGGACGGTATTGGGCTGGCGCGTATGGAGTTCATCATCAATAACGACATCAAAGCACACCCAATGGCACTGCGACATCCTGAAAAAACGGACGATGCCACACGAAAAGCACTCGAAGCGTTGACCGAGGGGTACGAAGATTTTGAAACCTTCTTTGTCAAACGACTGAGCGAGGGGGTGGCAACCATTGCCGCGACAGTCTACCCCAAACCGTGTGTCGTACGTATGAGTGACTTCAAATCCAACGAATACGCCTCCCTGCTTGGCGGAAAGTTCTTCGAACCGACCGAAGACAACCCGATGATCGGCTTCCGTGGTGCGGCACGCTATGCGCACCCTGCCTACGAAGAGGGGTTTGCACTGGAGTGTGCAGCCATGAAGCGTGTACGTGATGAGATGGGATTAGACAATGTCATACTTATGATCCCGTTCTGCCGCCGTGTGGACGAAGGGCAGCGTGTCATTGACACCATGGCAAAATATGGACTCAAACAGGGAGAGAACGGTCTGAAGATCTATGTGATGTGCGAGATCCCCAACAATGTTATCTCCATTGACGCATTCAGCAAGATCTTCGACGGTTTCAGTATTGGAAGCAACGACCTGACCCAACTGACACTGGGAGTGGATAGAGACAGTGAAATTGTCGCATTCGACTACGACGAGCGTGACCCTGGTGTGCTGAAGATGATAGAGATGGCTGTTGAGGGTGCCAAGCGCAACAACCGCCACAGCGGCATCTGCGGACAGGCACCCTCTGACTACCCTGAAGTAGCAGAGTACCTTGTGAAACTCGGCATCGACTCCATCAGTCTCAACCCTGACAGTGTGCTCTCTACACTGCCAAAGATCGTTGATCTTGAAGAGAGACTGGGCAGATAGATATTTGTAAATATGAAAGGATAGGTTATGGCAACAGTTATTTCATACGGTGCGGCAGAGGTCGTAACGGGTTCATGCCATCTGTTGGAACTGGATAACGGGAAAAAGATCATGATCGATTGCGGGATGTTTCAGGGGAGGGAAGAGGAGCGCAATTTTGAGCCGTTTGACTTTGACCCCTCAGAAGTAGACTATCTGCTGGTAACACATGCGCATCTTGACCACGTAGGGCGCATTCCAAAGCTTGTCAAAGAGGGCTTTAGCGGCAGACTGGTCATTACCGAAGCGACACTGGCACTGGCAGAAGTGGTACTGCTTGACAGTGCGAAGATCATGAAAGAGGACTACCTTACCCGCTACAAAAAAGCGCAGCGGCGTGGTACAGAAGGGAAGGTACAGCCGCCGCTTTATGAAAAGAAAGATGTGGATGCCGCCCTTTCTCTGCCTAAGACCATTCCCGAATATGACAAGCCGTTTAGACTCTGTGAAGGCGTTCATGTAACTTACAGAAATGCCGGACATATCCTTGGGTCAGCTTTTATTGAAATTGACTACGAAGAGAACGGTCAGAAATGGAAGATCGTATTCTCAGGTGATATTGGAAACGACAATGACATGGTCATTCCCCATCTGGTGCCCTGTAAAAATGCGGACTATCTCTACGTGGAGTCAACCTATGGTGATCGTAACCACAAAGGGGCACTTGAGAGTGAAGAGGAGTTTCGCAGCGTTATCACTGAAACGCTGGAGAACTGGGGAAATGTCATCATCCCCTCCTTTGCCATCGAGCGTACACAGGAGATTCTCTGTATGCTCAAGGAGATGCATGACAACGGTACCCTGCCAAGATGCAAAGTCTTTCTTGATTCTCCCATGGCAACACGTGCAACGGAGGTGTATAAAGAGTATGCGGAAAAATTGCTCAGTCAGGAGTGTCAGGAGATGAAACGGCGTGACGGAACGGTATTTGCGTTTGAAGGGCTGGAGTATACCCTGAGTGTAGAAGAGTCCAAAGCCATTAACGATGTCAACAGCCGTGCCATCATCATTGCCGGAAGCGGTATGTGTACGGGCGGGCGTATTTTACACCACTTCAAAAACCGTCTCTGGAACCATAAAAATGCGGTGATCTTTGTGGGCTATCAGGCGGTAGGCACACTTGGCAGACACATAGTCGACGGGGCAAAGTGGATCAAACTCTACCATGAAGATATCCGTATTAAAGCAAATATCTACACTATAAACGGCTTCTCTGCCCATGCCGACCAAAACGGCATTATCAAATGGGTAGAGGGTATTGACGAGCTTAAACGTATTTTCCTCATTCATGGAGAAAAAGAGAAACAGGATGTTCTCAAAGGGGTGATGGGCGAGAGATTGCATGAAAAAGCACACATCGTCAGACCCGAAGAGGTGATCTATCTGTCGTAAAGCGCTGTTAACCCTTTGTCGTTATAATTTTTCCAAAAAAATAAGGATAAGATCATGGCGGGAAGACCACAGCAGATCACTGTCTCTCTTACAGCAGACCAGGCAGCACAGCTTGAGGAGATCATGCAGATCACCAAAGAAGACACGACACAGACCGTACGTAAGGCACTGGCACTCTACTATGAGAAGATCATGAATGATGAAAATGCCAGAGAGATCGCGCAGATCAATGCGATGCTGGATGTGCAATAGGTTTTTTATCTACCCTCATAATATTGTTTAATTTTTTTGACAGTTTTTTTGCTTCTTTCAAAAAACTGTCACTGTACTCAATCATCAAGTGCATCCCACAGTGTTTCTATAGCATGTGTTCTGTTTTGGCGTACATCTTCCAAACCTGTATGAACAGCGTGCAGAATTTTCTGTGCTTCGACCTCTTTGAGTGCCTCTTGCATACGTTCATACTCATCTTTTGATATGATAACTGCTTCAACTTTGTTATTTTTTAAAATTGCCAGTTTCTCAACAGAATGCTCTTTTATCTGGGTGAGGTATGAACCAAACTTTTTAGCAAACTCTGAAGAGGGGATGAGTTCATTTGCCGTGTAACTTACCATAAAGATTTCCTTGTAATATTCCGTAATATATTGTGCATATTATAGCATAAAAATGAAGTTTTGTGATTTTTGTTTAAAAATTCTATATTTTCTTGACAAATCAAGATTAATTAATCTATAATTAACTAACCAGTTAATTAATAGGATTTTAAAATGTCTAAAAAAATACAAAAGCGTGATGCCGAAGCATCCAAGCAGCTTATCATCACCCATGCGAAGTCGCTCTTTTCCGAAAAGGGGTATGCACAGGCTTCGATGGATGAGCTGGCACAGCGGTGCGGGCTGAACAAGGCGATGGTCTTTTACTACTTCAAAAACAAAAAAGGGCTGTATGAAGCGGTCATGCGTGAAATACTTGTTGAGATACAGCAGGCGATTACCGAAGAGAATAAAACCCACAGTAAACCAATAGAGGAGTTGGAGGGGTTTATCCGTACCTATGCAAGGTATGCGTGTGAACACCCGTATCTGCCGGCACTTTTACTTAAAGAGTTAAGTGACAGTGGTGCTGTACTGCCTGAAATGCTTTTTAGTTCTATGCGCCAACTCTTTGCACTTTTCACTGACATTTTAAGACGTGGTGAGGCAAATGGGTGTTTCCATGATGCAGTGCCGATGATTCTCTACTTTATGGTTATTGGTACCCTCAATCTGATGGTCACGACCAAACCGCTGAGGCTCAAAGCGGCAGCACTGGAAGATATTGATCTGGATACCTGTGCTGCGTGTGACATAGAGGAGATAGCCGACTATATTATTGCAAAAATCAAAAAAATGCTCAAGGAACCATAATGAAAAAAACTGTAACAGCCATAGGCTTGACGCTGATGCTCTCAAGCGCTGCCTATGCGACAAACATTACCACACTGCTCAATGCCTTGGCACATAGACCGGAGAACAGACTGGATATGCTGGCAATCCAAAAGAGTGCGCTTGGCGAACAGGCAATCAGTGACAAACTGCTGCCAAGTGCCAATCTGCATCTTGGCTATGAGATCTACAACTCGCCAAACGGCATGGTACCTGTACCGCCAAACGAGTTGATCCATATGGTGCAGAACAACCCTGCCGTGCCGCAGCCGTTTGCCAAGCAGATCATGCGTGAGGGTGCCTCTTTTACGTGGCCGATCTTCATCAAGTCGATCTTTACGTTGAAAGAGAAAGCCCGATTGCTGCATCTTGCCGCACGCGAGAAACAGAAACTTTCGCTCATTCAGCGTGAAGCAGTCGTAGTGGGCAGTGTGGCACAACTACGCTACCTTGAAGCACTGAAAGTGGCACTCAAAGTCAAAAAACGCTCCATCCTTCAAACAGCCGAAAGTACAAAGCTGAAGGTCAAAGAGGGAAGGGCACCTGAGAGTGCGCTGTTTGTACTCGACAGCCACATCAGCGATCTGGACATTTCACTCAATACCATCGATCAGAATATCAATCTGCTCACGTCCAAAATAGAGACGCTGACCGGTGTGCATCTAAAACACAGTGTACCACTGCGTTTGCGCCATATGGTACGCAAAGGGGAGATTTTTGCGCTCAAACCGCTTGATGCCAAAGTCAAGGCGAGCAAGAAAGCGCTTCAGGCTGCCGATGAAGCCTACCTGCCAAGTGTGGTTACCAAAGGAAGCTACAACTATTCACAAGCAGATGCCTACAATAACGGCAACCGTCTGCATGAGGGGTTTGGTTCAGCAGGGATCTATCTGAATATGCCGATCTTTGACCACAGCAAAACGACAGCATCCCAAATGGCAAGGGTCTCCTATATGGAGGAGAAGGTAGCGTATGAAAAGACAAAGCATGCACTCAGTGTGCAGGCTTCACAGCTGACACGTGAGATTGCGCTGCTAAAACGCTCTGTGGTACTGGCAAGACAAAGTGTTGCCAACCAAAAAAAGCTTCTTAAGATCGCAAAGGTATCGTTTGCCAACGGGAACATTACCGAAGAGGAGTATCTGCGTTACGAAGATGCTTTGGCAAATGCAAGAGCGAATCTCTACAACTTTCAGGCGAAGCAGTGGCAGGATGTTGCCCAACTGGCGGTAATTTACGGAAATGACATGAAAAGGATCGTACAATGAAAAAAGGGTTGAAAATTATTATTACACTGGCAGTGGTTGCCGTGTTGGTGATTGGCGGAGTCCGTCTGGTAAAAGCAAAGCGTGCCCAAGATGCACATGAAGTAGCGGCAAAGGTCTATCCGATCGTTGTAAAAACAATGATACCCCAAAAAGGTACAGTCCAACTGACGCTGCCCTATCTTGCAGAGGCACATAATGAGATGGATGTCACACTCTCCTCACGCATCGCTTCGCGTGTAGAGCAGATCGTCAGAAGCGGCACGGAAGTCAAAAAAGGGCAGGTAATCGCAACACTCGATACTACCGACCTTACCGCCAACATAGAAGCACTGAAAGTTTCACTTGACAATGCACTTAAAAGCCATGCCCGTACCGAGGCACTCTACAAGGTCAAAGGGGCTTCCATAGAGCAGCTGCAAAAAGAGCAGTCTCAGATTGCATCGCTCAAGGCAAAACTCAAAGCGGCACAGAACCAGCTTAGCTACGCCACTATTACTTCTCCCATAGACGGGACGGTTGCCAAAACCATGGCAGCGGTTGGTGATGTAACCATGCCGGGCAAACCGCTACTGCAGATCAGTGCCGATAGAGGGTTCAGTCTGCTGGTACGCACACCGCAGGACATTACCCCCAAAGCGGTATTTTTCGCAGGTAAGGCGTATGCACTCCATCCGCTTGGCAGTACGCTGCGCGGTCTGAAAGAGTACAAAGCATTTGTCAATGACATTCAGGGACTCAGCAGCGGTGAGCGGGTAGAGGTAAATGTGGTGGTCTATGAGGCAAAAGATGCCATCATGCTGCCGTTTGATGCACTGCTTGACCGTAACGGCAAAAGTTTTGTGCTTGAAGTTGAAAAGAACCATGCAAAAGCTGTGCCGGTACACGTTGTCCAGTCCGGAGAGCAGGGGGTGGTGGTCAAAGAGCCGCTTGCAGGCAAAAAGATCATTGTTGCCAAACCCGACGTTCTGCTGAAACTTACAAGCGGTTACACACTCAAAGTCAAGGAGTAGCGGATGTTTTCCTTTTTCTATAAACGCCCCTATCTGCTCTATTCGATCATAGCGGCATTTTTCATTATGGGGATCATTGCACTGGTAACACTGCCAAAAAATCTCTTCCCCGATGCCAACCCGCCGCAGGTGATTGTCATTACCAATGTACCGGGTGCAACAGCACAGGTGGCGGCATCGACAGTCTCAAAACCCATTGAGGAGGAGATCTCCCGTCTGGGACTGGTAACAGACGTCAGCTCGGTCAATGTGGCAAACTACTCCATTGTCAAAGCGGAATTTGGCTACAAAAAAGGACTCAACGCCGCAGCGGTAGATGTGGCTAACGCGCTCTCCATTGTCAAAGCCAAACTGCCAAAAGGCACCAACCCTGCCATCTATACAGCAGGGGATTTTACGCTGCCGGTGGACATTATTGCGATGAGTCCGAAGAACAGTGCGGTTTCTCTTGCCGATATCCGCAAGATCGCCGACAGTTTCATCAAGCCGCATCTGCTCAGTAATCCTGCCATAGGGAATGTCGAAGTATTCGGTGGCTATGAGAGTGCCATCAACATCGAAGTGGATCCGTTCAAAGCCAAGAAGTACCATGTCAACTTTGAAAACATTGCCAAAGCCATCGGTACACTCAACCGCGATATGCCTCTTGGGTTTATCAAGGGCAAAAATGACTTTTACACGGTTACTTTTTATGGGGAAAAAGACAATATTGAAAAGCTCAAACAACTTCAGATCATGCCCAATGTCCGATTGAGTGATATTGCCGATGTGAAGTGGAGCTATCAAAAACGCACCAGCGGCTACATCGGTAACGGCAAAGATGCCATTGCCCTTGCGGTGCAGCGTGCTCCGGGTGGAAGTGTGCTCGATGTCTCCAAAGCCGCACGCAAGGAGATGAAACAGCTTGAGGCAAAGTACCCCAATATCCGTTTTGAGATCTCCGATACCCAGCGCGACCTCATCGAGCAGGCGAACGACAACATGCTTGAAGCACTGCGTGATGCGGTCATCTATACCCTGCTTGTCATTATGATTTTCCTTGGGAACTTCCGTGCGATTATTGCAGCGGGGCTTTCCATTCCGATGGTCTTCTTTTCAACCATGGCGATCATCTGGCTGACTGGCGGAGAACTCAACATTGTCATCTATACGGCGATCATTCTTGCCCTGGGAATGCTTACCGACGATGCGGTCGTGGTACTTGAGAACATTGAACGGCATTTGACCGAAGGGCATGAAAAACTTGAAGATGCCATTACCAAAGGAACCAAAGAGGTACTCAGTCCGGTCTTTGCAGGTACCATTGCGACCATTGCCATCCTCTTCCCGCTGATGTTTATTGGAGGGTTCCCGGAAAAGATCTTCAAACCGCTCATTGAAACGCTTATTATCGCGCTGCTGGTAAGCTGGTTCCTCTCCATCACGTTCATTCCGCTGCTTTCCAAGTGGCTCTACCGTAACGGGGTCGGCAAAACAAAAGTAGAAGGGTGGTTTGAGTGGCTCTATCAGCATACTATCGGCAAGCTGGTCGGCCCTTATGAGGGGATTATCCGCTTCTCCAACGGGAAGTTCTGGTTTGCCAGACGTATGATGCTTACCATTGGTGTCATTATGATACTGGTGATGAGTATGAAGAATATCATGCCGACCATTGGAAAAGATGCGATGCCGCCGATGGATACGGGTATCATCAAAGCGCAGATCGCTTTCAGTGCCAACGAAACGGTTGAGAGTGCCGAGCGCAAAATCCAGCCTTTCCTCAACTGGCTGGAGAAACAGAAGTGGGTGAAGATGAGTTCTGTCGCATTCGGTACAGAGCCTGGCGTGCTCAGCCTCGGTTCGGGGAATCTGCCGGCTGAAGCGACCATTACCATCAATGCAGTCAACCGCTTCCAACGTGATAAAAGCATGTGGGAACTGGAAGATATCATCCGTAACAGACTCTCTCATCTGGAGGGGCTCAAGCGTAATGATGTCTTTGACTTTGGTGCAACGGCACTCTCCTCCATCAAAGCGACAGTCGATACGAGACTCAGTTCACCCTATGTCGATGCACTGCCAAACAAGGCACACGAAGTGGCAAAAGCGATGCAGGATGTTAAGGGGTTGACATCGGTCAGTACCAGCTGGGACAAGGACTTTATGGAAGTGGAAATGGACATTGACGAGAACAAAGCGCTCAGTTATGGCATTACTCCATATCAGATAGCCATGCAGCTGCCGATCAAAGGGCAGGTAGTGGGACTCAACGCCAACTTCCAGTCGATGAACACGCAGGTGGTCAGACTCTACCTTAAGGGCAAGTTCTCCGAGAACATTGAGACACTGAGACTCCTGCCCATCACCACCCCAAGCGGTGAGATTCCACTCTCACAAGTGGCGACGCTCAAGCGTCACATGACCTTTGCGAAGATCGAGCGCGACAAGATGCTCTACAGTGTCGATGTCAACGGCTACCGTGCCAAACGTCCGGTAACACACTTGACCGACGATACCATTGCGGCACTCAAAGATGCCAATATCAGTGATATACAGATCGATCAGACCGGAGATATTGCCCAGATTCATGACAGCTTCAAACGGATGCTTAAAGCGATCGGGCTTGGGGTGATCATTCTGATCATGACGCTGATTGCGATCTACCGTTCGGTCAGACTGGCATTCATTATGATTTTGGTACTGCCGCTTTCGCTTATCGGTGCGGCATGGGGGATGCTGCTCTTTGACAAGCCAAGCTGTATGCCAAGCCTTTTGGGGATACTGCTGCTCTTTGGGATCATTATCAAAAACGCCGTACTGCTGATCGACTTCTACCAATCCTACCGCGAGCAGGGCGAAAGTCCGTTTGACAGTGCGCAGGAGGCGGTACGTGTACGTTTCCGTCCGGTTATGATGACAGCGTTTGGCACCATTGCAGGGATGGTTCCTATTGCTCTGGAGCAGGCAGTGGGGCTGGAGCGCCTCAGTCCGCTTGCTGATGTCGCCATTGGGGGGCTGCTGATAGGTACACTGCTGACACTGGTTTACGTACCGATGTATGCGTACATTTTTGACAGTGGAAACAAGAAGACAAATCCGCTTGAGAAGATAGAGACAGTATAGTATGAAAAAAGAGGGGAAACTAAGATGAGTGGACACCACCATCATGAAGTAAGCGGCAAGAATCTCTTTTGGACGATTGTCCTCAATGTTATTATCACACTTTCGCAGATCGTAGGAGGGATCATCTCCGGATCACTGGCGCTGCTAAGTGATGCGATGCACAACTTCAGTGATGTGCTGGCACTGGTCATCGCCTATGCTGCCAACCGTATGGCGGCACGTCCCAACGATGTGCAGCGAACATTTGGCTACAAGCGTGCAGAGATCCTTGCTGCGCTTTTCAACGCTTCGGTACTCATCGGCATTGCCGTTTTTTTGATTGTCGAAGCGTTTCATAAGTTCTACCACCCGGAGCCTATCAATTCGGTATGGGTCATCGGGCTTGGTATGTTGAGTATAGTACTTAACACGGCAAGTGTACTATTGATCAAAGAAGATTCGCAGGAGAGTATGAACGTCAGGGCCGCTTATCTGCACCTGCTGACCGATGTGATGACTTCCATAGCCGTCGTGCTTGGCGGGGTGCTGATGTATTACTTTGGTATCTTCTGGATCGATCCGCTTATCTCCGCGCTGA
>JALVGO010000091.1 GCA_027029065.1 Sulfurovum sp.
CCCATAAAAAAAGCCCTTTATAATATAGTTGTGGTAACCATATTATAGCTGAAAGTGCCTATTTATGGGGTTTCGTAGATGAATAGCCACCTATTTTCTTAGTGGTTTTTTATGTGCGAAAGTTGAGCTATAACTTAAGAGGCTGCAATGAACCATTGAACCTATTGCTAAATAATTCGTGGGGTGGGAAGGGTTGACATTGCCATTTTGCTTTGGGTATAATAATGCCGTAGCAGTGAAGTGGGGTAACGATGCGGAGCGTTTAGCCGACCCTCGATGGTCAAATCCGTAATCGTCCTGCTTCCACCTACTCTTTTAAAGGCGGTACAGCGTCACTACCAACTCATTATTTCCAATAGGTTTCAATACAAGCTTAAGCTGATCTAGTCCTTTGATCTGTTGATAAACGATCAGTTGATCATTGCTGACACCTTCATTTGCAAGTTTGATACCCTTTTTGATGACATCGATCATATTTAAAATATCCATTGTAGAAAGTTCTCCAGGACAGCCGGGGCAGTAGTGTCTAATCAAGATATGTTCAAATCCCTTTTTCTCATCGCCACGGCGAAGATAGATTTTTGTGCTGCCTATTTCAAACAAGGCATATTCTGTGACACCATTGATAAAATCAATCATAATTTTTTGGTCTTTTTTAAACTTCTTTTTCCGCTTCTGTCTGATCGTAGCAATTTCAGATTTTAAGCGGATTAGTCGCTGCCAATATAAGCTCATAAGTGGTGCAACCTTTGTTTAACTAAAGTAAAAAATGGTTTGAGAAGAGAATAGTGAAAAGCCACTTTTCTATTTTTCAAAGCTTTATGTTTAAATGCTGTCAATGTAGATCTTGATTCGTTCATTTTCTATCCTTAAATGAAATTATACTTTGATACTCTTTTAGTGTGTCAAACGATTACAATAATTATTTTTCTGCTCATCCAGCCAATCCGCCCACCACTGCATCATTTTTTTACGCTGCGGTAGGTATTGTGCCCGGTTGTATGACTGGGCGACTTTGGATCCTATCTTGTGGGCAAGTTGGGTTTCGATCACTTCAAAGCCGTATGCGCTGTGTTCATTGGCAATGGTGCTGAACATCGCCCGAAAGCCGTGCGGTACGATGGTATCATTCCCATAGCCCATCCGCCATAAGGCTTTGGAAAAGGTGACATCGCTCATCGGTGAGTTTTTGTGCCGGTTTGAGAAAAAGATATACTTTCCACCGGTGGCGTAGTGTTTGGCAAACTTCAAGATCTCCAGCATTTGGCGTGAGAGCGGTATGATATGCTCTTTGCCGGTTTTCATTTTTTCTGCCGGTATGATCCATTGTTTCTTATCCCAGTCTATCTCACTCCATTCCGCTAACCGCACATTTCCAGGACGGATGGCACTGTACGCCAAAAAGAGAAGTCCGAAGCGTACCATATACCA
>JALVGO010000092.1 GCA_027029065.1 Sulfurovum sp.
ACGTGCCTCAGTACCCCAGAGTTTTCTTGAACAGATACTGCTCGAATTGAAAAAGCAGGGTATTTTGTTGAGTATCAAAGGTGCGCACGGTGGTTACCGTCTTGCCAAAGACCTGAAAGATATTACTCTCAAAGAGATCATTCTCATTCTTGAGACCGATGCTTTTTCCGATATAGGACGCACAGACAATATGGCGCTCAAACTCTTTTGGGAAGATATCCACAAAGGCATCATGGATGTCTTTACCATCCCGCTTTCAGAGCTAAAAAACTATCAGATGAAAGCGAACCATGCACTGAACTACTCTATTTAGGAATACACAATATGCAACACGATTTTGAATACTACAATACCCTGCTGGTACAGAGTGTCGGCGGGAAAGTCGGGCCGATAGCACCGACCATCACCCCCTCAGCAGCATACGGATATGCTGATGCACAGGAAGCTGCAGGCATTTTCTCCGGAGAGGTGAACAAACCGCTCTATGCAAGGGTAGGAAACCCGACCAATGCCAAACTTGAAGGTATTGTGGCAAAGATTGAAGGCGGTTTTGGTGCCATCGCAACCGCTTCTGGTATGGGGGCACTCTCCATGGTAACCACGGCACTGCTTAAAAGTGGTGATGAGATACTCTGTGTGGGCGGATTTTTCGGCGGTACCTACACACTGGTCAACGAAACACTGAAGCGTTTTGGCATTGGCAACAGTTTTTGTACCATAGATGATTTTGCATATATGGAGGAGAAGCTCTCTGCCGGGGTCAAGATGGTACTGCTTGAGAGCGTGGGCAATCCGAGTCTAAGACTGCCTGATCTTAAAGCCATTGCAGATCTGTGCAACAGGTATGAAACCCTGATGGTCGTGGATAACACTGCCACACCGCTGCTGGTACGTCCGCTTGATCTTGGTGCAGATATTGTCGTGCACTCGACAACCAAAAATATGTCTGGCAACTCGACTGCACTGGGCGGCATTGCCGTCTTTAGGGAGGTAAAAGAGGAGGGTGACAAACTCCTGAATGAAAAGTATGCCGATGTGCACAAGTTTGTCAAAAAAGCAGGCAAGAAAGCGTTTATCCCTATCTGCAAGAAGCGTGCCATCCGTGATATGGGGATGACAGCAAACGCCTTTGGTTCGTTCCTGACGATGCTTGGGCTTGAGACACTGGCGCTGCGTGTAGAGCGCATCAACAACTCTGTCGCAAAAGTAGCAGCGATCCTTGAGGAGTCACTGCCTGAAGGCATCGAAGTCAACCACCCCTCATTGCCAAAAAGTGAAGATCATGCGCGCTACCTCTCAGACTTCTCCAACGGCTGTGGCCCGCTGTTGACACTTGAGTGCGGTACGCCTGAACGTGCATTCAGACTGCTTGACAATCTCAAACTTGCTACACTTACCGCCAACATTG
Source organism: Sulfurovum sp. (assembly GCA_027029065.1). The sequence continues at coordinate 1,409 of JALVGO010000092.1, forward strand.
GCGACAACCGTACCTT
>JALVGO010000093.1 GCA_027029065.1 Sulfurovum sp.
TTGAGTGGGAAAGGGATTCTATCTGGATCATACATCTGTGACCAAACCGCATACCCTTTGGCACAGTTTCTACCTCTACTTCCTGTATGCAGAGGGTTACCCATATACTTTTTGACTGTAAGGCTCTTTTTGTCTACCCACGCAGTGAGTCCACATCCAGCTTCACAGTTACTGCACACTGTTGGCACAATGACATAGTCATTAACATAGATCCCATCAGGGTTATCTTCGCTTTGCACTCCCTTACGATCAATTCCGCCTCTTTTCCAATCATCTCCATCAAGCTCTTTAAAATCGTCCCACTCTTCAAGAGGAGGGTAGAAAGAGATTGAATTTGGGGTATTGCTAAATAGGCTTGATTCTTGGTTGCTGGCTTGAGCAATAGTTTCAAATACTCCTTTGCTCACAGCAATACCAGCTACAGCTGTTGCAGCAGCACCTTTGAGAAAATTTCTTCTACTCTCTAAAAAACTCATTCTTTACTCCTTAACTGAGTGGTAGTAGTTGTGGGATAATAAGCCAAACATGTTTAGTGATATATAGACCCACGATTGCTGATACGCTTGCTAGATAGAGCAGTGAAGCGCTTTTAGATTTCAAGCTAAAATATACCAAAATCATAGGAATGATAAATGCAATCCACTGCCCTGCCCAAAACATCACATGGTATGCGCCATGCTCTTTGACTGCTTGCAATATTGCTGCTACCTCTTCTGCCTTCATGTGGCCAAAGTAGTATTCACCCATATAAATCACAAAGCTCAAAAATGCGCTAGCCCCCAAGATAATTGCTAAATCTCTTTTTACTTCATAGCTCCATTTGCCACCAATTATCAAAAATACAGCGCTTCCAGTAAGAAGTGCCGCTAGCATCATCTGCACAAGCTCTGTTGGTGTTTGCCAAAGCTCTCTTGCAGTCGCTTCACCCATAATTGTAGCTGTATACATAGTCACTGGCACTGCCAATACTACAGCAGCTTTAAGTAGTGGGTTGTAGAGTGATTCTATTTTACACTCCTGCTTGAGGAAATATTTTTTTACTGCAATGACTGCCATGATGAATATTATGCCTGTAAACAGTGTCGCCATCCAAGCCCCAACGGTAATAGCGCTTGTGAAATGTGGATAGAAGAAGATATGCCACATTCTAAGTGGCTGATGCAGATCTAACAGTGTAAAGAGCAAGAAAATATTGAGAAATATGAAAGAGACTATAGGCATCCACAATTTTACCTGATCGCCTACACGATCACTATATCTTGCAAGCAGATATGCTCCTATAAATACTACTCCAGTTCCAATACTTTTAGCCCACATATTAAGGGTAATCATCCATCCCCAAATTACTTGAGGAATTGGCACATCAAGGGTGACGATGGCATTAGTTGCTGCTACTGTATGCTCAACCATTAGTGACCTCC
>JALVGO010000094.1 GCA_027029065.1 Sulfurovum sp.
GCTCATCATCCATCTCCACCTTATCGAATACCTCATCCGCAAATTCCCGAATCAGCTTTCTAACATCCTTTCCCATTTTGCCCGGAACGTTCGAAATCTCATCCAAATTATCCACCAGGGAATATGCGAGCTCCGCAATGGACCATCGAGTTTCGATTGGATAAGTATTCCAGTTCTTCTTTACATGAACTTCGAGCAGCGCTATCCAAGATAGAAAATCCTCCAGACTCATTTTAATCGTAAATCCCTCCTTATTCTTAGAGACATTCTGCCCTATCAGTTCTTCAGGCAAATTAGAGAACTTATTATCTCCTATACTAACTACCCCTCTGAAAAATTTGACCATGTCGTAAAAATTTTAAAGCAGGGGAATAAACTTTTCCATATGCACAATCTGATAATCTTCTCCCTGGTTAGTTTCTTTCAGGACATGTCCAGCGAGATGATTTTTCCCATTCTCGCCATCATGATAGGCCAGATGAATATGCCCTTCTACATGGGGTTGATGGAAGCCATTGCAGAACTGACATCCAACATCCTGAAATTGATTTCGGGACTCCTTTACGACAGATTCAGAAGGGCAAAGTCCATAATGATTGCGGGATATTCCATTTCCACTCTGGGAAAGGCAATCTACCCCTTCGCCACATCCGGCATGCATATCGTGGCGGGAAGGTTCATAGATAGAATCGGAAAGGGCATAAGGACCACACCGAGAGATGCCCTCCTGTCCGAAGGACTGCCCGCCGAAAAGCAGGGAATGGCTTTTGGAATACACAGATTCTCCGATACTCTGGGAGCCATAGCAGGACCCCTGATTCTGCTGATTCTCCTGCCCCACTTCAGCGAAAGGACCATACTCCTCATAGCCCTGATTCCCGCCGTCATCGCCATAAGTCTCCTCTTTCTGGTGAAGGATACACTGATTCGGGAAAGGAAGAGATTTTCCATAGCCTTCAGAGAAATACCGGCAGGCTTCTTCCTGTTCATCGGACTGATGTCCATGGGAGCAATATCCGTTGGATTCTATCTCCTCAAGGGACACGAAGGGAAAGTCATAGCCCTCAATTACATGCTTTTCAATATCGCCTATGCCCTCTCGTCCATAATCGGCGGAAGGCTATACGACAGATTCCATCGCCTCGTTTATACACTTCCCGTGTTTCTCCTCCTCCCATCGGGGGTGATGGTGGCGGGAGGAAACCTCCTCCTGGCGACGATTCTCTACGGAATATTCTTCGGCTTGATGGAAACCCTGCCCAAAGCCCATCTGGGAAGGAGAAAGGAGATGAAAGGAACTCTATTTGGAACCTATTTCCTGACAGTGGGAATCTCCATGTTCATCGGAAATCTCATAGCGGGAAGCCTGTTCGGGCAGGCAAATGCCACGGGAGCCTTCTACTTCTCCATGTTCATGG
>JALVGO010000095.1 GCA_027029065.1 Sulfurovum sp.
CCAATATTTTAGAGTGTCGACTCCACATACCGTATCCACTGCGGTATGCCGCGTTGTTCGCGCTGTAGGGTGGTACTCATGCCGTGACCGGGGTAGAGGGTAAAGTCCTCTGTAATGCGTTGTACCTTTTTTAGACTCTCTACCATCTGCGTCCCGCTCGAATAGGGAAAATCCCACCGTCCGATACTGCCTTCAAAAAGAAAATCACCGCTGAGCCATATATCGCCTATTTCAATGGCGCTGCACCCGGGGGTATGTCCTGGAAAATGGTGAAATGTCACAGGGATGCCTCCGATCTCAAGTGTACTGTCAGGTGTAATGGCAACATCGGCAGTGCTTGGTGGTGTACCCTGAGAAAAAGGGTCTTTCTCAAGCATGAAGCAGTCATCCTTGGGACAGTAGATAGGAATGTTGAAGTGTGCTTTGAGTGCGGCATTGCTCCAGACATGATCGAAGTGTCCATGTGTGTTGAGGATAGCGACAGGATCGGTGACATGGTCGATAACCCACTGCACAGCATCCACACCGGGGTCGACGATAAGGTCTTTGCCGTCAATCGTAACGATGTAACAGTTGGTCTGGTAGGCTCCCATGGGTTGCATTTTGATTTGCATGCTATAATTCCTTATGGATTTTTATACAGAGTTAGAATGCGCGATCACCAGTGACGATATTGCCGTCAAAGAGCAGGTGACACATGAATGTTTGGCATATTGTAGCCAAAATGAGGTTAGGGAAGTATCCAACTTCACGCCAAAGATGTTCACCTCGCCCTCCTATGCTTCCAAATGCCGCATTGTAGAACCAAGAGAACTGCCTGCAAGAAAAGATTTTGAAAGTCCGGAGGGGCTGGCGACACTCATCCATGCCATTACACACATCGAATACTCCGCGATCGATCTGGCGCTCGATGCCGTCTACCGCTTCCCTCAGATGCCCACAGCCTACAAAAGAGACTGGCTTGAAGTGGCAGATGATGAGATACGCCACTTCAGGATGCTTCATGCACTGCTTGAAGAGGCAGGATATTGTTATGGGGATTTTCCTGTACACTGTGGGCTTTTTGATGCCGCTGTACATACTGCGGGGAGTGCGCTTGAGCGTATGGCGATCATCCCGCGCTACTATGAGGCAAGCGGACTCGATGTCAACCCGCAGATCATGAAAAAGCTGGCAAATAAAAAAAGAATACCCCAAGTACAAAAGCTGCTGGAGGCACTTGATATTATTTACGATGAAGAGATTGTGCATGTGCAGAAAGGAGACAGATGGTTCAAATACCTCTGCCAGCAGGAGGGAAAAAGCGAAGCGGTCTATTTTGAGATCTTGGAGCAGTACCGTCTTCTTGAGAAACACCGTCCGCATATCAATGTTGAGGCACGCAAAGCGGCAGGATTTGCGTGTGAGGAGATTTTGA
>JALVGO010000096.1 GCA_027029065.1 Sulfurovum sp.
ACGATCTCGATCTTGATGCCATCTTTGAGTGGGTCAATAAAAAGACGGTCATCAAGATGCACTGGGGCTACAAGAAGGGCAAGATGGAGAGAGCCGAGTATGAAAAACTGCTCGAAGAGAAGGTCTACCCTGCCTATGAACGCCTTAAGCGGGAGTTCATCGAAAAAGGGCTCTTTGAGCCGACGATCATCTACGGCTACTATCCGGCGCGAAGCAATGATCAGGAGCTGCTGGTTTTCCCTGAAATTGAAGGGTGGAATGTTGATGCCAATGCCAACCGTGAGCCTTTCAAAGATGTAGTGGGACGTGCAGAGTATGCCTTCAGCTTCCCAAGGCAGGGGCGCAAACCTCACCGGGCGCTGAGCGACTTCTTCCGCCATGAACGCCACGATGTACTACCCATTACCTGTGTGAGTGCCGGGCCGAAGTTCTCTGCCTACGAAAAAGAGCTCTACGATGCAGGCAAATATCTGGAGTACAACATGGTGCACGGCTTCTCTGTCGAGCTTGCCGAAGCACTCGCAGAAGTGGCACACAAGCAGATACGGATGGATCTTGGTATTTTACGCGAAGATGAAAAACCCTCACTGCGCGATGTGCGGATGAACCGTTACCGGGGGGCGCGTTACAGCTTTGGCTACCCCGCCTGTCCCGACCTTGAGCAAAGCCGCATTATCTTCGACCTGCTCAAGCCTGAGGAGTTCGGGATTGAACTGAGTGAAACCTTCCAGATCCACCCTGAGCAGAGTACCACAGCACTGGTTGTTCACCACCCCAAGGCGACTTATTATGCGGTATAAAGCGATTTGGGATTATGTATAAAAAGTATTTTTTGCTACAATTTATATTGTAAGTTAGCGTGACAAATTTGTTATAATAAAACTGAAAAGGAAATTTATTATGACCAAAGATCATATTTTAGCGATACTCAAAGAGCACAAATCTTATATTGAACAAGAGTTTGAAGTTGATAAAATAGGATTGTTTGGCAGTTATGCAAAGGGAAAGCAAACCCAAGAGAGTGATATCGATATTTATGTAGAATTTCGACATAAAACTTTTGACAATCTGGCAGGTCTTTGGAATTATCTTGAATCACTTTACCATAAAAAAGTCGATCTGTATCACAAGCATAAAAACAACAATAAAGTGATTATCTCCAATATACAAAAAGATGTGATTTATGGATAAGTCCGGCAATGCAGAACTGTTGAAGTTTATACTGGAGAGTATAACCCTGATAAAGAAGAGATTTGAGGGGATAACCAACAGTGATGATTTCTTGCATACAGAGTTTGGTATGACACAATTTGATGCCATCTCTATGAGGCTGCAATCAATCGGTGAAGCCTTAAAAAATATTGATAAACGCGATAGAGCATTTTTGCTTGAAGTTGCCGACAAAAGATACTGGAGTAATATTATCAAAACCAGAGAAATTATTACCCATCACTATATGGATATTGATGCTGAAACTATTTTTATGATATGTGATGAGAAGTTGGATGAGCTGGAAGAGAAGGTCTCTGTATTAATGGATAAACTAAAAAGATGATGATGGAAAAAAAAGTAAAAACCACCTCCTGCCGCTACTGCAAACTGGAGGTAGAAAAAGGAGCACGCCGCTGTCCGCACTGTGGTACGCTTAACCCCTCGATGGGGGTGAAACAGTCGCTGATATGGACGGTTTCGGCGATTGTGATACTATATCTTATTGCCTATATTCTCGAGTATTTTAAGGCATAAATCACTTAGACTCTTCCGCCGTTTATCATGTCAGAAACAATCCCCCTCTCTTCTGTCGCATCGGCAATGACAACCCCCGCAATATGCAGCGGTACGAAGATAAGGATGAAGTTGTAAGCCAGTTCGTGTAGCTCTTTGATATCGTGTGCAGTTGTCTTGGCAAGTCCCAGTGGCTCATAAAAATGGATCACAAGACCACTTGCTGCCATAAAGGCAATGACAACATAGAGAACAAGGTAGCCGACTTTAACCGTTTTTTTGTGTAGATTTTCCTCTCTCAGTGCGCTATAGTTTCGTTTGCCGCTTTGGGTAAAAAAGAGGGCAATCCTCCAGAGCACAAGCAGTGCCAAGGCATATCCAAGCAAAATATGCCACTCCCACATTGGTGCACGGATCGCTTTTGCGAGTACCTTTGCCTGCTCAGCGGTGATATCTATCTGGAATGATGCCAGTTTCTGCATCAATATTTCACTGTTTGCACGCCAGCTGAGAAAGGTTTTGCGCAAAAAGACCGTACCAAGCAGCCCCAGAATGACAGCTGCATACAGCCAGTGCCAGAGCCTGAAGCTTACCGACCACTTCATGATGAAATACCGTACTTTTTACCGTAGTTTTCAACCACAAAGTCGATATCTTTGTCGCCGCGTCCTGAAAGGTTGACAAGGATAGTACCTGCATTAGGCTCTTTTGCCAGTTTTAGTGCATAGGCTACAGCATGGGATGACTCGATGGCGGGAATAATACCTTCTTCTCTGGAAAGCTCAAAGAAAGCATCTATTGCTTCGTGGTCATAAATATAGTGGTAGTTGACCCTGCCGATATCTTTGAGGTAGGCATGTTGTGGTCCTACCGAAGGGTAGTCCAGTCCGCTTGCGACAGAGTAAACTTCCTGTGGTTCCCCTGCCTCATCCTGAAGCATATAGGATTTGAAACCGTGCATCACACCCGGTTTGCCAAGGGTAATGGTTGCTGCATTCTCCCCCGGTTCTTCCAAACTTCTTCCTGCCGGTTCGACCCCATGCATGGCAACTTCTATATCATCGATAAATGCGGTAAAGAGTCCCATAGCGTTTGAACCGCCGCCGACACAGGCAACAAGGTTGTCAGGCAGTTTTCCTGTCATGGCTTTGAACTGCTCTTTGGCTTCAACACCGACAATAGATTGAAAGTCACGTACCATTTTAGGGAAGGGATGAGGACCGACTACCGAACCAATGGCGTAAAATTGTGTCACAGGGTCTTTAAGATAGTTTTCAAAAGCGATATCTACTGCCTCTTTGAGTGTGCGTCTCCCATGTGTGGCGGGAATGACCTTTGCCCCCAGAATATGCATACGCACAACATTCGGGTGCTCTTTTTTCATATCGACTTCACCCATATAGATATCACATTCCAATCCTACCAGTGCAGCAGCGGTTGCCAAAGCTACACCGTGCTGTCCTGCACCTGTTTCGGCGATGAGTTTCTTTTTTCCCATTTTTTTGGCAAGCAGTGCCTCGCCAAGACAGTGATTGATCTTGTGTGCGCCGGTATGGTTGAGGTCTTCACGTTTAAGATAAATGTCTGTACCGTATTTTTTTGAAAGATGTTTCGCATGAAAAACAGGACTGGGACGTCCGACATAGTGCTGATAGAGTTCTGCAAGTTCGTTCAGGAATTCAGGATCTTTGCGTATTTCATCGTATGAAGTGCTGATCTCATCCATAATCGTTTGCAGCTCGGGTGGGATGAACGATCCGCCGTATTCTCCAAAAAAACCTTTTTCATCTGGTAGCGGACAGTCAAATATGTTGGTTGCCATTTTCATTCCTCCTTTAAAATGGTGTAAGACAATTGTACTTCAAAAAGGATTGTGGATGACTGAAGCAGATTTTGGTAGAATAATAACAAAAAATGGGGTTTGCATATGGAGATACAAAAAGGCATCTACCGACACTACAAAGGCAATGAGTATGAAGTGCTGATGGTGGCACGCCACTCAGAGACCGAAGAGCCGATGGTAGTCTATCGTGCGCTGTATGGTGACTATGGGGTATGGGTAAGACCCTATGAGATGTTTATGCAGAAGGTGGACGTAGGCGGAGAGATGGTGGATCGGTTTACGTTTTTGTATGCATAGCGAAAGAGGTTTACTTGTATGCAAAAGTGGGAGTGGGAACTTAAAAAAGGCAATATCTGGAGAGCCAAAGAGATCTTGAGGGGACACATAGCACAGATATATCAGCCAGATGAATATGTTGCCTATGGAAAACTGTTATATGATCTAAAAGATTATTACGAGGCTGGTAAGTATCTCTTTGCAGGAGGTGTAGAGCTTGACGGAAAATATAAAGATGCAATCTATGTATTTTTAGAAAGAAACAATTGCGTGCATTTGAATGAATTTATATCAAAATTTCCACGCAGTTTTGCAAGAACTTCTTATGAAATGTTACCGACTTCTGTTAAAACATATATCGAATCACATTTTTCAAGTGAAGAACGGGAAACACTAAAAAAAGAGAATACAATCATTTATCCTGTAACCCCGACAACAACAGTATGTTTTTTAAAAAAAATACAAAGTAAACTTTATTCTATTATTTGGTTCGTAGTGACAGTTTTCTTTATTATCTCTTTCTTTGTAGGTCTCTATACAACATTAAAATACATTTTTGAAGAAAAAAATACTGAAAGGGAGTATTGCATCAACGTGTGTAAGTTTGCATCTTCGGAGAGTTTGCAAGAGTGCATAGAAAAAGAGCATATGTTGATAAAACGGTTAGATCCATCCATACAGAAAATAGATACTTCTAAATCATATTAGTCTAACCTATCCCCTCCATTTTACGTGCTTCAAAACGTACAAGCTGTTCATTGGAGAACTTGAAAGAGAGTTCAATCGGACGGCAGCATACTTCACAGTCTTCAATGTACTCACTCTCCTCTTCACTCGGGTCAAGCACCATCGAGATGGTCTCCCAACAGTAGGGGCAGGTAAAAAAGTGTTCCATTATTCTTTCCTTTTACTATCACTTTTCTGAAACCACTTTGTCAACCAGTTTGGCAAGGTACACCCACTGCAGTTGCCTGTGCGTTCACAGCGGGTCATTTGAATGTTGCGCCAGAGCATAAAGGTAAAGCCAGCTGCAATGAGAAGCTGCAAGGCTGCCATATTGTAGTAGCCATCTATGAGGTTTTGGATGCCCATGACGAGGAAGAGGATGGTGATGATGAGGCACATGGTGGGTTCCTGATTTTTATGTGATTGTATTATACTTCTTCTGTTTATATCAGAGCTTCTCTTAGTTTATGCTCTTTTGATACTTTTTTTAGAAAAAAGTATCGCAAAAAAGCGTCACTTCGCAAGTGCACGGGCGATGCTTGTGTCGCCGTGCTTCGCACATATGGGCGACAACGCATCTGTGCACCCGGTGCGAAGTGACAGAGAATGGATAAATGGATAATTGTTTTTAAAGGAATGAAAAATGTCGAAGATTATTGAGTATTTTGAAAGGTTGACGCAGATACCGCACTGCTCTAAAGAAGCGGAGGGGCTGTATGATTTTCTGGTAGCGTTTGCGAAGGAGAGAGGGTATGAGGTGGAGGTGGATGATGCGAAGAACATCTATGCCTGTAAAGGTACGCCAAGACTCTGCCTGCAGGCGCACTACGATATGGTCTGTATGGGGAAGGCACCGCAAATAGAAACGTATGTTGAAGAGGGGTGGATGAGAGCCAAAGATGCCTCTTTGGGAGCGGATAACGGTATGGCGGTGGCGATGATGATGCAGCTGATGGAGGAGGGGAAAGTGTTGGAGTTTCTCTTTACCTCTGATGAGGAGATCGGGCTTATCGGTGCCAATGTGCTGGCGTTTGACCTGAAAGCGGAGTATATGCTCAACCTTGACAGTGAGGATGAGGCTGAGGTGTACATCGGGTGTGCCGGAGGCGCGGATATTGCAGCATTCAAGCAGGATGAGTATGTTGAAGGCAGTGGTATCTGCTATGAGGTTGCAGTTAACGGGCTGTCGGGTGGACATTCGGGGGTAGATATTGACAAAAACATTCCCTCTGCTATCAAGGTGCTTGGCAGTTATCTGAAAGAGGCAGGAGTGACACAGCTTGTAAGCCTCTATGCCGGTGAGCGGCGCAATGCCATTCCTGCCAATGCCATTGCCATCATCAGAAGCGAAACGCCGCTTGAAGCCAAAGGAGAGGTGAGGGTACGGGTGCTAAATGAATCTCCCGATATTCTCAAAGAGGGGGCAAAGGTCATCGAACTTATCAATGCATTCAAACACGGTGTACATGAGATGAACGAAGAACTTGGTATCCCACACACCAGCATCAACCTTGCCATCATCACCGCAGATGAAAAGGGTGGATTGACTATAGAAACAAGTGCCAGAGCAATGGATATGGAAGCACTTGATCGTTTGACCCAGGAGATGGTTGATCTGTTTGAGGCATATAGTTTCAAGACAAAAGTGGAGGACAAGTATCCCGCCTGGAAGCCTGATGTGACCGACTTTATCAAACTGGTCGATGCCAAGATGCGTGAAGTGTTTGGAGAGAGTAAGCTCATGGCGATCCATGCCGGGCTTGAGTGCGGGGTGATTGCCCAGAAGTATCCGCAGATGAAGTTCGCCTCTATTGGCCCGACCATCCGCTACCCGCACTCGACACGGGAGATGGTGAAGCTCGATTCGGTAGAGAAGACATATGAAGTACTCAATAGGATAATAAAATCAATGTAAATGATGGTTTTTATTAAAATTACTTAAGAGAAAGAGGAGTAAAATATAAGGATATACCTAACTTCCAAGGAGATCAAATGACCCTGTTTGAAGATGTTGCATACATCAAAAAGAGAGTTGCAGACGACAAAGAGACACTCAAAGCAGTTAAAGCACTTGAAAAGAACCTTCATATGCTTAAAACCAAAGAGGGGCTTTCGCAACTAATGAAGAAAAAAAAGATGGCGAAGATCATCCGAAATGTGGAGTACGAGGAGGAGCTTAAAGCGCTGCAGGTGGAGCTGATTAAGTTGCAAAACTGGGTCTATGAGAACAAGAAACGGGTCATGATCATCTTCGAGGGACGTGATGCGGCAGGAAAAGGTGGATCAATAAAACGCTTTACCCAATATCTTAATCCACGGAAATTTAGGGTTGTTGCTTTGCAGAAACCTACTGAGGTGGAGACTGGGCAGTTCTACTTCCAGCGCTACTTTCAGCATCTTCCCAATCCTGGAGAAATCACTTTTTTTGACAGAAGCTGGTACAATCGTGCGATTGTCGAGCCAGTCTTTGATTTCTGTACCTCAGAGCAGTATGAAAAATTTATGAAAGAAGTACCGGAGATTGAACATGCTCTGATTGATGATGGTATTATCCTGATCAAGTTTTGGTTCTCTATTACCAAAGAGAATCAGCAGAAGCGATTCAAGGAGCGTATGACCAATCCGCTCAAACACTGGAAATTGAGTCCGGTTGATGAGAAGGCGCAGGAGATGTGGGATAAAGTCACCTACTACAAGGAAGAGATGTTTAGCCGTACTCATACCGGTTTTGCTCCATGGATCATTGTCGACAGTAATGATAAAAAACGTGCCCGCCTTGAGTCAATCCGCTTTGTTCTCTCATCAATCGATTACGATGGAAAGCAGGATGCGAAGATCAATCTACATCATGATCCCGAAGTGGTTGAACGCTACCACCGGAGGTCACATAGCGAGAATTAAACCTTGAAACTCTCCGTTGTTTTGCAGTAGGGTTTCATAAAGCAGTCATCACATTCTGGTTTGACAGCCTTGCAGCGGTAGCGCCCGAAGAGTACCATCGCCTGATGGAGACGGTGCAGATCGGTTTTGAACTTCTTTGTCAGCTCCTCCTCACACTTGAGAGCAGTTGGGGCATCGCAGAGCCCAAGGCGGTGTGCAACGCGGTAGACATGGGTATCGACCGCCATGAGATTGGCACCGGTGTACTCTATCATCACTACATTGGCGGTCTTCTGCCCGACACCTGCCAGTTTGACCAGTTCATCGCGCTCAAGCGGTATTGCTCCGCCATAGTTTTCCACAACGCTCTGTGCCATTTTGATGAGGTTTTTGGCTTTGTTGTTAAAAAAGGAGCAGGTGTTGATGTATGATTTGACCTCGTCAAGGTCGGCATTGGCAAGCAAAACGGGGTCAGGGTAGCGTTCAAAGAGTGCGGGGGTAATGATGTTGACCCGTTTGTCGGTACACTGAGCCGAAAGCATCACGGCAATGAGCAGTTCGTAAATGTTGCGGTAGTTTAGTTCTGTAACCGAATCGGGATAGTGTTCAAGAAAAAGCTTCTTGATCTGTTCAATCTCTTTTTTGGTTGCTTTTTTTACCTTTTTAGCCATAGTGACTCAACTCCTTAAAAAAATCTTAGCATAACGTGTATTGGTTAATGAATTGTTTAACTATAATAGATATACTGCTACCATTCTAAATTTAAAACACAGTATCAAAGGATCGAAAAACCATGTTTAAATCAGTAAAAACCTCACTTTTAGCCGTAGCAGTTATGGCAACTTCCGTTGTTGCATCAGATATTCTTGTAACAGTCAACGGAAAGAATATCACCAAACAGGATGCAGAAGCATTTGTCAGTGCAACTGCACCGAATGCACACTTCTCACAGCTTGCACCACAGCAGCAGGAGATGGTGAAAAGAACACTTGTAGAAAAAGTACTTTTCGCCGATCTTGCCAAAAAAGAGGGGATTGACAAAACACCTGAATTTAAACGAAACATGCAGAAGATCGCAGATGAACTGGCTGTGAATATGTGGATGAAAAAGCAGATGGACAGTGCTGTTGTCAGTGACAGTGAGGCAAAAGACTTCTACACCAAGAACAAAGAGAAGTTCATGATGCCTGAGACGGTACATGCAAGACACATCCTTGTCAAAAGCGAAAAAGAGGCGAACGATATCATCAAACAGCTCAAAGGGCTGAAGGGTGATAAGCTCAAAGAGAAGTTTATCGAGCTTGCAAAAGCGAAATCCACAGGACCATCAGGACCAAAAGGCGGAGACCTTGGAAACTTTAAAAAAGGGCAGATGGTACCTGAATTCTCCAAAGCGGTATGGGCACTCAAGCCGGGTGAAATCACAACCAAACCGGTCAAGACACAGTTTGGATACCATGTAATCTACCTTGAAGAGAAAAACCCGTCTCAGCCTGTTGCATATGATGCAGTCAAAGATAAGATCATCGCAACACTGAAGCAGCAGGAGTTTGCCAAAAAAATCTCCCAGATTGCCAAAGAGCTCAGAAGCAAAGCAAAGATCGTAGATATGAGCAAAGCGTCTGACAAAGCGGCAAAATAGTACATTGGTACCGGTAATCAGGGAAGAAGCATGAAAAAAAAGATCATCGCGGCTGGTGTTGTTTTGGGGCTTGCCGCCTCTCCGATCATGGCAGATCACCTCAAAGAGAGTCTCAGCGGTATGCTGAAAAAGAAAGAAGAGACACCGTCAATGGTGAATCTAAACGGTATTGACCTAAATGGAAAACCGAAAAAGCTTAAGCCAAAAACCCGTTCGTCAAAAGCAGTCATCGCTGTTGTTGAAGGAAAAAAGATACGTAAAAAAGAGGCGGATGCCTATTTGTCGAAACGTACACAGGGAAAGATCAAAGATTTTGACCTGCTTCCAAAGGCGCAGCGGCTCTCACTGGTAAAAGAACTCTCCTTGCCTATTCTGCTGGCAAAACAAGCCAAAACTTCTTTATCAGAAGCTGAACAGGATGCACTGATCTCACGCGCATGGATGCAAAATGCCATTCTCTCTTCAGATGTACCCGAAGAACAGATCAAAGCGGCATATAACCGTATCAAAGCAGAGGCAGCGGCGAAAAGTGCCCTGCAGCAGCTTCCGCCTCTTGAGAAGATCAAAGACCGTATCAAAATGCAAATTGCCCAGCAGCAGCTTATCGGGCAGCTTATGCGCGGGGTAGATATCAAAGTCAATACTGACTCCGATAAAATCGCCGGTTATGTCGGTATGCTCTCTGTTTCGGTAGATGAGGTGAACAAAGCACTCGATCGTATGACGCATGGTCAGAAGAAGTGGAAGGATCTCTCAGAAAACGAAAAACTGAAAGTACTTAATCTTGTTGCGCCAGGTAAACTGATCACCCTAAGTGCGAAGAATGCTTTGACACAGGAACAGAAAGATACAGTTTTGGCAAACTTCTGGATGCAGAAAGGACTTTCTGAGATCAAGGTTTCTGACAAAGAGGCAAAAGCCAGATATGAGAAGATCAGAAAACTGGCAAAAAAGATGAAAAAGAAAGAGCCGTTTCCGGCATTTTCCAAGATTGAAAAGAGTCTTAAAATGGAAATTGCAAGAGAGAAATTTGTAAAATCTCTGACAAAACACGCAAAGATTAAATTAAAGTAAAAGGAAAGTCTACAAAATGTCTACAAAAGTATTGGATGCTATCGGTGCAGGTGTTGTAACGGGGGATGACCTCCAGACACTTTTTACAATTGCAAAAGAGAATGAGTTTGCCATTCCTGCAGTCAATGTGGTAAGTACCCCCTCTGTCAATGCAGTGATGGAAGCGGCAAAAAAAGTGAACTCTCCTGTGATTGTACAGTTCAGTAACGGCGGAGCAGCATACTATGCCGGTAAAGGGATCGATGCAAAAGAGGGAGCGGTACTCGGTGCCATTTCCGGTGCACAGCATGTGCATACACTGGCAGAGGCTTACGGTGTTCCTGTTGTACTCCACACCGACCATGCGGCACGCAAACTGCTGCCATGGATCGATGCGCTGCTCGATGCAAGTGAAGCGCATTTTGAAAAAACAGGTAAACCGCTCTTCTCTTCACACATGATCGACCTCTCTGAAGAGCCGCTTGAAGAGAATATTGAGACATGCAAACGCTATCTGGAGCGTATGAGCAAAATGGGCATGACCCTCGAGATCGAGTTGGGTATCACCGGCGGCGAAGAGGATGGCGTGGATAACAGTGATGTGGACAATGCATTGCTTTACACACAGCCTCAAGAGGTCGCATACGCTTATGAGGAGCTGTTGAAAGTTTCTGACAAGTTTACCATTGCCGCATCCTTTGGAAATGTCCATGGGGTTTATAAGCCGGGGAATGTCATTTTGCGTCCGGAAATTCTTGATAACTCCCAAAAGTATATCGAAGAGAAGTGCAACACAGCGCCAAAACCTGTTAACTTTGTCTTTCATGGCGGTTCGGGAAGTGAACTAAAAGATATCCGCGATGCTATCAGCTACGGCGTGATCAAGATGAATATCGATACCGATACCCAGTGGGCATTCTGGGACGGTGTGCGCGGTTATGTGGCAAAATACCACGACTATCTGCAAGGGCAGATCGGTAACCCTGAAGGTGAGGACAAACCGAACAAAAGCTACTACGATCCTCGTAAGTGGCTGCGCGCCGGTGAGGAGTCGATGGTCAAGCGCCTTGAGCAGGCTTACGAAGATCTCAATTGCGTTGGACGGAACTAAAGCGTTCAGTGCGTAGCGTTCAGCGTTCAGAAGAGATGGGCTTTCCATCTCTCAATCTTCCTTCTCCTATCCAATCTATCACTTTTGAAAACCATACTTTTTATCTCAAGCGGGATGATCTAATCCATCCCGATTTTTCAGGGAACAAAGCCCGTAAATTTCACTACTTCCTTACCCATGAATTTCCTCATATTAACAAGGTTGTCTCTTATGGCTCCGCACAATCTAATGCGATGTACTCTCTGTCAGTATTGGCAAAGATGAAAGGGTGGCAGTTTGAGTATTATGTAGATCATGTTGCCGATTATCTCAAAGAGAACCCGCACGGGAACTACAAAGGAGCGCTTGAAAACAATACTGTTTTCAAAGTGAAGAGTGAAGAGTTAAGCGTGAAAAGTGACAATGTTTTATTTGTGGAGGAGGGGGGACGGCAGCAAGAGGCGGAGTATGGCATCCGACTTTTGGCTCAAGAGATTATCGCGTGGCAGGAAGAGAATAGTATCGGTGAACTGAATATCTTTTTGCCCTCGGGAACAGGCACAACAGCTCTTTTTCTTCAAAGATCCTTCCATAAACTCCTACCTCCTACCTCCTACCTCCTACCTAAAGTCTATACCTGTGCCTGTGTTGGGGATAGCAACTATTTGAAAAAACAGTTTTATATGCTTGAAGCCGATGAGAACTGCCATCCAACGATACTTTCATTACCCAAAAAACATCATTTTGGGAAACTTTATCGAGAAAATTACGAAATTTGGCTAAAATTACAACAACAAACGGGCGTAGTCTTTGACCTGCTTTATGACCCTTTGGGATGGCGTACTTTGTTTACTCATAGAGAGCTTTTGCATAAGCCGTTACTCTACATCCATCAAGGCGGTCTGTTGGGAAATGAGAGTATGCTCCGACGTTATCAGCGGAAATTTCCACTGATAACAGTGAATAGTTAAAAATGAAGAGTGGATAGTTTTGGTATGATTTCTTCCAGAAATCTTTTATAAATATAGGTATTGGGGTCTGGTGATTTGTAATTTGTTGCGTAGCAATGAATTATGAATCACCTGACCCCTTGCAAATTGCAAAAAGGCAAAACTTATGAAAATATTTTATAGCAACGACGATACATTTGAAGCCAACTTCAACGAACTTCTTGAACGCGGCAAGATGGATATTGAAGGGGTGACAGGGATCGTTTCCGGACTTCTCAAAGAGATACAAACTGACGGTAACAGTGCGCTCAGAGCGCAGATTGCACGTTTTGACTGGTGGGAGCCTCAGAATGATGAAGAACTGATGGTCTCTACCGATGCAATGGCAGCAGCATATGAAAATATCGACAGCGAACTCAGAGATGCGCTCAAGCTGGCTTACGAGCGTATCGAAGCCTATCACCAGAAGCTGATGCCAAAAACATGGATGGATACAGAAGAGAGTGGTACGATACTGGGACAGAAGGTTACACCTGTAGACAGAGCAGGGCTCTACATTCCCGGCGGCAAGGCAGCCTACCCCTCATCACTGCTGATGAATATCATCCCTGCACAGGTGGCAGGGGTTGAGGAGATCGTGGTCTGTAC
>JALVGO010000097.1 GCA_027029065.1 Sulfurovum sp.
CATTGAGATTAAGCTTCATACCAGCTTCAATGAGCCAATCTACTCTTCTTTGAATTACTCTCTTATCAAGCTTAAAATTTGGAATACCATAAGTTAGCAGCCCCCCAGCTCTATCGGCTCTCTCAAACACATGCGGCTCAATACCGGCTCTTAACAAATATGTAGCGCAGCTCAGCCCCGCTGGGCCGCTCCCTATGATGGCAACCTTTTTACCCGTTTTTTTGCTACAAAATTCTGGGCGCATACCCTTTTTGAAGCCCTCTTCTGAGATAAACGTCTCAATTGCTCCAATAGTAATTGCGCCATACCCTTCATTGAGGGTGCAGGCTCCCTCACACAATCTATCTTGCGGGCATACTCTTCCCATAATCTCTGGAAACGGTGAAGACTCATTGGAGATCTTAAAAGCAAACTCAAGATCTTTTTCCGCCACAGTCTTTAGCCAGTGTGGGATGAAGTTATGCAGCGGGCAAGCATTATGACAATAGGGATCCCCACACTGCACACACCTATCAGCTTGCGTAGCTGCTTCATTGGGATTGTAAATATCATAAATCTCTTGAAAATCTTTTATACGCTCATTAACAGCTCTTTTTTTTGGCTCAATTCTTTCATTGAAAATAAAATTTTGCATACTATTCCCCTTCCTCTAGGTTCAAAGGAACTTTTCTAAGCTCTTTTGGACGCACCATCCAAAAATTCCTAATCTCCATCCTAAAATCATCCAAAATATCTTTTGCTTTTTGGCTGCCTGTCTCATCGTAATAGGTTTGCAACAGTTTTTTAAGATAGTGGCGCGCCTCATCAAACTCATCAATATCTATTCTTCTTGCTTCAATCAACTCTTGGTTAATCTTTTCAATGAACGTATGATCCTCATCATACACAAAAGCAAGCCCTCCTGTCATTCCCGCACCAAAGTTGATACCAGTCTTTCCAAGAATGACAACAATACCTCCAGTCATATACTCACAAGCATGATCACCTGTGCCCTCTACGACTGCCAAAGCTCCTGAGTTTCTAACAGCAAACCTCTCTCCAACTTCACCTGCAACAAAGAGTGTCCCTCCAGTTGCACCATATAAACAGGTGTTTCCTGCAAGGCTAAAGCGCTGTTGTGGGTATTTGGAAGTAATGACAATTTTTCCACCATGCATTCCTTTGCCTACATAATCATTACCAGCGCCTTTGACATTGATTGTCACACCATTGATAAGAAACGCTCCCAAGCTTTGCCCAGCAATCCCTTCTAAATTGATAGTGATGCTGCCATCTTTAAGCCCCGCATCTCCATAATATTTGGCAATCTCACCGCTAATGCGCGCTCCAAAGCTTCTATTGACATTGGTTATTTTTTTATTGACAATCACGCTTTGGCTTGGAT
>JALVGO010000098.1 GCA_027029065.1 Sulfurovum sp.
ACCACTCTTCACAGGCTTTTGGTTTCTGGCTCTGATCGTTCCTGTGAGAAGTGGAAAAGGGACTATGTTATTGAGGGGGCAGAGAAGATAGAGCTTCATCATTTATATCGAGCCATGGCGTTTTTAGGAGAGCCATTGGAGAACCAATCCGATGCCATACCTTTTGGTCCAAGGTGCACAAAGGACAAAATAGAAGAGTACATATTTGCGAACAACAAGGACCTTTTCAGCAGTTTGGAGTTGGTCTTTTTTGATACCACCTCTATATATTTTGAGGGCAATGGTGGTGAGGAACTTGGTCAATATGGTCATAGCAAAGACCATCGTCCTGATCTGAAGCAGATGGTAGTGGGGGTAGTCATAGACGATCACGGGAGACCGATCTGCTGTGAGATGTGGCCTGGCAATACAGCAGATGTCAAGACCCTTATTCCTTTAGCCGAGAGGCTTAAGAAGCGTTTTCGTATAGGCAGTTTTTGTATAGTAGCCGATAGAGGTATGTTCAGCATTTCTACCATCCAGTCCCTCAATGAGAAGGATCTATTTTACATTATTGGGACCCGGATGAGGAAAGTAAGCAAGGTAAAACGTGACATTCTTAGTCGTGGAGGCCGTTTTAAAGAGGTATATCCGGAAAGGTCGGGCTCCAAAGTGCCGGCCCCTTTAAAAATAAAGGAGGTCTGGCAGGAAGGTAAAAGGTACATAGTCTGCTTCAACCCGAAACAGGCAAGAAAAGATGCGTCTGCAAGAGAGGCTATAATAGAAGCCCTCCAGAAAAGAATTGCCCAAGACCCTAAGGCGATGATAGGCAACAAGGGATACCGGAAGTATTTGAAAATATCTGGTGATAGTATCAGCATAGATACTGCCAAGATAGAGGAAGAATCGAGGTATGATGGTAAATGGGTTCTTGAGACAAATACTGATCTTCCATCAGAAAAAGTGGCATTGAGATACAAGGAGCTTTGGCAGGTGGAATATGTGTTCAGGGACCTGAAGTCCATTTTAGAGACGAGGCCCATTTTTCACCAGCGTGATGACACTATTAGAGGTCATGTCTTTTGTAGCTTTTTGGCTTTGCTTCTCAAGAAGGAACTCTTTCGCCGCCTTGAGGAAGCAGGTCATGATCTTGAATGGTCAGATATAGTTCAGGACCTTGAGGCCCTTCAAGAGACAGTGATAGAAGAAAATGGAAGGCGTCTGGCCATACGAACAGAGTGTCAGGGTACTTGTAGCAAGATATTTCAGGCGGTAAGGATGGCTGTTCCTCCTACGATCCGTGAGGTAGCAATTGCATGAATATTTTCCTTCAAAGGAGCAGCGGTAGTGCCAAACACTATAAGTGCGTCTTTATCATATTGAAATTATAGAATAATTTTT
>JALVGO010000099.1:0-937 GCA_027029065.1 Sulfurovum sp.
CATCTTTGCTCACATAATCAAAGTCAAATTCAGTCCATGTTGCAAGATCTCCACTAGCCACATTGCTAGCTAGCTCATCCACCCAATCTAGCATAATATCTGCCATGATTTCTGTCTCAATTGCTCTTGCAGCAGTTCTACCAACAGTTGAGAAGAGCACCTTTGCTGGCAGTTTGCCATTCATAAGAAATTTGCCTACATACTCTTTGATGCGCTTATTGCCTTTTGCATAGCCTACTACCATCCTAGCAAGAGGCCCTACCTCCATACGCTCATCATCATAGATTGGCGATTTGATCCAGGAGTATTTGCCTTTTGTATCCAAGTAAGCAATGCCATTTTCCTTTTTGCCAAATCCCGTGTATTCAGGCTCAGTCTTGCCATCAAATGGATGCAAAGGTTTATCGCCCTTATACCAAGAGTGCGTCACATCCTCTACTACTTTTTTAGGATCAAAGTCATATGCCTTGCTAAGATCTCCATTTAATACCACGCCGCTTGGGAAAAGAAGCTCAGATTTATAAAATCCATTATCTTGCAGCCTAAAACCACCATAAACAAGATAGTTCTTAAGCCCGGCTCCCGTGCCACCAAGGGCTTCATCTGCATACATTGTGCCAGCCATATAGACATCTGGCAGATACGCACCCTTGATAAATCGCCTAAAGCCTTTGAGCAGATCTTTAAATAGAGCAATTCTTGATGGGTTCTGAATATCTTGCACACATGTCACTCCCCCAACCACAATGCTTTGAGGATGTGGGTTCTTACCACCAAAAATCGCCATCATCTTGGCTGCATCTCTTTGCAGATCAAGAGCTTGCAGATAGTGCGTAACGGCCAAGAGATTTTGCTCAGGAGTTAGTTTATAATGCGGATTGCCCCAGTATGCGTTGCCAAAGATACCAAGGCGCCCTTGCTTGACGAACTTCTTGAG
>JALVGO010000099.1:947-1380 GCA_027029065.1 Sulfurovum sp.
GTTTTGTTTGGATCAGCCTCCAAAGCTTTGGTAATATCCACCCAATCAAGTGCATGCAGATGGTAAAAGTGCACCACATGATCATGTACATAGAGAGCACCTTGGATAAGGTTTCTAACGATCCTAGCATTTTTTGGGATCGTCACACCAAAAGCGTGCTCTACTGCTTCAATGCTTCTTTGATAGTGGGTTCCTGTGCACACCCCACAGATTCGCATCGCCAAAAGTCCGCAATCTCTTGGATCCCTACCCTTTAAAATCTCTTCAATACCTCTAAACATTGTTGAAGAGCTATAGGCATCTACGATGGTATTATTCTCATCAATGATTGCTTCAATCCTCAAATGCCCTTCAATTCGCGTAATTGGATCTACTACTATATGCTTTTTGCTCATTTGTCATCTCCTTCTTTTTTACCAGCTACTGCGCTTGC
>JALVGO010000100.1 GCA_027029065.1 Sulfurovum sp.
AACGGTTGTTCCTGTATATCATAAACCACTGCTTGAAGAGGCTGCGCTCTATTTTGTGTTGCAAGAGTTTGCTAATAAAGAGGATCTACCAAAGTATATACGAGAGTATCTTGATTCATTGATGGTAACCAAAACCAAAGAGGTAGAAGAGACTGTTAAAGAAAAAGTGGTAGAGGTAGTAGAAGAGACAGTGGTTGATAAGAAGACGGGCAAAGAGAAGAAAGTACAGAAAAAAGTAGAAAAAGAGGTGCCAAAGAAAGTCAAGAAAAAAGTTGAGTATCAAACAAGCAAACTCTATGATATTCTTGGCATTGATGAGAGCTATAAAGATAAGCTTAAAAAAGTGCTTGCCAAAAAAGAGCGTTCAACCCTCATACTAGGTGAGGATCTCTACACCCATCCAAGGGCGGAGAATATAGCAAAACTTGCTGGGGTTATAGAGAGATTTACAGATTTTGAGGTGCTCATCATTCCACCAAAGACAAACTCTCTTGGCGTGGCACTCATATGTGAACTAGATGAGGAGGCTGGAGAGTATAGCATAGGCTATAACATAAAAGGGGATTTTACCCTCAGCGCCCTTGGGGATGGGGACTTGGATATGCCAGCACTCAACCAACAAGAGGGGACATTTACCAATATAGATAAGAGAGTTGTGCCAACAAACGTAGCATTGCCATATGATGGGTATGTGCTTAATGACATAGCAAGAGCTTTGGGGGTGAGTGATAAAGAGTATACCATTGAATTTACACCAGAGCTTCCAGAAGAAAAAGGGTATAAAGCCATCAATTTTGATGATCTACCAAACGAATTTCTCAATGATGGCACAGAGAATAGAGGGTATGTTTTAGAGAACAAAAAAGCAAATCTTTCAAGAAAGAATATTGAGCCAATAGCAGAGTTGCCAGAGTTTAATGGCACAGTTATATATCGTTGTGAGCCTGTCTTGCAGTTTAGCCCTTTTACTAATAAAGCGCATCAGCTAAATTGGAGTAGCGATCTGATTGGCTCAGAACAGTTTAGCGTGGCTGCAAAGCTGCAAGATGGTGATCATGTAGTCATACACTCTCAGTTTGGCGAAATTTACAAGCAGTTTCGTATTGATAAAAAACTCAAAGGCACTATTGCATTAATGGGGGTGAGTGATATGGGAAGTAGATATTTTGAGATGCAAGCATCATACCGCTATGAGAAGGTAAAAATCCTAAAGAGAGATGAGCTATGAGTGAGAAAATCAAAATTACCATAGATGGAAAAGAGTGTGAGGCAAAAGCGGGAGAGTATGTGCTCAATATCGCAAGAGCCAATGATATTTTTATTCCGGCTATTTGCTATTTGACAAACTGCTCTCCTACACTTGCGTGTAGACTCTGTCT
>JALVGO010000101.1 GCA_027029065.1 Sulfurovum sp.
TCTGTTGCCGAAATTTGCAGAAGCCAAGCTTTGTGATACCATCAGAGATATTGCGCTGGCACATCTTAAACACAAAGTACCGCCGGTCGAGACAGAGTATGAGTATGAGATAAAGAGCAAAGAGGAGAGGGAGAAGACTCTGGGAACAGGGGTGCCGCATTTTGTCAAAGAGGTGAGTGTCAGAAGGCTGCGTCAGGTGTACCATCGCGATATTGTCTTTAAAGAGTGGATGGAGCATGAGCGTATTAGACCGGTACTGGCGCAGATTCTTGGAGAGATGCCGGTGATCACTATTGCCCACCACAACTCCATCATGACCAAGATGCCGCATACCTCGACCCAGACACGGTGGCATCAGGATTTCCGCTACTGGCATTTTGAAAATGACAATCTTGTCAGTATCTGGCTGGCACTTGAGAGCGAGAACAGCCAAAACGGGGTACTGGAGTTCATACCGGGAAGTCATAAGATGGTGTTTTCACCGGAGCAGTTTGACGAGAAAGAGTATTTTAGGGAAGATGCCTCTCAAAACCGTGCACTGATAGATACCAAGGTCAGCCATCCTCTGCAGAAGGGGGATGTGGTGCTCTTTCACTGCAGGCTGCTGCACCGGGCGAACAAAAACATGACAGACACACCAAAGATCTCGTTTGTCTATACCGTAAAAGGTGCCGGAAATCATGCACTGGAAGGTACACGTTCGAGCGCATATGAAGAGATACCGCTACCACTTGATACGTTACCATAGGTATCGTTGAAAATGATATAGACAACAGTTGACAAAATAATAAATATAAGCTATAACCCGTTAATGAAATTTAGCTATAATTTTCAGATCAAAATATCACAAAGGATGTAATATGGCAAAATATGTAGAACTTACTTCAGAAAACTTCGACGCAACAGTAAAAGAGGGTGTAACCATGGTAGACTTCTGGGCACCATGGTGTGGACCTTGTAGAATGATCGCACCGGTTGTTGAAGAGCTTGCAGAGGACTTTGACGGAAAAGCGACAATCGCAAAAGTAAACACTGACGAGCAGCAGGAGCTTGCAGTAAAATACGGTATCAGATCGATCCCTGCGATCCTCTTCTTCAAAGATGGTGAAGTGGTTGACCAGATGGTTGGTGCAGCTTCCAAAGATGCATTTGCGGAAAAACTCAACGCACTCGTATAATTTCTATTCTTCGCAGGGGTTTCTTCCCCTGCCGCTTTCAAACACAGATCAGACGATTCTCTAAAAATTATTAACCAAGTATTTAAAGTGTATAATTGCTTCTAAGTATTTGTTTCATGGAAAGGATTGAAATGTTGGATTGTGCAATCATAGGTGGCGGACCGGCAGGGTTGACAGCCGGACTCTATGCGACACG
>JALVGO010000102.1 GCA_027029065.1 Sulfurovum sp.
TGGATGAAGACTCTTTTGATAGACTCTACAACAAATCACTAGAGCTTCGCACGGACAAAGAGCTTAGCACCATCAGCGAAGAGACAGCCAGCGAAGAGGAGTTTGAAGAGGATCTCTCTTTGGCAGAATTCCTTCGCACCTCTTCCGATCTGCTCACCAGCGAAGAGTCAGCTCCTATTATTAAATTTGTCAACGCTCTTTTTTATCAAGCTATCAAAAAAAGAGCTTCTGATATTCATATCGAAGTGCATGAAAAAAAAGGGGTAGTGCGCTTTCGTATCGATGGGGTGCTTATCAAGCACGCTGAAGTGGATAACAAGATCATTAATCTCATCATCAGCCGTATCAAAGTCATCTCCAACCTTGACATTTCTGAAAAGAGAATCCCGCAAGATGGAAGAACTCAAGTTAAGATTGCTGGAAAAACTCTAGATATTAGGGTTTCTGTGCTTCCCACTTATTATGGTGAACGGGTGGTAATGAGGATTTTAATGGAGAGTGAAGATATCCCCCATCTAACAGAGCTTGGCTTCAAGCCTGAATTAACACAAGAGCTGGATTCTTTGCTCAAAAACTCCCATGGTATCATCTTGGTTACTGGTCCTACAGGAAGTGGTAAATCAACTACTTTGCACTCCTTTTTACAACGCATTGCAACTCCAGATAAAAATATTATCACCATTGAAGATCCAGTAGAATATAAAGCAGATAACATTAACCAGATCCAAGTCAATGTCAAAGCTGGCCTCACTTTCGCAGCGGGGCTTCGATCGATTCTACGCCAAGATCCCGATGTCATCATGGTGGGAGAGATTCGTGACAAAGAGACTGCTCAAATCTCCACCCAAGCAGCACTCACCGGGCACTTGGTATTTTCAACACTGCACACCAATACCGCCACAGCCTCTATCACCAGGCTTATGGATATGGGGATTGAGCACTATCTTATAGCCTCATCTCTTTTAGGAGTGCTGGCTCAAAGGCTCGTAAGAAAACTCTGCCCACACTGCAAAGCAGAAGATACTATTGCAGAGGAGTATGCCGAGGAGTTTGATCTGCCACAAGGAGCCAAAATCTACAAAGCGGTTGGCTGCAAAGAGTGCAACTACACAGGCTATCAAGGACGCCAAGCCATTGGAGAACTCTTTATCATGGATGATGAGTTTCGCACCATGCTAAAAGGTGATGTAAGCGATCATATCATTAGAGAAAAAGCTATCCAAAAAGGGATGAAGACCCTTGCAATGCAGCTCAAAGAGATGCTCCTTGCAGGTGAAACCTCCATGGATGAAGCAATTCGTGTAGGCCTCAAAGAGGCCTAATGCCTCACAATATGACAAGTTTTTTTCACAAAAAGAAAATATT
>JALVGO010000103.1 GCA_027029065.1 Sulfurovum sp.
GGGATTACGATAACCACAAGATGGTCTACCAGATCTACACATCCCTCCCTCAAGATACGCAGGGCTCTAGCTATCAGGCAGGTGTTTTCTTTGCCTATGAAGCGTGTGGTGTCGGCTTTAGAAAAGGCGGGAAGATACTGAACAATATGTCTAAGTTTGTGGGGCATGTGGTGGAGGGGTAGGAGACATACTATTACCTTCCCTCTCTCCTTTATTACTCCCCCAACGAATAAGCTGTCACTACCTCTATTCACCCTACTGATATAAACAGCAATATCACAACTTTAAATATGACAATATGACATATATTTTTCCTTCAACACAGCAATATGGCACCATATAATCATGACATCACATTGACAATTTGTATAATTTAGGATACACTATGGAGTATATCGTTTATGAAACAGCCCAATTCAGTGCATGGCTTGAACGTCTCAAAAACATTTCAGCCAAAATTGCTATAGCACGTCGTATTGAACGTATCAAAAAGGGTAACTTTGGGGATCACAAGCGAATAGACACACACCTGTGGGAATTATGCTTATCGCTTGGTGCCGGATACCGTGTATACTATACCATACGGGAAAACCGGGTTGTTTTACTCGTAAATGGTGGTGATAAATCGACACAACAAAAAGATATCAATACAGCACGCACACTTCTTAAGGAGATAGAAGATGAGAACAGATAAAACACGGGAATTTGATATTGCCAACTATCTCTCATCCCAGAAACTCATTACCGAATATATCAATCAGGTACTTGCTGACGGTGATACTGACGAACTTCTTGAAGCCATAGGGCACATTGCCAGAGCACGCAGCATGACACGTGTCGCTAAAGAAACAGGACTTCAAAGAGAATCTCTCTACAAAAGTCTCAAAGCAGGAGCCAATCCAAAGTTCGATACGGTTGTGAAAGTTTTAAACAGTTTTGGGGTAAAGCTTCAGGCTGTGTGAGATAATAAAAAATCTTTTCAGATTACTATTATAAGTTTTGTTATATACCCTTCTACACATTGTATTGTTATATTTTGTATTCCGAATGTACGAAAAGAACTGATACAAAAATATACAAAACTTTATTTACTACTTTATAAATTATGATAAAATTAAAAAGTCAAAATATATAGCCCATAGTTTTTTATTAAAGGTTAATGATAATAATTTTTGAAAGTAGGTATATAATGTCAGATGGTAATATTAGGTTGCCAAGAAGAATTTTATATGTAGATGCAAGTTTTTGTAATCAGACACAAGAATCAAAAATATGTTTATATGATGTTGATGAAAATAGACTTGATATCTTAAAAACAAAATTACCTACATCCAGTTCTTTTTCAGAACGATATGCAATAGTATATGGATGTTTATATGCGAAAAAACTCAACATCTTACTCAATGCACTAAACCATTTACAAATAGAAAACCGACCATATATATCTTTAGGACAAATGGGAAAATTTCTTAAGCATAATAATCCTACTTTTACGTATAGTTCATTAAAAAAAATACTAGAAAAATATCCTAAAGATTTTAGAATAGTTAATAGTAATTATGTCAAAAGGATAAATTGACATTATCTTTAAACTATTACTCTTCATCAGGCTTCATACACCCCGGACAGTCGTAAGAGACGATCTTTGGTTGCGGAAGATCGATGCGTGCAGCGGTGAGTTTGCCGCCCCAAAGGCACCCTGTATCAAGTGCCAAGACATTCTCATCTTCGTAAAAACCAAGCGTTGACCAGTGTCCAAAAACGATCTTTAGCTCTATGGGTTTGCGATTCTCACACTCAAACCATGGCTTCATCCCCTTTGCTCTCACAGCCTCTGTCGGAGCACCCTTTTGTTTAAAATCGAGTCTATGGTCTTTGTAGCAGTAGCGCATACGGGTAAAAGCACTGACGATGTAACGGTCAATGTCATCTTCATCAGCCTTGCGGTTGAACCGCTCCACACCGCCTTTAAACATCTTTTTAAGCCATGCCTCTGCATGACTGCTTTGCAATTTCTCCTCTATGCGTCTGGCATACGCCATCGCCATACCAAGATCAAACTCAGGGCTGATGCCCGCATGTGCCATACAGTAGCCAAGTTTAAAGTCAGTATGCAAAAAGGGCTGAGAGCGCAGCCAGTCAACAAGCTCTTTGGATCTTGAAGAGGCAAGGATTGGATCAATGGTCGGGTTGGACTTTTTGATGCCGTAGTAGGCAGCTATGAGTGTCAAATCGTGGTTGCCAAGCACCATCCGTACCGAATCTCTGATGCTGTAGAGATACTCCAAAACCGCCAACGAATCATCCCCACGGTTGACAACATCCCCTGCCAGCCACAACCTGTCGTAACGCGGATCGAACTGGATCTTTTGCAGCAGTTTTTGAAAAGAGCCGTAACACCCCTGAATATCGCCGATAGCCCATGTACTCATTGGAGTTTCTCCAATGAGTGAGTGATGAGTGATGAGTGATGAGTGCGCCCGAACGAAGTGACAAGTGCCCTTGGGGTAAATAGTTGTGGTATGCATTGCATGGCAATGCGTTTATTTAATATCGGTTCCTCATTCCTCATTCCTAATTCCTCATTCAAATACAGCTCCTCATTTCTATTTCTTGGTGCGTGGTTACGCACCCTACCTTAAACCTTAACCCTCAGCACTCAACGCTCATCGCTGATCCCTAAAGCTTCCCTGTATTTCACTGTTTTCTCTTCCATCCTCATCGCCGCATATGCCCCAGAGGGAGAAGGCAGATAGACACGCTCGATCTCAAGATACCCAAAATGTGTCTCAAAGAGTGCTTGGGCTTTTTTGCCTGTAAAAGCCAGCTTTTTGATGGAGGGGTAGGACTCAAGCAGTGCCGGAATGTCATTGACCACCTCATCTTCAAGCGAACTATCAAGCGAGTTTGCTCTACTGCAACTACTTATCATATCCCAAAGCCCCAGCCCCATCTCTTTGAGCAGCCAGATCTTCTGGTCACGGTTGTTGACGGGGTACCCTGTCACTGCTTCGAGTATCTTCCAAAACTGATTGCGTGGATGGGCGTAGTAGAAGTTGTTTTCAAACGACTGGATACTAGGGAAAGAGCCGAGTATTAGGATATGCGTATCGTTAAAAACAATAGGATCAAACGGATGTTGTAATGTTTTATTCACGATCTTCTCCTACAAAATGTAGTATTCGGTGCGTGATTACGCACCCCACCTAAATCCTTAAACCTTAAACCTTAATCCTTAATCCTCACCCCTCAGCGCTCAACGCTCATCACTTACATGCCTTTTGCATATTCCTCACCATCAACACAAGCAATGCCAACGCAAAGATCTTAAAGTTGATCTCACTCCCTTTATGCGTAGCGATAAATGCAGCAGACTGGGTCATCTTCTCTCCTGCAAGCTGCATAGTCAAGATATCAGGAAGATAGTAGTGTCCAAACATCAACCCTGTTGCAATCACAAAAAAAGTCGCCACCTGCGTAATGGTATCACGCTCGAACTTTTTGTACTTGTAGCCCTCGTAGAGCACCACGGCAATCACTGTAAAATCCACCAGATAGGAGAGCCGTACAAAATTCTGCGTCATGATCAGCCCCTCTTGAAAATGGCTCAATGCATCCAAGCCAAGCCACTGCTGGGTATGAAATGTCACCGGTGCCACCACAATCCCTGCAAAGAGCCCTGCTCCCAGTGTTACGCCAAGCAGCATGAGATACGCAATCGTTACACGTCTAAATATTGGCTTCATATATCTTTTCCTTTTGTTTCTCTTTTGATATTTTTACCTAAATATCAGATTTTATATTTTTTACCTATTTTTGGTGCGTGTTTACGCACCCTAGATTCACTGCTCACTACTACTTACTACCTGCTACCTACTCAAATGTTATCACAAATCCACGATCAAGTCCCGCAAGATCCTTGTAAAATGTAACGGATTGTACTCCAACTTCATTAACAAAGGCTTGGATGGGAGCCTTCTGGTCATACCCCATCTCACACGCCAGCCACTTGATGCCTCTTTGTTTCACTTCAAGGATAATCTGCTTTAAAAGCTCATCTCCCACCCTGCCGCCAAAGAGTGCCTCTTTGGGCTCATAGTCAGCTACATTGGCTTCCAAAAGGGCATCTTGAGCAATGTATGGCGGATTGGAAACTACCATCTCAACAGACTCAGAAATCTCATCGAGCAGGTTGCTTTTGCGCAGCTCTATCTGCTGCGAAACTCCCAAATGTTTTGCATTTTGTGCCGCGATCTTAAGCGGCATATCACAAATATCGGTCGCGATGATATGCAGATGCGGAAACTTGCGTGCAAGGATGATGCTGATCGCTCCGCTGCCTACGCCTATCTCGGCAATGGACGCGATGTTCTCTCTTTCTATGATCTTGGCGGCATGGTCGATCAGAAGCTCCGTCTCCGGTC
>JALVGO010000104.1 GCA_027029065.1 Sulfurovum sp.
GTATGTCAAGGGCTTCCATTGTTACATCATAAGCTGTTCTGAAAGAAGCAAAGTTCAAGAGAACATCTGCTTCTGGAAAGTCCTTTGCAGCTTCAGTTGTTGATTTATAAATAGGTATCATTATTTCTTGTGTTCCGTAGAAAAACTTATCAAATTTTCTTGATTGGGTTGGTGCAACAATTGCAGCAATAGATGGTTCTCTTCCAACTACATAGTCGTAATCAAGCATTCTCTGGATAGCGTTTCTGTTTAAGTTCCAGAAGATTGCTTTTGTGTTCCTATCAAAAAGTAAGTAATCAGGTTTGCTCATTTAAAAACCTCCTTTTCTTGTTTTAAGTTTTAAAAAGGGCAGGAAGCCCTCCTGCTTAAGCTGCTTCTTTTTCAGCTTCCTGAATAGCTTTTTTAACTATTTCAGTCATGTGTGTTTCTGGTCCATATACTTCTATTGGAAGACCAAGTTCCTCTGCTGCTTCTTTAATTCTTTTTAATCCAACTTCGTAGTTTGGACCACCTCTTCTTACATATATTCTCACGCCAACTTCTCTGAGTTTGTCTGCGTATTCTTTCATGGCATCTATGATACCTTCAAATGTTTTAGCAACATCTGTAAAGTTAGCAATAGCACCACCAATGATTAAGATTTTTGGTCCTTTTGGATGCTTGCTTCTTGTCATAAGGTCAAAAACAGTTTTAACATATTCCCTTGTTTCTGCTCTTGATGGGTTTCCTGAATACTCACCGTAATTTGCAAGCTCTTTTACGTATCCAAGGTCTGCAACTGTGTCAGCATAAACAACAGAAGCACCACCACCTGCAACAAGTGTCCATATTCTTCCTTCAGGGTTGAGGATTGTAAGCTTTAATGATGCACCGGATTTTTCATCCATCTCTTTGATATATTTTTCTTCTGGGGAAAGGTCTCTTCCAAATCCTGCAGGGAATTCAAGTTCTCCCCATTTTCTTCCTGCAACAAACTGTGCAGTATCATCAACTCTTCCAACAAAGTCAAGAGGATAAACTTTGTTTCCAACCATTACAAGCGGGTTAATCTCAAGATATGCAAAGTGAAGGTCTCTAAAGAGTTTATAAAGTCTGTATACAAAGTCAGCAAATTTTTCCTTATCTTTTATTTCAGCAGGAACATTTTCTTCTATAAGCTTTTTAATTTCTTCATCTGAAGCTGTGATAGGTATTCTAACCTCAACAACTTTGTCCCAGTTTTCTTCAACATCAATTCCACCAAAAGCTGACATATAAATAATATCTTCATCCTCATCAGTTGTAATAGCTACATAGTATTCTTCTTCTGGTTTGTGTGGAACGAAAGGTTCAACTAAGAAATGTGTTAAATGCCCTTTTATTC
>JALVGO010000105.1 GCA_027029065.1 Sulfurovum sp.
CTATACTCATTTAGAAACCATACATGCATACCGTTTGGGACAACCTTGTCCGGGAACAGATGTTGATCCTGTGGAATTGCCATATAACTGTAGGCAATAGAGAGTGTATAGGCAATAAAAAAGATAAAAAGTACATAAAAAATCACCCGTTCAGCAGAAAGCTTCTCTGTGGACAACAGCGGTGCAATACCGGCTCCGAGAGGATACATCACCCACATCAGAGCCCCCTGGGAAAACAAACGTATGGCAGTATTAACATCATAAAAAAGCTGTTTATCCAGGAAGATCCATGTTATATATAGTGAAAGTATGAAAAGACTCAATACAGCAACTTCTTTACTCCGGATCTGCTGTTTTTGTATGAAGAACAAAGCGGCAGCTGCAAAAAGATAAAGTGAATAGTCACAACAATGGCTTCCAAGCAAAAAAAGATAGATCAGTAAAAATACAATACGCGATCTGTTTGACAATAGTGTTAAATCAAGATATTGTGCCATTCCCCATGCCTTTTACTCTTTATCATCAAAATTTTACCATGATAGCTTGAAAACGAGGCATTTTAACCAACTTCCGTTATAATTACACATTACATGTAAATGGGATCTGACAAGGTGTTCGAATTTTTAAAATCAATCTTTAGCAGCAGACAACTTTTATGGTCATTAACTAAAAATGATTTCAAACAGAAATATGTCGGCAATTTTCTCGGTGCACTTTGGGCATTTATTCAGCCTACAGCTACCATTTTGATCTTCTGGTTCGTTTTTCAGGTCGGGTTCAAATCACAACCGGTTCATGATTTCCCTTTTATCCTCTGGCTTGTCAGCGGTATGTTCCCCTGGTTCTATTTTGCAGAAGGTCTTGCCAACGGGACGAACAGTATCATCGCCAACAGCTTTTTGGTTAAAAAAGTGGTGTTCCGTATCAGTCTTTTACCGATTATCCCGTTGCTGTCCGCACTGATTGTGCATCTTTTTTTTATATGTTTTATGTTTTGTATGTTTCTTTACTACGGATACATGCCAAACCTCTACTGGCTACAGGTTTTTTACTACCTGTTCGCAGTTTCCGTGCTGCTTCTCGGTTTATCATGGATCACCTCTTCGGTGGTCGTTTTTTTCAAGGATATGGGACAAATCGTATCGATGTTCATACAGTTTGGCTTCTGGCTGACACCAATCTTCTGGTCTATCAACATGATCCCAGAAAAGTACCACTGGATCATTCAACTCAATCCGCTTGTCTATATTATTGATGGATACAGAGACAGTATGATCAACCATAAATGGTTTTGGGAAGATATGCATATGACCCTCTACTACTGGGGCGTTACTGCCGTTATTTTCATACTTGGTGCCATGACCTTTAAAAAACTAAGACCCCATTTTTCGGATGTACTCTAAATGAACGATATAGCGATAAAAGTAGAAAACCTAACCAAAATCTATCATCTGTACGACAAACCTCAGGACAGACTGAAAGAGGCTCTCAACCCTTTTAAAAAAAGCTACCATCATGATTTCTATGCACTGGAAAACATCTCTTTTGAGGTGAAACGGGGAGAAACCGTCGGCATTATCGGGAAAAACGGTGCAGGAAAATCGACACTGTTAAAAATCATTACCGGCGTATTGACCCCCACAGAAGGCAATATTGCTGTCAATGGCAAGATTGCTTCACTGTTGGAACTTGGTGCTGGATTCAATCCTGAAATGACAGGTATGGAAAATATCTATCTTAACGGTACCCTGATGGGATTTACCAAAGAAGAGATGGATAAAAAGGTAGATGCGATTACCGAATTTGCCAATATCGGCGAGTTTATCTACCAGCCTGTCAAAATGTACAGTTCTGGGATGTTCGCTCGGCTTGCTTTTTCTGTTGCCATCAATGTCGATGCAGAGATCCTTATCGTTGATGAGGCGCTAAGTGTAGGCGATATGCTTTTCCAGGCAAAATGTATCGCCAAAATGACCAGTCTGATGGAAGAAGGTACAACTATCCTGTTTGTCAGTCATGATATCCATGCCGTACGTTCTCTCTGTAACCGAGGTGTTTACCTGAAAAACGGTAAAGCAGTACTAATCGGAGATGCCGGTGAAGTCGTAGACCGTTATATCAGTGATGACCAGCAGGCTGCCAATGCACAGCTCAAAGAGATGGCAAACCGCAAGGCATACGATACTTCCGAAACCACTATTGCATTCACCGAAGAGGAGATACCGGTTATCGTTGCGACAGCCCCTTCTATTACAGAAAAAGAGGGCATGACACGTTACGGAGACGGTGGTGCGGAGATTCTGGACTATGCTGTACTCGATCTTCAGTTCAACAAAACAGACCACTTGGTCTCGAAAGAGGACTACTATATTCAAATGTCCATCAAATTTAATGAAGATCTACCTACCTTTGTAGCGACAACGACGCTCTTCAGCCTTGACGGTGAACAGCTTTTGGCATGGATCAACACACAAGACGGTATAGATTTTCCTTCCGTTTCAAAAGGGGATATTGTCGTTGTAACAACCAAGATCAATCTGCCGCTGAAACAGAACGTTTACAAACTCGGTACTTCGGTAGAGTTTCCTACCATTCCGCTCATACAGCATAGATTCCTTGATATGATCAAAGGTATTGAAGTGATCAATGTCAATTTCGAAAGCCCCTCAAAACCTTTCCACTCTACCTTTTACAGCAAAGGTGAATATCTGCTGAAAAAACTACCCCAAAAGGATGTATAGCATGCCGGAACCTATTGCCATCAGCGTTATAGTCCCCTGTTTCAACGACGGTGACTATATTGAAGAGACACTGCAATCTTTGGAAGCACAGACTATACAGAATTTTGAAATTATCATAATTGATGATGCCTCTACAGACAATCACACACACAACACACTTGACAAACTCTCGCACCCAAACCTGACACTCATACGACTTGAAGAAAATTCCGGACCAGCCGTTGCAAGGAACAAAGGCATAGCACAGGCAAAGGGGAAATACATTCTGCCACTTGATGCCGATGACAAGATCGCCCCGACCTATCTCGAAAAATCGAAAGCTGTACTTGATGCCAATGAGAAAATCGGCATTGTCTACTGTGAAGCAGAACTCTTTGGAGAAAAACAGGGCAAATGGGAACTTCCCCCCTATGCATTCCCCCAAATACTTGTCAGCAATATGATCTTTGCTACAGGGATGTACAGAAAAAAAGATTGGGAAGAAGTAGGTGGATACCGGGAAAATATGCGTCAAGGAAATGAGGATTATGATTTTTGGCTTTCTCTCCTTGAGTTAGGAAGAGAGGTATATCAAATTCCTGAAATTCTCTTTAGCTACCGTATCAAAAAAACATCCCGTACGACCCAATTACAAGCCGACAGCAGTAGAGAAATAGATACCTACCAACAGATATTCCATAATCATAAAAAACTCTATTTGGACAACATTCGTGTACTTTTTGAAGCGTTGTACGAGAGACAGCAATCGACAATCAACAACATTAAAGAGATAAAAAGACTCCATACAAAATTACAACACAAAGACAAAGAGATCACAGACTTGCATCAAAGACTGACTACACTTATGGTCGAACTCAACAATATAGGCGAAGAACTGAGTTATGCCAGAGAGGTAATTGCCTATAAAGACCAACTGCTTGATTCAATGCGTCTAAAAAACCGTTTGAAACACATAATACAAAAATTTAATCCTTTCTCACAGAAGAGGACAAACACACTTGTTGAACCTCAAAAACCTTTGAAGCATGAAAATGCAGTTCCATATATATACAGTTATGAAATACCGGAACTTACCACCACAATACAAGAAGAGATAGCAGCATTTGATCAACAACCACTCATCTCTTTAGTAATGCCCGTTTACAATGTCGATCCAAAATGGCTGGAAAAAGCACTTAAATCGGTAGAAGCACAATGGTATGAAAACTGGGAACTGTGCATCGCTGATGACAAGAGCACGAACGAGTCGACCATTGCCTATATTGAGTCGATCTCCAATCCCAAGATAAAAGTCACCCGATTGCAGGAGAATCTTAACATTTCAGGGGCTTCGAATACTGCGCTTCAATCTGCACAAGGTGAATATATCATGCTAATGGACAATGATGACGAGATCACTCCCGATGCACTCTATGAAGTGGTCAAATGCATCAATGATACTAACGCTGATTTCATTTACAGTGACGAAGACTTTATCTCTCCGGAAGGAGAATATATCAATCCTCACTTTAAACCGGACTTTTCCCCTGATCTGCTGCTTTCCCACAACTATATCACCCATCTCAGCTGCTTTAAACGTACTCTTCTTGATGAG
The DNA here is from genome assembly GCA_027029065.1 of Sulfurovum sp. Next base: position 4,336 of record JALVGO010000105.1, read on the forward strand.
GTTGGACATTTCAATCCTGCCTACGACGGTGCCCAGGACTATGAACTTTTTTTAAGACTTACAGAGAAAGCATCCACCATTCAACACATCCCAAAAGTGCTTTACCACTGGAGAATGCTGGAGAGTTCAACCAGCCTTAACAGTGAAGCAAAACCCGAAGCACTGGAACGGGGGAAACAACTGCTTGAAGAAACATTGTGGCGTAGAGGCATTGACGGCAGCGTTGAATATGGCAACATGCACCACTATTTCAGGGTTCGCTATACTATCAAAAACAATCCGCTTGTCAGTATTGTCATTCCGTTCAAAGACAAACCCGAGCTGCTTGAGATGTGCATCAATTCCATACTTGAGAAATCGACCTATACCAACTACGAGATCATTGGTATCAGCAACAACTCTGAGGAAGAGTCGACCTTTACCTGCATGACAGAGCTTGAAAGCAAAGATCCAAGAGTAAAGTTTTACGAATACAATGTGCCCTTTAACTATGCACAGATCAATAATCATGCAGTCGATACCTATGCCAAAGGCGAGCATATACTGCTGCTAAACAATGACATTGAAATCATCAGCCCAGACTGGATCGAAGCAATGCTTGAACACTCCCAAAGAGCAGAAATTGGATGTGTAGGCGCGAAACTCTACTATCCTGATGATACTGTTCAGCATGCAGGTATTATCATCGGTCTTGGCGGATATGCCGGACACTCTCACAAGCATTACCCAAGAGAAAACCCCGGTTATTTTAACCGTCTCAATGTCATACAAAATGTCAGTGCCGTTACCGCTGCGTGTCTGATGATCAAAAAACGCATCTATCGCGAAGTGGGTGGCATGGATGAAGTGAACTTCAAAGTTGCCTATAACGATGTGGACTTCTGTCTGCGGGTTATGGAAGCAGGATACTACAATCTCTTTACACCGTATGCACAAATGTACCATCATGAGTCTGTCTCGAGAGGATATGAGACGACACCGGAAAAGATTGCACGTTTCCAGACAGAGAAAGAGGCGCTTTATGCCAGACACAACACTATTTTAGACAATGGCGACCCCTTCTATAATCCAAATCTAAATCATGATAAAGAAGATTTTAGTTTGTGCCCAAAACGCCACTGATGCCAAACAAAGAGATTTTCTTTGTTTTACACCTTGATAATTGTGACAGAGTGGGGGAACATATATTGGCTGATTGGCTCTAAAACAGCTTAAAGACAGGAGTCTCAATGACGATCACCACTTCTTCCGGACAACTTGCCGAATGGGACTATATTTCCAAAATCCACTATACCGATCCATTCAATGATGTGACCCTTGAGGTCATCATCGACAATGGCAAACGGAGATGGAAGGTACCTGCATTCTGGAGAGGCGAAGAACGGTGGAGTGTACGGTTTAGTGCGCCTGAGACGGGCACCTACAGCGTACGCAGCCAATGCTCAGACAAACACAATTCCTCACTCCATGACATCACACATACTCTGCATATCAACCCCTCAGAAAGAGAAACACACAAAGCGCTTGCCGTCAATCCAGACAAGCGCACACTCCGGTATGACAACGGTGATCCCTTTCTGTGGCTTGGAGATACCTGGTGGATGGGACTGAGTGACCGGCTGCGCTATCCTGAAGAGTTTCATGCACTGGCACAGGACAGAAAAGCAAAAGGCTTCAATGTCATCCTCATGGTAGCTGGACTTTACCCCGATATGGACGCCTTCGATCCACGGGCTGCCAACCAAAGCGGGTTCGTCTGGGAGAAGGGGTTTACCCGCATCAACCCTGCCTTTTTCGATGAGGCGGATGCTCGCATCGCCCACCTTGTCTCCGAAGGATTCACCCCCTGCATCGTAGGTGCATGGGGATATTACCTACTTAAGATGGGTAAGGAAAATATGCGCCGGCACTGGGAGTATCTCATCGCCCGCTGGGGAGCCTACCCTGTTGTCTGGTGTGCCGCCGGGGAGGCAGCTATGCCCTACTACCTCAGCGAAACACCTGAACAGGACAAAGCAAAACAGATCAAAGGCTGGACAGAGATCGTACGTTTCATCCGTGAACGGGATCCTTTCAAACGACCAGTCACTATTCATCCTACCGAGGTGGGACGTGACCAGATCACCCAGCCAAAACTACTTGACTTTGAACTGCTCCAGGCGGGACACAACGGATACAAAAGCATCTTCTGGGGAGCAAAGCTGCTGCATCAGGCAGTACAAAGAGCTCCTGAAATGCCCGTTGTCATGGGGGAGATAAACTATGAGGGGATCATCCACGATACAGGGGCGGAGATGCAGCGTTTTGCTTTCTGGAGCAGTCTGCTCGGCGGTGCAGCCGGATTTACCTACGGCGCCAACGGTATCTGGCAGGTCAATACACCCAATACCCCTTTTGGCCCCTCGCCACACGGCGGCTGCTGGGGGAATACCCCTTGGCAAGAGGCCATAGACCTGCCTGGCTCACGACAGATCGGGCTTGCCAAAGCCTTTCTTGAAACACTGCCATGGGAACACATACACCCCAGACCTGACTGGATCACGCCTTCAGGCAGTCATTCAGAACGCGAGACACCGTATGTCGCCGGCATAGATGAGGTTCTACGTATTGTCTACTTCTATGGCCCGGTCTACCCATGGTCTCGGCGATATACACTGCTTGCTCTCGAAGCCCATATCGCCTATGAAGCCTACTTCTGGGACCCAAGAACGGCACAGCGCTACCCTTTGGGCATGGTCACTGCCACGGCAGAGGGGGCGTGGGACATCCCTCCTCTGCCTACCTTTGAAGACTGGGTTCTGGTACTGCAGGCACGCTTTGCAGAAACAACTGCCCTGCCGCAAGCAAAAAGGGGAAGACTAACACGTATAATCCCTCCCTTCATCCGACAGGTGCTCAAACGCCTGCTACATCGCAGCTAACTGTAACTTCATACAATAATGAGTATAATATCATCAAATCAACCCCAAAGAAGTGTAATGTGCGCAACATTCAATTTGAACTTTTACGATGAAAGTTTTTTCCCATGTCTAAAACCCTAATCCGCTACCTGTTACTGCCGACAATAGGCGTTGGCATTCTGTTTGCCCTTCTGCTCTATTGGAACAACACTACAACATTGACTGTGCAAATGTACAGCAGCGACAAACATCCGCTTCATCCACAGCTTTATTATGCCAAAGAACATCAGCCATACAGTGAACAGCATTCCCTCAAGCCTGTCAGTGTTAAAAACAACCGCTATACATTCGTACTGCCAGATAGCCAATATCTTGCACACTTGCGTTTCGACCCTGCCATGCGTAAAACAGATATACACATTACGCGTATTGAACTTGTACAGCATAAATGGTTTCACACTTTCTACAGTACTGTTCCGCTGACTGCTCTTTCCCCTGGTGCTCAGATTGTACAGTTTAAACATAGCAACAAAGAGGTCTCTTTTCAAAGTACCGGCAAAGATCCCAATCTTGCATTACTATTACATACACAGTTGACAGCCAGCACTGTCTCATCCCATATCACACTGTTTGTTGCAGCATTGATACTCTATCTGCTTCTTGCTTTTGGTATTCATCTCTATCTGCGTTACCGCCACGAACCTGTACCTACAGCCAAACTGATCCTCTATGCACTCTTTTTGGCATTGACGCTCTTTAAAACCGTCTACTATAAAGATCACATACGATTCAGCTATCCGCCTGATGAACTGGCACACCTTTCCTACATTGTCTCGGTACACGAACACCACCACTTCATACCGGACTACGAACATATGGTGATGCTTAACAACAAGCACAGGGGCAACTATCTCAGTCATCCTCCACTCTATTATGAGCTCATGAACCTTACCTATGATGAGCATCTTTCTCCCAGAGAGAATGTCGACAATTTCCGTACCCTTAGTATCATGTTGTTTTTGCTGGCACTTATGCTTATACTTGCCATAGGCTTTCATGCAAATTTAAGTGTACTTGGAGACTTTGTTTTTCTCTCCCTGCTCTCTTCAGTTCCTATGTTTGCCTACATTGGAGCAAGTATCTCAAACGATACCCTTGCCATACTTGGGGCATCCCTCTTTGCATTCGGATTCGTGCGGCTTTTGGAAAAACAGTACACTACTGCTACCTATCTGCTCCTTGCTATAGGGATACTGATTGCCTATTTCAGCAAACTCACAGATGCCATACTCATCTTTTTTGCCCTGCTCTTTTATCTTGTCTACCTGCTTGCAACACGGCAAAAACCGATATTCAACCGGTGGCATATCATGCTTTTTGCCCTTGTGCTGATCCCTGTTGTTTACTATCAGCTTGCCATAACACTTCATTACCATGCACTGGTACCGACATTCAATGTTACCCATCCTACACAATATCTTGACTCTCCTTTTTTCGTGCCGGAACAGTATAGACAACACCTTAGCCCTCTGCAGTGGGGTGAACGTATGCTGCACTATATTCAGGGAGGCTGGTTTGGGATTCACTCCCACCACTCCTTTACAAAAGAGAGTTGGGTAGGTTACAGTGGTCTGCTGATCCTTCATCTGTTTGCTTTTGCCGCACTCTTTATGCCGTGCACAAAAACAGAAACACAGCACAGTTACTGCCTGCTTGGGAAGATCATTTTACTTTCACTGTTTGCCGTGCTTGTGATCCAATATCTTTTCTCTTACAAAGCACATCTGCACAGCGGTTATCTTGGCGGTCTCCAGCCGCGCTACTTATTGCCCTTTATGTTTGGTTTTGCTATAATGTCATCTATTTTTGCGGAACGTTTTCAAAAGAGCTTTCTCTTTACAGGTGCCGTTATACTGATCTGTATTCAGGCGATCTATTCTGATTTCTTTTACTTTTTGCAATACTACCGATAGGAGCCTTGTTCATGAAACTCATCATCCAGATACCCTGCTACAATGAAGCCGAAACCCTTGCCATCGCACTGGGTGCACTGCCAAGAGAAGTCGAAGGCTTTGATACCGTTGAATGGCTCATTATCAATGACGGCAGCACGGACGATACCGTAAAGGTCGCCAAAGCGTGCGGTGTAGACCACATCGTTGACTTCAAACACAATCAGGGGCTTGCAAAAGGCTTCATGGCAGGCATCAAAGAGTGTCTCAGACAGGGTGCCGATGTCATTGTCAATACCGATGCGGACAACCAGTACGAGGCGAAAGATATTCCAAAGCTTGTCAAGCCGATCTTGGAGCACAAGGCCGAATATGTCATCGGTGCACGTCCTATTGACAAGACTGAGCACTTCTCTCCTGCCAAAAAATTTCTGCAGAAACTCGGTTCATGGGTGGTCAGAAAAGCAAGCCGTACAGACATCCCTGATGCGCCCAGCGGCTTCAGGGCAATGAGCCGCGAATGTGCGATGCAGCTTAATGTCTATAACAACTATACCTACACACTGGAAACCATCATTCAGGCTGGGCAGAAGAACATGGCAATTACCTCTGTTCCCATCCGTACCAATGAGGATCTCAGACCTTCAAGACTGCTCTCAAGCATTCCAAACTACATCAAAAAATCGGTCGTGACCATTGTACGCATCTCCGTGGTGTACAAATCGTTTCAATTTTTTATGAGTATAGCTGCTGTTCTCTTTGCCTTGGGACTGATTTTGGGACTGCGCTACCTGTACTTCTACTTTACCGGAGACGGTTCCGGGCATATACAGTCAGTCATTTTGGCAGGTGTCCTGATGGGAATGGGCTTTCAGACAGGTCTTATTGCCTTTATCGCTGACCTGCTTTCAGTCAACAGAAAACTGCTTGAGGAACTTCGGGTTGAACAGATGAAAGCCTCTTTGGAGAAGACCGGAAAGTAGATGAAAGTACTCTTTACCTGCGCAGACAAGCCGACAATATCACGTAACAGATTTCACAGGGAAACACTGCGTGAACGTTTTGACTACAGCGAATGTATCTCCGAAGGGAAAAGCTATGCCTCCAGAATTCCGAGTATTCTTGCCCGCCTTCCGTTCAAAACAGTAGGGAAAGACCTCTTCTTTGTCAGCTATATGGGCCATTTTCTTGTCATCTACCTGCGTTTGTTTACCAAAAAACCCATTATATTTGACTTCTATCTCTCCATCTACGATATGATGTGCAACGACAGAAAAGTGTACAAACCAGACAGCATACTCGGCAAACTCACCTACTGGATCGAAAAGCGATCACTCCAGCTTGCAGACTATGTTATTGTCGACACCCATAAACTTATTGAAACCCTTTCAAAAACCTACGATATACCTGAAGAGAAATTTGTCAGAGTACCTCTGACGATCAATGAAGAGAATGTCAAACCACAAAAAGTAAAACGCTACAAACCACAATTTACTGTACTTTATGTCGGCAGCTATATTCCGCTGCACGGTACCGAAGTGATCATAGAAGCGGCACGTATCCTTCAGGAGCAAGGAGACGATACTTTTTTCCTTATGATAGGCAAAGGACCGGATCTGGAAAAATGCCAGACACTTGCAAAGGCATACAACCTGTACAATATTGAGTTTAAAGGTTTCATGAGCCTTGAAGATCTAAACTACTACTACAATGCCTGTGATATCAACCTTGGGCTTTTCAACACAGGAGAACGTGCCAACAGTGTTGTATTGAACAAAACCAACGACGCTTTCAGGGTAGGAAAACCGCATCTCACACTGGCAACCGATGCTATGAAAGAGGCATTTATAGATAACCATGATATCTTTTTTGTACAGGATATTCATCCTCAAACCCTTGCCGACAGAATCATAGAGATCAAAAATAATACAGATCTTCTTCAAAAAGTCGGAGAACAGGCATTGCACTCCTATGAGACAAAACTCAGCAACAAACGGGCACGAACTATTATGGAGGAGCATATCTTCACCCCTCTGGAAAAAAGTTGTAATCATGCATAAGATGCAGTTTAAACAGATTGCAACACTTTTGGGAAAACTTCTTGGTGTTGCCGGACTGCTCTTTGTAGTTTACAAACTCACCCAGGAATATACATTTACTTCATTTTTAGAGCAGTTTGGAGAGGTTGGAAGTATATTGCCGTTACTATTGTTGATCAATCTCTTCTCGGTCATGCTTGGCATATTTGCCTGGCAATTTATGCTGCATAACTATGCTACAGAGTTTTTTAACTACAAAACTGCCTATTATTATTTTTCCAAAACCGAGATCGCCAAATACCTTCCAGGAAATGTATTTCATTTTGTTGGAAGACAAGCCCTTGCATCCTCTCTCGGTATCAATCAAAAAGATATGGCAAAAGTCTCCTTGCTATTCTCATTTTTACTGCTTGCCGCAACTATTTTTGCCAGTACATTCTTTGCACTTTTTGCAGACCACATTCCGGTATATATCTTGACTTTAATGGTGCTATCATGTATCATTATGGCAGTTGCAGTGTACTATACATACCCCTCCCTCCCGATGAAGAAGAAGATACAGATCAATCTCCTGCTCTTGGTATCCATTTCAATGCAGGGGATTATGCTGGGTATCATCATTGCCGTTCTCTCAAAAAATATCACTATAGCACTGTTTTTTGAGTGTATCAGCATTTATATTATCAGCTGGCTGATAGGCTTTGCCACTCCCGGTGCCTCAGGTGGACTGGGAGTAAGAGAGGGAACGTTTATTGCAATTGCAACATTTTTGCATATCAGTATTACACCAAACATTGTTATCTTTGCAGTGTTGCTTGTTCGGCTTCTAAATATTCTAACCGATGTAATAATGTATATGTCAACACTGATGATGAAAAATAATATAAAAGGGTTGAAAGCATGAGCATTTCTGCATTCAGTCTGATCAATACTATGATAATACAATAAAAGGCGGTCCGTTTTGAAAAAACCTATGGTGCAACTCTATTATATCGATAATAAAATGATAGAAGGTGTCCCCGAACCTGTTGCCCCCTCTACTACTCAGATTGCTATTATCTGTCATCTTTTCTATCCGGATATCTGGTCTGAAATCGAAACCTATATCAAGCAGTTGAATATATCCTTTGATCTCCATATAACTATCCCCCCGCATATAGACAATGATATTGCAGCAAAACTATTGCAGTCATATCCGGACATGCATCTTTACCGTACCCAAAACCGGGGACGCGATGTGCTTCCTTTTTTGCTTGTTATGGATCACATAGG